>JANQQA010000022.1 GCA_028285205.1 Bythopirellula sp. | reverse complement strand
CCAGATTCACCTGGCTTCGGAACGTATCGATGTCGTAGAGAAAAAACGGCGTACCGAAGCGCGTGGCTGTGTTCTGCAGCAATTCCACAGAGAAACGCTGATGAAGTTCGTCTGACTTAGGCATGTCGAGGTCCCTCTATCTCATTGTGCGATGCGGTAGATGCATGACCTCGGTGCAGCGAGGTTGTGCCCGCACTTCACTCATCGCGGCTGACTCGCGCTGTCTACCGGCTCGATTCCGTCTATCCATATACGGTAATCACGGTCGATACCGATAGCAGCAGGCGGGACTGTGTTTCGCGATAGGAGGCCAACGACTTGTGCGATCCGCTTCTCTGAGAGCATTTGAGCGGCTCCTCCTGTGAGCAGAAACATCGAGACTTTTTCTAGCCGCGCACTGGGAAGCCCGGGACCGTCGCCCCGCGCGAATCGCTCGAGCGCGAGAAACAGACAAGCATAGGCGAGGATCGCCGGAGGCGCGGTCCACTCGCCTTCGCGCAGCTGCCGATAAACGTCATCGACCTTTTCATCAACCACGAGCGTCAGCAACTCATAACAGCGGAAATGTGTTCGCAGCCGCACCATTGTGCTATCGCGAGACGCAACAATGCCAAGATCAGTAAACACGTATCGGCCCACCGATGCGGCAAACGGGGGACGATTCACGCTTTCGTCAGAGATTATCTCCGTGGTGTAGTGTAGGTCAGTTGTCGCACCGCCGATATCAATGAGGATCGCGGCCCCGGAAACTGGAACGCGGCTGCGGTTCGAGACGATCCGTTGAAACCCCAGGTTTACCACCTCGGGAGTGGGGCGAACACTGCACCTAAAGAGGGGTTTAAGATCCGAAACACCTTCCTTATGGACAATGTCCTCGAGATAAGCGTTTCGGAGCAACTCGAACACGCTGTCGCTTGCGCCGGTCAATGTCGAGGCCATCGGATTGCTCACAACCGTCGCGGACGGAGCAAGTGAACGCATGAGGTTTGAGAGGTGGCGGTTTCCCACGAAGATTAATGATCCGAAACGGAAGTCCTCGGGTTTGAAGTCGGCCATAAGTCGTTCGATAGGCCCGGGATCTGAACAGTCGATGCCGCCTCCGACAAGCAGAACGTCGACAGGAGGTAGGTCCCGCTTGAGTTCTGCATAAGTACAGACGAAAACCGGATTCGCACCGGCCAGCAAAGACTGGTTTCTGAGAACCGTGCCGCTGTATCGGCTGGTCAAGCAAATGATGCCAACCCTGAGGCCGCCATTGGCCGAGGAGCAAATCGACACGGTGTATGCGTCAGTCGATGACGACGGTTTGCCGAGTAGCTGCGTTAGCTGCTCAGAAATCGACAGAGCGTGATCGCGGGGAAAGAAATGCTGTGTAGAAACTCCTCCATCAGGAGAGAGTTCGGCCACCTTTATAACCGTCGAGCCGATGTCGACGGCAAGTTTCCCGCCCGCGGATACGCTCAGCTCCCTCAAACCAGGTGCGCTCACAAACCCCGGGCCATTAAGCTGATGTCAGCCAGCATCGCTTCGTAGTCTCGCGATGGACGGCTGGATCTCGAGCCGAGCCCGGACTTCTCGCGCGCCATGGCCTCTTCGCAGATCGGCACGTCTCCGGGATCGAGAATCCGGATGGACCCGTTGTTGTCCCGCAGGGTAGTAAGCCGGTTGGCATTGTCACAATGCGGAGAGAAAGGTACGTCGATGAACCCGAGCTGAAATGCGCGAAACACGCTTTGCCAAAAAGTAGCTCCGGGTAAATCGAGGATGCGATCGAGAATTCCTTCTACCTCGAGCCGGATAAGATCAGCTTCGTCATCGATAGAGTGGGAATCTAGAGTGTCTTCGATCTTGAAAACGTCAAATACATATCGAACGACCCGAGTCGCCATCGCGTTGACTTCCGCTGTGGGTATGCCGAGCGCTTCGTCTGCCGTCTTAACTACAATCTTGTCTGCGCCAACCTGTTGAGCGACAAGCGCTGAGGCTGTGATTAGAGCTTCCGCCAGCGGCCGTTCACTCGGAAACTGCCCCATCCACTGGTGGTAGGCTAGGTACGCGTTGACGTCTTCGAATCCGAACTTGTCCAGCATTCCTCGAGCGACCTGCCGAAGTACCCTTGCGGTTGCCAAATCTTGAACCAGCGATCCTGTCTGTCCGTAGCTAACTGTGAAGTTCTCTACCCCTTGTTCGGCAGCAAGTAGGGCTTCGACCACCTGAATGACGATAACCATGCACGGTGGCACCATGGTGGCAGTCAGGGGACCAAAGCTCTCGCGGTGTATCGGCCGATCAGGCGTCGAATACCATGCGCATATGCGGTCCACGTACTGCCAGTATAAGAGTGCACGGTCTAGCGGGAAATTCTCGGAATACGGAATGCAGTAGCAGATGCCGCCGCCTTCGATATCGGTAATGCCGGAGGCTATCGCAGTCTCGACGAGCAGCCGAGCGTCGGGTGTTCCATGGCGCAGGCTGATGGGCTTGTCGATGCCTCTATACAAGTCGCGCGTCAGCAGATGCCCGTGGCACAACAAAGGATATCCGTTGAGATAGTCCTTTTCTTCATCCTCAGTTCGTTCTAGCAGTTCAGCGGCGGTTTCGTACTGGTTGTGCCTCGTGTAGCTGTCGATTGTCAGCGGGATGAAGTCAGCGCCTGCCTCGCTCAGCATTTCGGTCAAACGACGCTGGTCATCGATTCGTGGGAAGCCACCGCGCGGTTGGATGTACGGCGAACTGAGCCTGTTCTGGAAGGCGAGCGATGCGAATCGTGCGTGCGGCATGTCCGACAGAAAGCTGCGTACCTCCTCAACATCGATCGCCTGTGCGAGAGGATGCGATAGAACGAGACCTCGGTGCGCCTCGACGGATTCGATTTTGGCCTGGCTGCTAGGGAAGGCCATGGCCGAGGTCTCGGTCGAGGTCCATTATAGCCACGCCGATATCGTTTATCTGATGATAGACCCTGTCAAATCCGTAGCCGCGAAAGGTCGCGACGACTTCCGCTTCGTCTCGGCGGCCCACTACCAGGTTTCCGCCGACGTAGAGCAAGAGATCGTATCTGTGGTCTTCGAAAAAATGGCGGCGAAAATCTGCGCACCAGTATTCGCCTTCGCCATTGAGAGAAGATACGAAGACAGCATCCGCGTTTGTCTCAAGGGCTGCCTGAGAGAAGTGGTTGGGTCGATTTCGGGTTCTGAGGTTGAAAACTTGGTAGCCGCTCTCCTCTAGAGCGAGCTGCATGATTCGGTTCCCCACAACGTGAATATCGTCGCCGATAACCCCAATCACAATGCGGCCTTTGGTCATTGGATGACTCTCTCAGAGGAGCTCCCAGCTCTCTCGTTCAAGAGGCATGACCCGCTGATTGCTCTGATTGCTTCTCGAGGCCGAGTTTAGCTCTGGTGTCGTCGATCACCGTCCGCCGGTCGATCTTGCCGCCGCTACCCGTGATTGGGAAGGACTCCAGGTGCACCAAAAAGGCTGGGACCATGTGCCGCGGCAATAGGCCCTTCAGGTACTGTTTCAGCTGTGGCTCGCCCAGCGGCGCCCCATCGACTGTCGTGTACGAGCACACGATGTCTTCGCCAACGTCGAGGTTTACCGCTCCAAACGCAACCGCCGCCTGGATATTCGGATGCTTCACGACCTCTAGCTCAACTTCGGTTGGACTGACACGGAAGCCACGCGTCTTTATCATCTCGTCTCGGCGCGAGATAAAGTATAAATAGCCCTCGTCATCTTTCTTGACGTTATCTCCGCTATACACGAGAGTCTCGCCGGGATACCGGGGGTGGGTGCGGAACACTTTCGCTGTGTTGGTCGGGTCGCGCCAATACCCTTTAGCTACCGTTGCTCCGCGCTGCACGAGTTCGCCGACTTCGTGTGGTGCGCACTCTTCGCCATCAGGACGTAGGACGAGCAGCTCAGTATCCGGGATGGCCTTTCCAAAAGACGTGGGGTGTGAGTCAATCACCGCTGGGTCCAAGTAGGCTGACCGGAACGCTTCCGTCAGTCCGAACATCGAAAACACCTGCGTCTGCGGAAATGTCCTCCGCAGGTTGGTGATCATCTTGTCCGAAAGCCGCCCTCCGGTAGAGCATACATATCGCAAATGAGAGAACTCATGGTCCGGGTTTGGCGTGTAAAGGTTCGGAACAAACATCTGAGTGATTATCACGGGCATTACGGGCAATGCGGTGATGCGTTCTTCTGCAAGCAGCGTAAACAGGTCATTGGGTAACGCTAGGTCGTGCAAATACAGAGTCGCTCCAGTCAGCACCGATTGCCAAATCTGGTTCAGTCCGTAGTCGAAATTGAAGGAAAGGATGCAGCAGATCTTGTCGTGCTCGGTAGTCGCCAAGTAGGAGGCTACGATTTCGGCGCCATCCGCTAGGTTGCGATGCGAAATCAGAATACCCTTCGGCCTTCCGGTGGATCCCGATGAATAAATGACCGCCGCGTTGTCATTTCCAATGCGATCGAAGAACAGCCTAGATCTGATATGCCGCCGCATGTAGGCAATATTCGGCCATCGATCTTCTATCTCTCCCTGCCCGACGATTAACTTCGTTTGGTCTGCAAAATCCTGAACCTCATCCACGCGCGAGGCGTCGGTGACCAGGCCGGCCATGCCAGAGTTTTCGATTATGTGTTCGATGTTGGCCTTCTTTAGGCGCGGAAGTATTGGCACGACTACGGCGTTGGCGTACAGAATTCCCAGTACCACGCACGCTTGGTCTATCGATTTCTCCATGCATATCCCGACTCGGTCGCCGGGTTTGATGCCGATTTCCCGAAGCGCACCGGCAGTAGCCACTGCTTGCTGCCGTAAGTCTTGAAAGGATATTGACCCGGTCCGCGAGACTATGGCGTCCTTGTTGGAAAGCCGAGCAGCCGTGCGCTCGAGAAATGCTGGTATGGATCGGTACATCTGGCGCTCCGGGTAGTGCCTTTAGAGGGATGAACGACCGGCGGGCGATCGGCTGGCAGTCATGGATCCTTGCTGTCAGCTAGTCGACTCGGACCTCTTCGTAATAAGTGCAGCCATACTAGATAAGGATGAGAAGTTCTCCCGAACCAGATCGTCTCCGCTCAGCTCAACCTCGAAATTCGTCTGAATATATGTCGCTATCTCGACAACGCTAAACGAGTCCAGAATCTCCTCGTCGAGCAGGTCGGCGTCGTGGTCCAAACGACCGTCATAGCCGATTTCGTTTCGAATGTAGTCTACGAGTTTCTGAATAGTTTCTGACACGGACATAATCTCCGTCGCGATTCGATAGGTGGTAGCCGACACAGATAATGCAGGTTGGGAAGTCTGGATCGATCCTATTCAGGAAGTGTGGCGACATTGGCAAGGTCTTGGAGGACTTCGGCCGTCGTTGGACCGGTAGTAGTCCCGAGTCCCGGCGGCACGAGCAAATAATACAGCCTAATGTTCGCTCCGGTCCACCTCCAGTGCGGACAGAGACGTTCGTTTCGTTGGCTATTGTAAAGTGCTTGTCAGTCCCGCAGTGCGCTGAACCCGACGGTCGAAACTCGGATCCTTGGGCGTGAAGACTTGCTGAACGAAACATGCAGGTACGGAGCCAGGGTGCTTACCATTAGCTGCCACGATCGTCCTCGCAGGAACACGGCCAACCCTGCTCGCTTCCATTTGAAATGTTTGTGGGACTTTCGTGAGGCCGTGTTGAAGTAGGAAACTCTGCTGCACGAATACTCTATCCCTCGCTCGCGCAGGTAATCACTGGTGCCGTCCCAGAGGGCGACAAACCCAATGCCGAAGCGTTGCTCGGGGTAGACGTAAAAGTCGAAATCGAATACCGCGGTCGTGCTGGGTTCTGGCACAAACGTACAACGGACTTCATCCTCTTCGTACGGCCCGAAGCAGAGCCATTGGTAGCCAATCAGTGATTCAGCATTGAAAGCACCGAGACATACTGCACCCTGAGAATAGCGTTGGTCGAGGGCGTCCTGCGACGGCGGGAACTGCTCGAGAACCGGGTCTTCGCGAGGAACCTCCCTAACCCGGATGTTCTTTGTCAGACTGGGTGGCGCTATCGGCTGGGCAGCTATTGGCTGTATCATGATCTCGTAGCAAAAGATCCGAAACCGTGATCCAAATCTACAGAACAATTCGTCAATGCCGTACAGTAGACCCGCAATCAGGCCAAATTCCGCAATCGGACCTGTCACTTTGCTGGTGAGGAGGCGAGGCATGGAGATGTTCGTTTCGCGGACGAGATGCGTTAGACGCGATGGAACATAACATGAGCCGGTTTCAACGTACATCCAGCAAGCTACGGGCAAGCGCACAAGGACCTTGGCGGATTACAGAGACCCAGATGAGTAGCGGTTGATGGTCGTGAAGACCTGTTGTCACGCTGGAAAAAATCCGGGCACCGGTGTTTCGAAGTCCGGACACAGGCGGTTGTCTGCATGAGAGACATACTGCTCTTCTGTATTGTGTTTGGGCTTTTGCCTTTCGTCATACGGCGGGCCTACATAGGTGTCCTTTTGTGGTCGTGGCTGGGGTACATGAACCCGCATCGACTATCTTGGGGCATGGCGTTCAATTTTCCCTTTGCTCAGGTAGTTGGATTAACAACCCTGATCGGCCTGCTGTTCGATAGGGAACCGAAGACGATTCCGTGGTCGGCGCTTCTGGTCGTTTGGCTCATTTTTATTTTTTGGATGAATGTCACCACCGTGGTGTCACTGGATCCAGAGCTCGCATGGGAAGAGTGGGATCGGACGATGAAGATCCAGTTGATGTCCATGCTGACGCTCCTGCTAATCAAGGGAAAGGAGCGGATAAACTACTTGGTGTACGTGATCGTGGGTTCGATCGGGTTTTTCGGCGTCAAAGGGGGGATATTCTCGGCAAGCACCGGCGGAAACTTCAGAGTATGGGGGCCGCAGGGCAGCTTTATCGAAGGCAACAATGAAATTGGCCTCGCTATGGTTATGGTGTTGCCCCTTATGTGGTACCTGTGCACACAGCAAAAACACCGTTTCGCTCGGTGGGCGATTCTCGGCGCCATAGGATGTACCGCGCTAGCAATTCTTACCACCCACTCACGAGGGGCGTTCCTGGCAATTGTTGCTATGGTCGTAGTGCTTTGGCTTCGAAGTCGACAAAAGATCTGGCTTGGTCTGATATTGGTGATCGCCGCTCCACTGATGTGGGTCGCCATGCCCGAGCACTGGCACGAGCGGATGGCGACGATCAAGACGTACGAAGAAGATGGTTCTGCGCTCGGTAGGATCAACGCGTGGTACTTCGCCTACAATCTGGCGTCGGACCGACCGCTGGTAGGTGGAGGATTTCAGACGTTCACGCCGGAGCTGTTTGACAGATACGCCCCCGAGCCCGAGAACTTTCATGACTCACACAGCATCTATTTCGAGATCCTCGGCGAGCATGGTTTCGTCGGACTAGCTCTGTTTCTGGGGCTTGGTGTCCTCACGCTGATGATGGCTGGATCGACCCGGAGGAAAGCGATGCGGTTGAAGGAGACCGCCTGGCTGGTGGATCTTTCAGGGATGTTGCAAGTTAGTTTGATTGGCTACGCCGTCGGCGGTGCGTTTCTTGGCTTGGCCTACTTCGACCTGTTCTATCATTTGATCGCACTGGTGGCACTCAGTAACTACGCCCTTAAGCAGGAGATGGCCGCCGTGGACGCTGACCGGGTCGGCGCTAGTCGCCCGAATGACCAACGGTCGCATGGTCGGAGCTCTGACTCAGTCCTTGCGCACTCGAGGACTCGCAAGACCGACGCTGCGACGTGAACTCGCGGAGTTGCCTACATTCTAGCGACTGATGTTTAGGCGCGATCCGAAACTGCTCATCCTGACTTACCATCGCGTTCCCGCAGCGCCGGACCCGCTGTTTCCGGAGCAGGTTTGCGCTGCTACGTTCGGGAAGCAAATGAGCCTGCTGGCTCGTTTTTTCAACGTTTTGCCGCTGGCGTCCGCAGTTCGCGCTTTGCACGATGGAGACCTACCTCGCCGCGCGGTTTGCATCACGTTTGATGATGGTTACAGAGACAACTGCGACGTGGCACTCCCGCTGCTAAACGAGCATGGGTTCGCTGCTACGTTCTTTGTCGCAAGCGGTTATCTTGGAAGCGGCAGGATGTGGAACGACACGATGATTGAGACGATCCGCATCGCCGACGACTTGGATTTGAGCGACTTAGGAATGGGAAGAACAATCACCAGGACAGCCGAGGAGAAGCGCAACACGATCGATGCAGTGCTTACGCGGCTAAAGCATCTTCCTACGCATGATCGCGATCAATTGGTGGGAAAGTTGTGCAGCGATTTTGCGGCAGACCTACCGGATGATCTCATGATGTCGGATGGCAATGTTCGCCAACTGGCCGAATCTGGTATGGAGGTTGGTGGCCACACGGTGACCCACTCAATTCTCTCCCGCATAACGCTCGATGAGGCAAAGAATGAGATTCAACACAACAAGCTTGACCTTGAGAGGCTGACGGGGCAACGGGTTTCCTCGTTCGCGTATCCGAATGGACGCCCACGAGAAGACTACACAGATGCTCATGTCGAGCTGCTAAGGCAGTGTGGCTTCGAGTTGGCCGTGACGACGGCGCCGGGCCCGGTCTCTCAGAGCAGCGACATAATGCAGCTCAGCCGGATTCCCGTTTGGAGCCAAAGCGGTTGGAAATTCCCGCTTCGCCTTTTCGTGGAAGCGGGTAAGTAGGTTGCGGGCAGCCACACCGGCGCCTAGCTTATGTAATAAGAAGCTCAGGACGGCATGACCGAGTTGGTGTATATTTTGGCTGTAAGGCAGCCGCGCATTCGCCTGGTGAAAAATATGGCTGCTCAGCCTGCGGCGATCAGTCCCATCATTACACAGTAGTTTCGGAAGCTAGCCATGAAGCATCTAATGGTAAGAATGTCGATACCGTTTCTGCTCTTCACCGCGACGGTGGCACACGCGCAGACGTTTCAGGCGTGCGGTCCCCTCGAAAACGGATACGGACCTTTCGACTACACCAATCCGCGGCATTTCAGGGAGTTTCTTCCTCGAGTAGAGGCTTATCATTTCTCAGCTGAAATCGAGAACCTGGTGGGACGCAACGTAGTTGGTGACATAGATTACACGTTGCGTGCCTTCCCAAACCATCACCGTGCTTTGTATTCGATGTCTCGCTACTACCTCGAAGAGGTACCGCGCGGCGGACATAGGATGCGATACTCCGCTGAGTGCTATTTCGACCGGGCGCGGCGGTTTGTGCCTGGAGACGCCGCCGTCGTTTTGCTGGAAGGCATGTACTTTATGAAGCTGGGCAAGACGGTCGAAGCAAGGCAGCGATTCGAGACCGCTCTAGCAATGGAGCCGAACTCGGCAGAGATTCACTACAATGCGGGATTATTGTTCGCCGACCTCGGCGAGTACAATCGAGCAGCGGAGCATGCGAAAACGGCCTACACGCTCGGGTATCCGCTTCCGGGACTTAGGAATAAGCTGAGGAAGGCGGGGGTTTCGATCGATGACCGGGGAGAGCAAGAGTAGTAAAGAGTCGGTGAGGTTACCTTACTTTTCGCCGGCGCGGCGCATCTCCCGAAGCGCAAACCAGTTGGGCACTGTATAGAGCCCGTCTTTCATTAGTTCCAATCGATCGGCGTCTTCGTAGACCTCACTAATGTGCACAGGGAGTCCGCTGATACCCTGATCGCGGAGGCGCGTTCCCAGGAGCTGAAACTCGTAGCGCCGCCTACCGTAGCGAACAGCACGACGCCAATAGGCGATCCAATCACCGAATCGCGCTGGTGACATTGATTCGAACGTAAACCCCGCCGTCTCACAGGGCTCAATGCGCAGGTCGTCGAAGTTACCGCCGGACGGGTCAAGATCCCACTTCGCCAGTGCTCCGATCAATCCATCGTCGCCCTCTAAACCGAGCGGCAGTTTCACGTTCTTGGCACGCAGCGCCTCGACAAATGACCCCCGCAGGGCATACAAATTGGCGACTAAGTGCCGCTCCTCCAGCAACTGACGGCGATCTCTTTCGATGCTCCGGCCGGAAGCCGGCGGTGCTGAGGCGGCATGCGCGTGTGAGTTTCTGACCAATCCATCGCGGAGTGCTTTCAGGGAGCCGGGGACCACTCTTGCATCGCCGTCTGCAAAGAAATACATGCTGCGTCCGGGCACTCTCTCCACGACCGTCTCATGAACAAAGACATTCCACGCGTTGCACTTATCCGGCATTTCGATCGTAACGAGGTGAACTTCCGGATGCTTGGTCGCATACTCTCGAACGACGTCCTCGGTGGAATCCGTGCACCCATTTGCCATAACAAAGATTTCCACGAGGCAGCCGGGATCGCTCTGCAGGATGCTCTCGAGGCAATCAACAATGTGGCGCTCCTCATTGTGCGCAAGTACCATCACGGGCCATGGCCCTGTGTCTTCTGAATCGATCGGATTCTGCATTACGTTACTCGTCTACTTCTCGTCTCATCCGGTAGCAGCAACGTGAAAATACATGGGGAAAACGGTCACTGCATCGGAGGAGAACGATACCATAGTGAGTTCATGGTTTCTTGCGTGCAACTCCGATCTCTCGTCTTCCAGAGAGTTGCTTAGAAGTCATGCACACGCTGGGGTGAACGTTCATGCGAACTATATTGTTTAAACCTTTTGCCCAAAAAGTACAGCATAGGTCCGTTGTTCACCCTGCTCCGATGGGGCCGTGGATTGATAAGCGTGTAACCCGAGGTTCGCGCGGAACTCTCTTGTCCTTTGGACTGTTGTTGTGTTTGCTGATCAAGACGGATTGGTCTTATGGCGCAACGCTAACGGTTGGCCCAGACAGCGAATACCCGACGCCGAGTCGTGCCTCGGCGCATGCCCGCGACGGTGATGAGGTGGTGATCGAGCCTGGGGTTTACCGCGGCGATGTTGCTGTTTGGCACCAAAATGATCTCACGATAAGGGGGCTGGGTGGAGGAGCCCACATCGCGTGGCAGAACAACACCGCCGAGGAGAAGGCGCTCTGGGTGATCAAAGGCAACAACGTCACGGTCGAGAACATCGAGTTCTCGGGGGCGCGCGTCGCTGATCGAAACGGAGCGGGAATTCGCCATGAGGGAGCCAACATCACCATTCGTAGATGCCGCTTTCACGGGAACGAAAACGGGATACTCTCAGGCCGAACCGGCGGAACGACAAAAGTAGAGTCTTCGATCTTCTACGACAACGGGCATGGTGATGGGCGGTCTCACAGTCTGTACATTGGCCATGTCGATCGCCTGCTCGTTACGGGCAGTTCCTTCTACCATGCCAGAGTCGGGCATCACATCAAGAGCCGCGCTGACGCAACTGAGGTCTCCTACAACAAAGTTCTTGATAAGGAGGCCGGAACCTCGAGTTACCTAGTAGATTTGCCCGAGGGCGGAGAGGCGGTCCTGCTGGGCAACGTTCTACAACAAGGAAGACTGGCTGAGAATAGTTCGCTTGTTTCGTACGCCGCGGAGATGCCTGGAATAAAGAGCGGGAACTTGATTGTTATAAACAATACGTTCATCAACGAGCGAGATGGGGGCGTGTTCATAAATGTCTTTACGCCGAACGCGGAGGTACTCGTGCAGAACAACGTGTTCTTCGGCAATGGGCAGGTGTCGAATAGAGAAATCAGCGCAGTGGCAAACCTCGTGGTGGATGCCAATGACGAGCGGGCGACCGGTCGGGGAGTTTTCGTTGACCGTAGGAATTTCGACTACCGGCTCGTGCTGGGTTCACCGGCAATTGATGCCGGCGTCGATGCTGCGATGTCAGGTTTGGCTAAATACGTGCCGTTGTACGAACACACTCATCCCGCTGATCTAGCGCCGCGGTATCAAGACGAACGAATCGACCAAGGTGCCTACGAGTTTGCAGGTGGCCTGCCGTAACCCGACGTGCCCGGCGGCGTGGGCGCTGCGCAAACTGACCTCGCATCAATTGAGCTCGTCGAACAGCTGAGCAAGTTCAGCCGTTTGGCTACTCCGGGAATACTTCACTGCTTCTTGCTCTCGAACGGTACTCGAAACACCGCGCGTCACTGAATCGAGAAACTTGAGCAGCGCGGCTTTGATCGCTTCGGTGTCGGTTAGGTCCGCCAGATCGTGGATGCCTGCCTCTCGCATTGTCTGGGCTGTCTCACCATCGAGGTCGGTAAGGCCGAGAATAGGTTTTCCGGCCGCAAAGTACTCGTAGAGCTTTGCAGGGATCTGATTGTTGCAATTCGATGCTTGAAACACGAGCAACCCGTCCGCATTCAGCATCTCCTCCAGCGCAGCTCCGTAGTCGAGAGTTGGTGCTAACGAGACGATATCGCCGATGTTGAGTCGCGAGATCTCCTGTTGGTGGACCAGGTCGTGGCCGGTCGCGCGAAGGACGACCTTCAAGCCATACGGTGTTAGGTCTCCGCTGGCCTTGAGCTGAGCGATTGCCTGCAGGAAGTGGCGCGGATCACGCTCCGACGGGTAGAGAATGCCGCTATGTAGCAAAGTGACGCTACGGCGGCCTACAGCAGAATGGTGTTGCTGCTTCTGCACTCGCGCGCGGGCAGACTGCATGCTCTCGTGGTCAAAGCCGTTGCGAATGCAAGTCCAGCGATCGGCAGGCAGGTGCGGGTAGCGTCGTTGATACAGCGCAACCGTGCCGGGAGTCGTGAACACCACCTTACTTGCACGGGAGACGATTTTCTCCTCAAGTCGCCCAAGGTATCGCCTGAGATCGGGGTCCGCTGGATAATCGACGTCGATCATCATGTCGCGAAAATCAGCGACCCAAGGCAGGCGGCTAAACCGTGCCAACGTGGCGGCGATGGCGTTCGCGGTTGCGATAGGGAATGTGGACCAAATCAACTCTGGCCGATACCGGCGAATCAGCCGGAGCCCGGTGACGATTCCGGGTAGCTTCCAGCTCGACCAACGGTCCGGGCGTGCCAGCGCGCTAGGGTACTTGCCTCGAATCGAGAGGTGTCGAGCAGTGTCGAGCGCGCAGCATCGGTACACCTTCACTTCGTCCCGGACCTCCGATCGCTCAGTGCCACTCGTGGATTCGTAAGCGCGCGTATTGACCGTAAGGACAATCGGGTGCCAGTCGTGATCGAGCAGGTAGTTTGCGAACCTTAGTGCCCGCTGTACACCACTGCTACCCGACACAGGAGGGAAATGGTACGCGATCATGAGTACGCTTCTCACAGCGAGCGAAGCCAGCCAAGCGTCCAGTTCGCAACTTCGTCGCGCCACGCGCGTGTCGAGAACGTATGGTTGGCATCTTCCAGTGTCCGCCACTCGGTCGAGGCGGAGTGCTTGAGCAACCGCCAATCTCGATCACGGGACACCGCATCCGAGAACTCTCGTGCTGTTAGGTCTTGACCGCTGAGGATAACGAGGGACTTCCCGGAGTAGGAGCGCATACCCTCCAGCATTCTCTTCTGGAACGGCAGGTCTTGCGGGGCCTGTTCCGGCGTCGCAGATCCATAAGCAGAGCGAATGTTCCGCAGGAACGATCGCACTGCATCTCGGATGTTCACCTCACCGCGTAACAGTCGCTTCCAGAACACGCGGCTGAACAAGAGCGGCGCATAGTAGCCTCCGAAGTGTGATCGTGCGTACGTTTGTTCGCTGCGGACCCAAGGATTCAGCAGCACTAAGCCCACGACGCGTGGGTCGTTGGCCGCGTAAATCATGGCAGCCGATGCGCCGTCACATAAGCCCCAAAGCACTATGTCTTGCACGTTGGGAAGCCGTCGCTGCAGCTCACCGATAGCTGCCTCAATGTCATCGTCCAACGCCTCGAACGTTGTCGCGCCGTCACTATCGCCAATCCCTCGATGGTCGAATCTCAGGGTCGCGTATCCATGCCCGGCTAGGTGCCGAGCCAGCAGTACAAACTGTCTATGGCTGCCCACCCGATACTGTGGCCCGCCAACGACGATAACTACTGCTGTGTTTTTCGGTGTGTCTGGCGTCTCAAGGATGGCCTGAAGCGTCGACCCGCGGCAGTGAAATGCAATCGGCTGCGAGTTAGTCACGGTCTTGCTGATCGAAAACGTTCGTTGTTGCTTCGATGAGGGGCTGAGAGTGGGCCAGTTCTGGTGTCGCCCAAAACGGAGGGCCGTGAATAGAATGGATTCTAACATTGCAGCCCAGATCGCCGAGCTTCGATACCGTGCGCGATACGACGGGAGCAGCCTTGCGGTCTTCGCGACTGGTGACATCGAACCAGTGGATCGGCGATCTCAAGCTTGCTGCCAGGCTCACGATATCTGATTTGTCGATCTCAGCCACTAGCTCCTGAGCCAATTCGTACCCCGCAATCTCGACGACTCCCTCGCAGCTGAGCCTCTCCCTGAGTTCCTGGATCGACGTAGTCTCACCGGCTTCTCCTATTATTTGAGACGCAACGCGTAGTCGCAAGAACTGGTTCATGTACTGCGTACCGTCAAGGCAGGGACTCCAGAGGATGACAGCGCGCGTGCCGCGAATCTCGTTCGCCGTTTCCAATGCCAGCAGCGCACCGAGGCGCAGACCGAGCAGATAGACTGGCACTCTCCGATCCGGTTGGGCGGTTTCGAGCGTCATCGATAGGTCTTCTCGCCAGATTGACCATCTGGCCGAAGAAAACTCACCGTAGCTATCGCCCGTCCCATACAAGTCCGGTGCGAGTACTTTGTAACCGATTAGCGCAAGCTGCCGCCCGAGGTCGGCATACATCTTTCGGGACTTGTTCATCTCTTCGGCGAAAGGAGGAACAAGAAGAACCAGCCCGCGGGGTTCACGCGCCGGCGAAAAACGAGTAACGAGAATTTTCCCTGCGCTGCCACGCAGAAATTCGGCTTCGAGAACAGCCGCGCGCGCCACGTTGCTCCCCTGCTAGCGGAGGCTCTTTCGGACCAACGCTACGAGCCCACCAACGGTCTCAAAAGTTTCGGCACTCAGATCCTCTTCTTCAATCGTGATGCCGAAGTATTCTTCCAGACCGGTGATGACAGTGATGACTGCCATCGAATCCAGCTCTGGCAGCTCTCCCAGGAGCCGAGTACTAGCCGTAAAATGCTCAGCTTTCGCGCCCAGCTGCAGCGACTGTGCCAAACTCGATTTGACATCTTCCAGAACTGAGGAATCGTCTGCGAGTTCGTGAGAAGAATGTTGGTCAGTAGCGATGTCTAACTCTCCCGATGTCGGTCTGATGTCCGAGAAGCTCACCGACTGAAGCAAGCTGAACGGTTCGGAGCACCGATGATGGTTTCTGCCAATGCCGGTACTGTGCCAATTGTATCTCGGGCTATGAGCGAATTCAGTGCCGAGTCATCAATTCCCACAATCCACGACCTGTCATACAATCCCGCTTCTGCACAGACTGCTTCATGAACCGACAAAGTGCATCTCGAAGGCCCCAATATCCGTTGTTCGTGCTCCGGTGCTAGTATGAACGCTTCAGTATCGAATCGATTGTTCGTTCTCTTGGAAAAAACATGACCGGAATTTGTGGGTGGGTACAGTACGCTATTCCCAAAGCTGATCCAAGCGAAGTCGCCCGCAAAATGGAGTGTGAGTTACCGGGAGCAGGGGATCCACACAGGTCAATTTCGCAGAGCGCGTACATAGGCGGCAAATTCTCGAGTTCCCACGATCTTTGCTCGCACGCGAATGGACTTGTGGTGGCGATTGAAGGAACACCACAGTTCGAGAACGCTCGATATCGGTCAATCGCGCAGTCGGATGGGAACGCCAAGGCGGTCGCAACAGCCTACGAGCACGAGGACGTTGGCCTTCTCGATTCTGTGTCGGGAGCGTTTTCCTTGGCTATGTACGATCCGCTTGCAGATAGGCTCGTTCTGGCTATTGACAGGATGGGAATTCGCTCGCTCTGTTACGCGGCCGTCCCGCGTGGACTGGTGTTTGGTTCTACCACTGCTGCTGTCCTGGGGCACAGCGACGTAGATCCATCTGTTTCGCGGCAGTCCATCTACGATTTCTTTTTTTTTCACGTCGTGCCCAGTCCGGCAACCATCTACTCAGGCATCTCGAAGCTCGAGCCCGGGCAGCTGATCGAGTTCCGAAATGATACTCTCCGCACGGATTATTACTGGACACCCAAACCCGGAGCGCGGGCAAAGTCGGAACGTCGAGCGCTTGAGCGCGAGCTCATTCCGTGTCTTCGGTCCGCGGTAGATCGCTGCAAACCAGACGCCGATACCGGTGCTTTCTTGAGCGGCGGCTTGGATAGCTCGACGGTATGCGGAATAGCGAACGAAAGCGCGCCTGCGAAGCTGCGCGCGTACACCATCGGCTTCGCTCAAGAGGGATACGATGAGGTCGAGTATGCAAAAGTAGCGGCAAACCATTTTGGGCTCGACCTAAAAACATACTATGTGACACCGAGCGACGTTGCAGAATCGATCGAGCAAATTGGTGGGGCATATGATGAGCCGTTTGGAAACTCATCTGCCATACCGACTTACTTCTGCGCAAAAATCGCCAAGGAAGATGGTGTGAGCTTGATGCTGGCCGGAGACGGCGGAGACGAATTGTTCGCCGGCAACGAGCGATACGCAACGCAAAAGCTATTCGACGTATATTCTCGCGTCCCGAGCATCATTCGCCGTCTCCTGATTGAGCCAGTCTTAATGAACGTGCCGATGGGCTGGTCAATGCCGTCACACAAGCTCAAACGCTACGTCGAGCAAGCCCGAGTACCGATGCCCGATCGCTTACAAACGTACAACTACTTGCAGATGTACGATCCCGCGACGATCTTTGAGAGGGGGTTTCTGGATTCCATAGATGTGTCTCACCCGCTTGGCGTGATGCGACAATGGTATGAGCGTGGGGGCGGAGATGACCTAGTTGACAAGATGCTGTTCTTCGACTGGAAGTTGACCCTCGCGGACAACGATCTCAAAAAGGTTAACACCATGTGCGACCTCGCCGGGGTCGATGTGGCGTATCCGTTATTGGACGCGGATCTAGTTGCGCTCTCAACGCGAGTGCGCTCCCAAGATAAGATCAGTGGATCGCAACTGCGAGCCTATTTTAAGCGCTCCACACAGTCTCTCCTACCTGAAGAAACGCTGCACAAAGGCAAGCATGGTTTTGGGTTGCCGTTCGGTGAGTGGCTGAGGTCTTCAGAAGAACTGCGGTCGGTCGTCGCCGAGAACATTCGGCGACTGAAGTCTAGAGGGATATTCTGCGAGCAGTTCATCGCGGATGTCGAGACGCGGCACAGGACCGACCATGCAGCATTCTACGGCACGGTCGTCTGGGTCCTGGTGCTGCTCGAAATTTGGCTGAACGCGCGAGACGTTAGGGTGAATTAGCGGGTTACTGTCGGACTCGGTTGTCACTCGATGTTTCTTGCTCGCCGAGCGCGCCGGCGTCTTGTTCGACAACCAGTTGCGCCTCTGCTTCTTGGTCCGTGGCTACTTCTGACGGCGGCAGTGGGCGGACTATTGGACTAGCGTCGGCAGTGGGGAGCTTGATTACGTAGGCAGGACTCTCGTGCGATGCAACAATTCCCATTGCTCGCCATTCCGGCATGAGCAAGTAGCGCCCATAGGAGCCTTGCATGGAATTCAATACCTGGATGCTGGCACCACTCAGAGAACGGCGCTGAATCGTTAGGGATTCCGCATCCATTTCGTAGATGTTACCGAAACCAGGGCTGCCCTCTTCGCCGCCGAATATCCAGTACGAGTCACGGAACGGATCATAAACGGCGGAAGGACCATCTGTGCTAAGAATCTCAGTGGCGCCGGATGCGGAGAGGCTCGATACATCGACCGTTTCCCTGGACCAGTTTATCGTCACTAAACGGCTCTCGCCGTTGCCTATTAGTACTCCGCGTCCCCTTGTCGGGTCGTATGCACCGGAGACATCGCCTCCCCAGAAGTTACCGTTCGTTGACTTGAGCGAACTCCAGGTGTCTTGATCGGTTCTGAAGAATGCAACCTCATTGCGGCCACCGGCACCGACAATTATCTTGCGTGATTCTGGGTCGTAGATCGACGAAACGGTGTTCATGGTGCCCGGAAAGTCGGGCAGGGCGGTCCAAGCTCCGCTGGCTATGTTGTATTTCCACGCGGACTTAGTGAATCCCCCGCTGGGACTCCATATCGCTCCGCCGAATCGGTAGATGTGATTGTTGTGTTGGGCGTAGACCGCACCATCGTAGGTATGGACCGATGCCGGTTTGCCATCGTTGTACGAAGTTGCCGCACGCACGGCCGATACTGCGCTTATGTCCTCGAGGAGCCAACCGGTCGGTGCGGCTGAACCCGCGAAGTCAAAAGCGTACAGACCGTTGTTTGCGGAATCGTTGTGGCCGCCGCCGTGCACGAACAGTTTGGTGCCTGCGGACGCCTTGGGTCCGCCGGACCAAGCGACGATCGTTCCGGCAAGATCGACGATACCCGGATCATTCGCGAGCCATTCGTTCGGAGTGACTGACTCCATGGTCTCCTTGCCATTTGTCGGCTGGAAGTTCCCGGCGAGGGCACGCACTTCGAAGTCCGCCATGGAAGAAATGTATTCGGGAGTTTGCGAACTCTGTGCATTCGCCATCGTCCATCCAAACATCAGCGCGAGCGATAGTCCTATCCTGCTCGCTGGACGACCAGCGCGTGTGCTTTTCGTTGGGTGCGTGTTTTGGCGTAGTTTCATGTTGGCTATTCCGTGCTTACATCTGTTGGCGGTAAAGGAATCGTGCCGACTCCCGCGATACGGTCCCCCCAAGCGACGATCGGTCGGCCACTAATCAGTGCGCCGCGATCAGGTGCCGAGCCGCTGAACCCGTCCGTCACGTTGGGAATGGATACGCCCGAGTTCTTCGGGGCAGTACCGTTGGACAGAGTTGGCGCATATGACTGGACAACCTCTGTCAGGTAGCCAGATCCCATGTCTACGTCAGTCACGAATGGGTCACGCTCACAGATCTGGTCTTGAAACAGTCTCTTTGACTGACCGCTAAACACTGGAGTAGTTGCACCAATCTGCGCCTGCGCCTGTGCGAGGTTAGACCAGGCGCTACCCCATTGCACCTGCCGATTGGGGTACCAGCAGTTGTGTGTAAAGTCGATCGGGTCGTGTCCGCCACTTTCCAGCCACAGCGTGTTCCCAGAGCCGCGATAGATTAGGATATTGTTTCGATAGCCATAGGCTCTCTGAGCGCCGTTGTTCGGCTGATACCATCCGGAGATTTCCGCGTCGCGTTCAGAGATGACCACCGTACTGTTGTAAACGAAGTGGCCGCTGTTCGTATTGTTCCATTTGTGGGGTGTCCGTCCGACGTTAATGGCGACGTTCCTCGCGAAGAGGAGCGGCCCGCCGTACAACGGGTCCAGCGAGAGCACGGTCATCGAGTTGTGTGAACGGTTATCGTATACAGCTAGATTTCTGTGACCGTGATCGGCTTCGAATAAGTCATCACCCGAGTTGCGTACGTCGTTTCTGTAGTAATGCACACCGATTGCCTCGGTGAGCGTGTTGTTTCCGCTATGTGCTGCAATTGACAGAGTGTCGCCGAACCCTCGAAGGCTGTTGTTGAATACAGCGTTACCATAGCCCGGCGTTCGAATGCCATCGTCGTTCCAGGTCAAGTTGGAGTTGAGAAAAGCGGACGTCCAGGGGTTGTTTCCAACGAGCGTTGAGTCATACACCAAGAACTGACTGGCTTCGTTGTCGAAGACTATGCCTTGATTCACACCAAGAATCGAAATGTTCCTCACCGTCACTCGGGAGATATCCGCGTTGTCCCTCCCTCGTATGCCCCAGTGGAACTGACCGGTACCACCGTCGATGCCCGAGCCCTGCAATGTCAGGTTCTCCACGATCAAATCGCTGACGTCCGTGAAATTCAGAATGGCTCCCTCAGAGCGTGTCAAAACTACGCCGTCGCGTGATTCACCTCGTATTACGATGGGGCTGCCAGCCGTTCCGTTTCGGCCGATCGTAAGTCCTCCGCCTACGTCGTACGTCCCATTCTGGATTTCAAGCACGTCGCCCGGCTGCAGCCCGTCGATTTGAGCTTGAATCTCCGAACTGCTCGCACCGTTAGGAATCGTCTTGTTTGGTGGTCCAGACGGCGCCGGTAGTTGTCGGGTCGTAAACGTGTTGTTCAGCGTTTGGGATTCGTTGCCGCTTGTCACGACGACTTCTACGTCGTAACTCGTGCCCGGCGTAAGATCGATGATTGGCCAGGCGAACGCATCCACGACGTTCCCGACCGCGGGGTTATTGGAGAAGTCGGGCCTGATTCGGAAAAGGGGGTGGCCGGTGACCCACGTCGCAGATCCCGTGGGTCTGTATCGAACGGTAGCGGTTGCCGAGGTTGGCAACGAGCCGGTAACAGGCACTATCAGCGATAGTTGCTCAGGAGTGGGAGGACCGTCGTGCGCTAGGGCGCCGACGGCCAACTGTGCTGATGCGGTGGTTGGTAACACCGCCAGCATGAGGACGGCGAATAGGGACGCCCCCAGGTTGCGTTGTGATGCGTGCCCGCCGGGGTGCTGATTGATCGATCGATCCATTATTTACTTCCACTAGTTGTTGCCGCTGCTGCAGAGCCGGAGAGCCCTGCCGCGCGCAGTCCGTTAATGATGCTTGACGTTCGCAGTGCATCCCGCTGAGCCCATCTGCGGCTCGGTAAGACCGTCGCCTGGGCTTTGACTAGGGCTTGGTCGTTGGGTGCTGCCGATAGCGCGGGGTCGATGCGAACACCGCTCTGATACCGCTTTCTGTTGTGGTCTCTGCGAGACTGCAATCTGTGATTAGAGTCCTCCGCCGCCATTAGGAGCAGGAGTCTCAAGAGCACAGAGTCGCAACGGATCTGCCCGTTTGATACCAATTCGGCGGCCCCGCTATCGTGGTTTACCCGTAGACCGGAAGCTTTGCGTCCCTGCCTTTCGACAGGTTTGCCTTTGTCCAATGCCACTGGTTATACCAGTTCGCGTAGTGAGCGCAAGGATCTGTTTCCATAAAATAGGATCCCGCAGTGAGGAGAGCAAGCCTACCGAATAAAGCTCGTTGGTCCCAGTGTAAAAGTGTCGCAAATCAACGACATACGCTGAATCGTAGGTGCGGCGGCCGAGTTCTTCTGCAGGTACGGTTTGGGGACGAGCACACCTAGTCTGAAGCGGCCAACAACCCGTCTTCCGTTATCTTAGTGTAAACCGCGGCTGCAACCAGCTCGTTGCCTTCGGCATTAAAATGGCCAGAGCAACTCGCGACGTCGGTAAGCAAATGGCAAATACGGCGATCGCCAAGGTATTCTCGGATCGGATCGTGCAAATCCAGCACGCTCACGCCGATGGATTCTAGGCGGTCCAGCAGAGGCTGGTACGCTATTTCACCTTTGCTCAAGAACGCGTCGTACGATCGCGCGGTCGGAAACATCAGCACTAAAGCGGTTTGGTTGCGCGACTGGGCGGTGCGCGCAAACAAGTCGAATATCCCTGCAGTTACCTCTAGGGCATGAGACGAATGACCTTCGCTGACGAATCCCCGCCATCCGGGCCAGCCACCGATGTACATGCGGACACGCTCTGACATTACGTACTTGATGAATGCTCTCGAGTAAGGGAACGATAAGACGATAGGACCGTACTCAGATGATGGCGTAAACGTCTCATGTGCAAGGTAGGCTTCCGGTTTAGCAAAGGAATCAACGAAGTCGTCGTAGCCTAGGTCGGGAATGGGGATGTGGGTCAATCCGCCACCGTCCCCGGTCAGCGTGAAGCGAGGCTTTAGTCCATAGGTGTTCCCGCCAGTAATGAAGTACCGGTTCTGATTTACGTTGCGCATCGCATTGTGGGGCAAGAATCCTAGGATCGACACTCGTGGGGTGTTCAAGCGCAGGTCGCGAAACAAGAGATAGGCTTGATCGGTACCGTAGCCGCTGACCCCATAGTTTGCGACACGACACTGCAAGCTTCTGGACAAGACATTGCTCCAGGCTTCGTTGTCTTCGACTTCGTCTCCGTACGTGAACGAATCTCCAAAAGTCGCTACGCATTCTCCCCCCGGCGTCGGATAGGATGGAATGGCTCTAGCTTCGAAGTGCAGCTCATCTGGATCGGATGGGCGAGGCCATCCGAGCGTTGGGTGCCTTTCGCGCCGGTAGGACGCATAGTCACGCTGGTCGATTTCCGGAAGTTCGTAGAATGCAGACCGGTCACGGGGATAGACGTAGAACCGAAGCGCGACAAAGCTGCCAAGCTCAAACAGCAGGAGCATGCCGATCGCAACCAGCAGCAGCATAATGAAGTATAGCGACGGTCGGTGTTTCGCCGGCTTGTTCATCGCGTATTCCAGGCACGCAACGCGGCGGCTTTCACGTTACCCTCATAATCATCGATTGGTGAGCGCCATTTCTAAGATCGTGCTGGTCATTGTATGCCAAATACCAGTACAATCAACGGAGTACGACTTCTACAACCTCTGATCGGTTCTACAGTGGTTAGCTCGTGGAGTGCAGCAACGAGCACACCATCTCGTTATCCTTCTCTGGTTTTGTGGTCCGCCGAATCTAGAGGCATGGAGCCCAATGCAACACAGCATCATCAAGTCCGTGGCGCTGCGGCTTCTATCAATCGGGTCTCTACCACATCAGTGCTGTCAATCGCTTAGCAGGCGGCGGCCCGCTGGAACTGAGCGCAATTCTTCAGAGAAGTTGATAGCGCCTCATCAATGATCGAGAGATGAAGATACTGTATCACCACCGTATTGCGTCCAAAGATGGGCAGTACGTGCATATTGAAGAGTTGACTAAGGCGTTGGCGGAGCTAGGGCACCAGATCGTGATGGTTGCGCCGGCTTTCGTGGACCGACATGAGTTTGGTAGCGAAGGAGGCTTTGTTGCCGTTCTAAGAAAGCTGTGTCCGAAGTGGTTCTACGAGATTTGTGAGTTTTCTTACAGCTTCGTTGCGTACTGGAAGCTGCGCGCGGCCGTGAAAAAACACCGCCCAGACTGCCTCTACGAACGCTACAACCTCTATCTGCCAGCAGGTGTCTGGTTGAAGAGGCGATACGGCATACCGATGATTAGCGAGGTCAATGCGCCGCTGTTCAGTGAAAGAAGCAAGTTTGGTGGCGTTTCGCTAAAGCGGCTCGCGAGCTGGTCGGAGAACTTCGTATGGCGAAACGCCGATGCAGTGCTGCCGGTGACAGCCGTGCTGGCAGACATCATAGCGTCGAAAGCCGGTCGAGCCTCGGACGTGTTCGTTATCCACAACGGTATCGATACTCATACCTTTTCAAACGCACCGAGCGTGACTCTCGCCAAGAGTCGACTTGGACTTGACGGAAAAACCGTGCTGGGCTTCACCGGGTTCATGAGAGAGTGGCACGGGCTCGAACAGGTCGTCGATCTCGTCGCCGAAGATGCGAGTGGGAATCGCGTCGCGCTCCTCGTCGGTGACGGCCCAGCCCGGAGTAGCTTGGAAACGAGGGCCAAAGACCTCGGTGTCGAGGATCGCATCATAATTACTGGTGTAGTGACGCGAGACAAGGTGAGAGACTTTGTAGCGGCCTTCGATGTCGCGCTTCAGCCGAGCGTAGTAGAGTACGCGTCTCCGCTGAAGATCTTCGAATACATGGCTTTAGGCAAAGCCATCGTCGCGCCGGATACACGCAATATCAACGAGATACTAAGGGACGGTCACGACTGCGTGATGTTCCGGCATGGTGACAGTGAGGACTTTGCTAGGAAAATTGAAGCACTGTTGACCGATGAAGCTACGAGAGAGCGCCTGCAAGCTAACGTCAAGCGCTCGATCGTCGAGAGATCGTTCACATGGCAAGAGAACGCTAGTAAAGTAGCTGCTCTGTGTGAGCAGCTAACGCATTCCTCAAGACCCGGGCCATGAGCCGCAGCGGTAGAACAATAGACGGTTCACCGCGAACTCCTAACCATATGCCCCGCGCTCGACCACACTGCCGAGCACCCATCGCGCCAACGAAGCGCGAGCACTCAGTTGGCGGTCACGGTCTTCGTCGCAACGTTCGAAAAAGTGCTTTCCACACCGTTCGAGTTCACTGACGTAGCGACAAAAAAGTAGGTATCCGGCACAAGGTTCTCTACCACGAAGCTCGTAACGCCAGGGTTATCGACACGAACCTGGTTCGGGTAGCTTCCCTCGCTGACGCCGTAGTAAATGATGTAAGCCGCGAGGTCGGCCAGCGTACTGCCATCGGTATTTTGCGTCGGCGGGGTCCAGGTAACAGTCGCCGAGCCGAGAGCGACCTGCGTGACACCGACAGAGAAGTCTGGCAGTGATGTCGAAAGTGCACCATCACTCACAGTAATTTGGATATCAGAATAGTTCCCTTCAGTGCCAGCGGCAGCCATGCCGGACAACGTTCCGGTCGAGGGGTCGAAGTTCATCCACGAGGGTTGGTTCTCGATGCTGAACGTCAGCGGGTCGCCGTCAGGGTCCGACGCGGTTGGCGTGAACGAGTAGGTATTGCCAACAGCTACGGATGAAGGCGGGGTGCCGGATATCGTCGGTGCGCTATTGTTTGCCGTCGGCGGCGGTGGTGGGCTCGGCGATGGGTTGGGACTGGGTGCCGGGTTTGAGCCCGAGAACGACTGAGCATCGTCGCCACCTCCACTCAGACACCCGCTGACCAACGCCGCCGATGTGAGAAACATCAGCGCCGTGCAGACCCTGCTGAAACATACCGTCATCGTTCTCCGTCCTAGATTCTGCATTCTCCGTCCCTTGATCGTTGGCCGACCGCCGTTTTCGATAATCCGCTGCAGCGCTGCTGCACGACGTTCACATACGTCTACGTCTGGTTCCGGATTCGAGAATTGCCGAAGCATAGAGGAGGACAGCCGAGAATAACCGGCAGGTTGCCTTACGCAACCTTTACTCTGGCAGCCCCGCTGTCTTAGACAATTCCGTAGACCGGAAGCTTTGCGTCCCTACCTTTCGGTAGGTTTGCCCTTTTCAGTTCAGCGTTCCTTATACCAATATGCTGAATCATGGCAAGGGTCTGCGTTGCATAATATTCGAAAAAAACAGGCTCTCAGCAGATCGTGGTCAGCGGTGTGCTGAACCAGCCCGGTCGACGCGCTAGGATATCGAGCGGAGCGAAAGACTACGCTGGTTCGCGGCCGACAAAACCGTCCTGCGATATTGCAAATACGTCCTTAAATCAAGGATCTGCGAGGTAGGTTAGTCGGTTTTCGGAGAGAAATAAACGACTTCTCGCGGGGATCAGCACGGACTTACCGTCGGTTCTTGTAGTGCAAGTTCACGTTATCGAGGCAAGTCTTCAGTATTCCTGGGTGATGCACTGCGGCCAAGCTACGCTCGCAATCGGGACGATGATCGGCGGAGGTCTCACCGGCGCCCGAATCGAGCATGAGATCGCGATCCAGGGGCTCGCCTGGATCGCCGGTTCGTGGCTCAGCCGGTTCATAGGATCATGCCTTGTCGGTGGGTTTGTTGGGCGGTGCGCTCGGCTTGGCAGCGTCGGCGCACACTAGCAATCTGCTACACTGCGCGCGCATCAATCGGCGATCCCTCCATGTCCATTCGCACTCGCTTCGCACCAAGCCCCACCGGGGTACTCCACATTGGCAGCATCCGAACGGCCCTGTTCTGTTGGCTCTATGCGCGCCATACCGATGGGAAGTTCATCCTTCGAATCGAAGATACGGATCGCGAACGATCAACGAAAGAGAACGTCCAGGCGATACTGGATGGCCTCGCGTGGCTCGGTTTGGAGCCGGACGAGGGTCCCGTCTTTCAGACGCAGCGATTAGATAGGTACAGTGAAATCGTCGATCAATGGCTCGACGCCGGCACGGCCTATCGATGCTATTGCTCGCGTGAAGAGCTCGATGCGTTGCGGGCAGCTCAGATGAGGGATGGGAAGCCAGTGCGATACGACGGTCGCTGTCGGGACCGGAAAAAACCTGTGCAGGGGGCAAAATCAGTTGTGCGCTTCAAGAACCCTACGAGCGGTGAGGTAGTGGTTCATGATCAAGTACGCGGACGGGTAGTCTTCGACAACGCCCAGTTGGATGACCTCGTCATCGCCCGATCAGATGGCACGCCGACATACAACTTTGCGGTCGTCGTTGATGATAGCGATCAGCGAATCACGCACGTTATTCGCGGGGACGATCACCTCAACAATACACCGCGTCAACTCAACATGTTTGCCGCCTTGGGCGTGGAGGCGCCCGTATTCGCTCATCTGCCGATGATTTTGGCACCCGACGGCTCAAAGTTGTCGAAGCGGCATGGGGCGGTAGATATCCGGGAATACCGCAAGCAGGGTTACCTTCCCGAGGCCTTGCTCAATTACTTGGTTCGTCTCGGTTGGTCGCACGGCGACCAAGAGATTTTTTCGGTCGAGGAAATGATCCGCCTATTCGATGTTGAGGCGGTCAATCAGTCGGCGTCCACCTTCAATCCGGAAAAACTGCTGTGGCTAAACCAGCAGCACATTATCGCGGCACCTGCCGAGGATATCGGCAGGCAGCTGATTCCGTACCTTCTCGATGCTGAGCTAGACCTTGCTGACGGACCTGACCCGGTTGCGGTTGCTACCGGTTTTCGTGAGCGGGCGCAGACCTTGGTGAGTATGGCCGCTAGTGCTCGGTACTGCTATGAGGACTTCGAAGAAGTCGATGCCAATGCAGCGAAGAAGCACTTGCGTCCTGTGATCCTGGAGCCGCTGCAGGAAGTGCGAAAGCGTCTTGCTGAGTTGGTGGACTGGAGCAAGACGGCCATCGTCGCCGCTGTAGAACAGGTGGCCGCAAGCTATGAGTTGAAGCTTGGGAAATTGGGCCAGCCTATCCGTGTCGCTGTAACAGGAACGTCCGTGTCGCCGCCAATCGACGTTACGCTTGAGCTGATCGGCCGAGATAGGGTGATCAGAAGACTCGACAACGCCATTAGATTGATCGAAGCGAGAAGAGGGGCCGGCGGCTGAGGCTCTTACAGCGACAAACGCCCAGGCTAGCCGCATTCTTGACAGTCCCATAGTGTCACCGTAAAGTCGCGGCCTTCATGGGGCTATAGCTCAGCTGGGAGAGCGCTTGCATGGCATGCAAGAGGTCGGCGGTTCGATCCCGCCTAGCTCCACCAGAGCAACAAGCTGGCACTGACCACCACTGACCGACGTCCCCATCGTCTAGAGGCCTAGGACACCGCCC
This sequence comes from Bythopirellula sp., assembly GCA_028285205.1. GTDB lineage: Bacteria > Planctomycetota > Planctomycetia > Pirellulales > Lacipirellulaceae > Bythopirellula. The sequence continues at coordinate 29,226 of JANQQA010000022.1, read as the reverse complement.
TTTCACGGCGGTAACAGGGGTTCGAATCCCCTTGGGGACGCCAATTCCTGGCGGGGCAACGTCCGGACACTATGGTTCCGGATGGCGCCGGCGCTTTTGTGGTCGGGGTTTCTAGTACGTCAATAGCGTCTCTCACAAAGCCTATTCGCTCGCGACGCTCGGTCTCGTACGAGGCCGAGTCATCATTGATCGTCTCATGCCAACTCGACGGGCAGGCTATTCCAACTTCGACCAATCCGAGCGAGCGTGGGCACCATGCCACTAACTCCTGTAGCTGGTAGCGAGTTGACCCATCGGTCCCCGAAGGCAGTCAACTGTCAATTCGACTGACGCTCGGCGAAGGACTTGTTGCGGCTTCAGCGTGGGTTCTCCGCCGTAGCCATGGCTGCGTTCTAGGTATAATAGTATCGACCCGTTTGAGCGTCGACGCCGAGAACTTTGCAACCGATTAAAGGATGATGGATCGCGATCTATGAACACTCGTGTGTGTGCCGGCCGCGACGTAGTAGCTCTGATACCCGCTGGCGGCAGCGGGAACCGTGTCGCTCCGATCCCATGTAGCAAGGAAGTGCTTCCCATCGGTTTCTCCGGCGTCGACAGCGACAGACCGACGGTGAAAGTAATAAGTCAGTATTTGTTCGAGCGAATGGTTGCTGGCGGCGTTGGCCAAGGAATAGTTGTCTTGCGCGAAGGCAAATGGGACATCCCGGCATACTTCGGTGAAGGTGAGCCTGCTGGGATGCGACTGTCCTACGTAGTGGTTGGCCAAACGCTAGGCCCGCCTGACACGCTCGATCGAGCCTATTCGTTTGTCAGGCACAACGTGGTTGCTTTCGGATTTCCCGACATCGTGCTCGGACCGCCGGACGTCTTTGATCAGCTGTTGTCGCGGATGGACAAGGGGGATGTCGACGTCGTCCTCGGTTTGTACGACGTAGCTGAGCGAGCTGCGAGCGATATGGTCGAGCTCGGCGAAGACGGCCGCGTACGCGGTGTTTACCTTAAAGACACCGCGTCGAAGCTCCCCTGCTGCTGGGCATGCGCCGTGTGGGGGCCCCGATTTACGGAGTTTATGCATGCTGCGGTACAGCAGCATCAAGACAGCGCTGCAGGGAGCTTCGCCAGTATCGATGCGGGTGGTGACCTCCCGATGGGTCTTATCTTCAAGCAGGCTGTCGACGCCGGCCTGGCGGTGGCTGGCGTTCGGTTTAGCGGCGAGCGTTGGACCGACGTAGGCAGCCCTCGCGATCTGCTGCGCATCGCTGGCAAGCTGCGAGATCGGTGATGGCTGGATGGGCGCCTTGTTTGGACCGTCTCCTTACTAGTCATCCGGTAAGGCGACGGCACGTCGCGCAGCCAACCTAATCCGCCAGCTGGTTTAGCCGCCTGGCGTGAATGTCAGAGTAACGTCCGCGGGCGGGCCGTCCGGTTCGAGTATGCGTACGCAGTTTTCCGGCATCGGTCCGTCATCCGAGACTCGTTTGAAGTCCCGAATGGCGGTGCCGGTACACGCGACATCAAGCGCCGGTGCGCCGCGGTCGGCCTCGATGTCGGTGACGTCGACGATACGGTAGTCGATGCTGTACCGGGATAGTCCGGACGTGTTCGGAATCGAGCGATGCAGCTGATCCGCCGAAAACAGGAGTATCTGGCCCGGCGAAATAAGCAAGATATCCTCGTGAGGAACCTGCCAGTCAATGGCGCCGGGCTGCGAGCGTGCATCCTTCCCGACCACTTTGGCCAAGGACCTTCGTTCGTCATTCCGTCGGTAGTAGTCAAATCCGCTCGAGTTGTTGGGTACCTTCTGTCCAAACCCGGCGGGATCAAAGCCCATTGCGTTGTCGGCTCTCACCTCCCAAACCGGAAACCACAGGTTTATCTGCTGTCTTGCTGCGGCGTACCAGGTGTCTCGATGCCAGGGGAAGGCGTACGCAATCCCCGTAGTTAGATGTCCGACTGGGTACGAGGTGCGAGGCTTCAGAAGGTCGTAATGGGTGGTCGAGGGATTGAAGCCGATCTGTTCAAGGACCTCTTTGGCCAAGCGAAGCGACTTCTCCAAGCGCATGAAGCGCGGTTTCCAACTCGATAGCATCTCGGCTAGTTGCGAAGGTGAGAAATGGGCATGGGCCTGCTGCGGATCGTGCGGTCTGAAGAGACTCTTCAGCTCATGCTGGGCGTGTGCGACCAACTCGGCCACGGCGGGAATATCCGTATAAACCACCAGCTCGCCTGCGAACAACATCTCGCGCAAGGCATCATTGTCTACTTGGGGGTTCGTGCGGATAGTGCTCATCTACTAGCTCCTTCAGTCAAGGATGGACGATCTGACAATGAGACAGGCTGTTTCGTGCGGGCGGAATCCATCAATCTATCAGCTGGCGGCCGCGCCTGATCCCGATGCAGGGCTCCGCCCCTGAGTGTCACCGATTCGACGTTTGAGCATAGTAGCGTCAAAGACTCGTTCGGGTTCGAGCTGAAGCGACATAATATCGAATCCGACAGGAAAGTCGGATTTCTGCCGGCGCTATTCCAGAGTTCGGTTTCGAATCGTGTTCGGAAAGGTGGCGAGCCGAGGCTACCGCGAGGTAGCGTGCACGGCGGTGTGAATCGAGAGGGGCTCTAGGTTGAAGCGATCCGTTCATCGAGACGGAGAATCGTTTCGATTCTGCAAACAGGCAACGGTCAGTGTCTGGACTCGGGCCATCCCCAGGTGAGCCGATGTTGTTCGTCGGACACGATGACGAACTGTACACGCACTAGACTGATCTGAAGTCCGTGCCAGTGTGTCGAAGCAGGATCTCGAGCGACCAATGCGGGCCAAGTAAAAAAGCAAAAAAACCATTGTTTTTCAATATTTTATGTTTGATATGTTAACTGTGGCATCAAATAGTGTGTGACGCGTCCGGCATATGTAGCGCGCGCTTTGAGCTAACCTAGCGCAGCAATCGTGATCGATGAGCATGAACGTCGCCTGCTGTGCATTGAACGGTCGCCCGGCAAGTCGCTACCGCCGCTGATGGCGGCGGTTGCGATGGCATAGAGTCGATATGAGTAACGTGAAGCGACCGCGCCGAATGCCGGCCGGCGTACCGCGTTCGTTCTCTCAGTCACATTGATGCCTGGACTGGCTGGTCCTAAGAAAAGGAAGGTACGTTTGTGAAGGCGATGATACTAGCAGGTGGGTTTGGCACTCGGATCAGTGAGGAGAGTGACATTCGGCCGAAGCCCATGGTCGAAGTGGGCAACATGCCGATTCTATGGCACATCATGAAAATCTACTCCGCCCACGGCATCAACGACTTTGTCATCTGTTGTGGATACAAAGGTCGTTATATTAGAGAGTGGTTCAATACCTACCACCTCCAAAACGCGGACGTAACCTTCGATCTGGAAAACGGCTCGACCACCTATCACAAGGACCAGACCGAACCTTGGCGCGTGACCCTCGTCGACACCGGAGAGTCCACTATGACGGGAGGCCGGGTGAGGCGCGCGCTGCCCTATGTGGGCAACGAGACGTTCTGCCTAACCTATGGGGATGGTGTTGCGGATGTTAACATCTCCGCACTACTTGAATTCCACGCGCAGCACGGCCGTCAGGTTACGATGACGGCAGTGCAACCGCCCGGGCGCTTCGGTGCCTTTACGCTTCGTGAGGAATCTCGAATTCGTAGCTTCAGGGAAAAGCCAAAGGGCGACGGTTCCTGGATTAACGGAGGGTTTTTCGTCGTCGAGCCGCAGGCGGTCGAGCAAATAACATCAGACGCCACTGTTTGGGAGCAGGAACCCTTGGAGATTCTCGCCGAACAAGGGGAGCTAATGGCGTTCAAGCACGCCGGTTTCTGGCTGCCGATGGACACGCTACGCGACAAACATGTCCTAGAGGACCTTTGGACGAGCGGCCACCCGCCGTGGAAGATATGGTAGTAGCTGGCACGCGAGCCTCCTGACATGTGGATTCCATCTATCGCCTCCCTGGTTTTCTTAGGTGCGCTCTTGTCGCCGCTCGCCATCCTCGGCTGCCTGCTCGCGATCAACTCGGGTTATTCAGGCACTGGCCTGGATTTCAGCTCGATGAAATGGACCGGCTTGTTTTGGCTATCGACTGCGGGGTTAGTGGTCTATGCACTGTTTGTCGGGTTTGCGGCGCTTAGAAGTGACAACCGAAGGAGCCAAGTCTGGCTGCCGATGCTAGGCAGCCTAATCGTCGTCTGCTTCCTTTTTGGCGTGATGGAAGTCGCCACTCGCGTTCTTGTCAAGAACGGCTCACTTGGTTTCGAGTTGGGCTCGTTAACTATTAAGCCGTACGAATGGTCAGCCGCGCAGCGGCATAACCTGGAGTTGTATCGGAACAGCCTGGAGGCCGACGCTTTCTATGTTGGTCATCCGCGTTGGGGTTGGGCCGCGGGCTCTGCCCGTGAGAGTGCTGACGGGCTTTATCAAAGTTCGATCGAAGGTCTGCGAAGCGCCGAGGTTGGTGAGGACTTGCGATCGGTGCCGCACGAGAGCCGGATCGCTCTATACGGCGATTCCTTCGTGTTTTCGGAGGAGGTGGGGTATCGTGAATCGCTGCAGTATTTTCTTGCGCAGAGAATCGATCAGTCAACACAGGTACTGAACTTCGGAATGCCGGGCTACGGAATCGACCAAGCCTACTTGAGTTTTGTCGATAGCGTTGGTGACTGGAAGCCACAGTTTGCCGTGCTCGGATTCATTCAGCATGACCTGATACGGGCTTGGGATGTCTATACTTTCTTGCGGCCCAGCTGGAATATTCCGTTCTCCAAGCCTAGATTCGAGGTCGACGGTGATGGGCTAAAACTTAGTAATGTCCCTAACATCAGCCCAGTCGAGATCTTCGGCGCACAAGATGTTGTGACGCTTCCGTTCCTCGAGCTGGACCAAAACTTCAATGAGTTCGAATGGCAACACGGCTGGGCGCACAAATCCATGGTTTTCCGCGTGTTGGCGTCTGCCTATCCGCGGTACTGGCCCCAGCCGGCTGATACGAACGAACGAATAGCTGAACTGGGCGTAGCAATCGCCAGTGCGTTTGTGGATGAAGCGAACAAGTTGGCAGTTACGCCGCTGGTCATTTACCTACCCAGCCGCGGCGATTTCGATGGGCGCGATACTTCGTTGAAGGACGCCACGATCTCAAGAGCGGTCGATGCTGGGATAGAGATCGTCGACCTGACAGGCTGTCTAACCCAGCATGCCTCACCAACTGAACTATTCGTCGAAAACGGAGTTCACTACTCCGGTCCGGGCAACCAAGCGTTTGCGGATTGTCTGCTCTCCCGCTTGCCGAGCGATTTGTAGCACACGCTGCAAACCATCCCAATACAGTAACAGCAAGAGCCAGAATTGACCGTTCAAGCCAAAATGGGCTCCGGCACCGTTTGGATGACAGTCATGATGGTGCTAGATCGCCTGATCGGCTTAATCAGCACGCTAATCCTTGCGCGACTCCTGATCCCTGCCGATTTCGGAATTGTCGCGATGTGCATGTCGGTCATCGCGGGGCTGCAGCTGTTCACGGCATTCGGTTTCGATGTCGTGCTAATCCACAAGCAGGACGCCACCCGTGATCACTACGACACGGTGTTCACGCTTAACCTGATTCTTGGCCTGATTACTTGCGGTGTGATAGCAGGCTCAGCCGGCCTTACCGCGGCGTTCTACGACGAGCCACGGTTGATAAATCCGATGCTCGTGCTCGCCTTCGCGTTCTTCTTTCGTGCATTCGAGAATGTAAAAGTCGTCGATTTTCGTAAAGACCTCGAATTTAGGAAGGAAGCGATTCTCAGAGTTTCGCAGAAGCTCTGCGGCTTCGCGGTAACCATTCCATTGGCTTTCTATCTTCGGAGCTACTGGGCGTTGGTCTTGGGAACTCTTACGCTATGTATAGCGTCGGTGGTCTTGAGCTATGTCATGAAACCCTACATGCCTCGGCTGTCGCTAAAGAAAGTACGAGAGATATTCGATTTCTCATCTTGGCTGTTGATCAACAACTTTCTGATCTATCTTGAGCTCCGCTTCGGTGACTTCGTAATCGGTAAACGACTTGGTGCTGCCGCCCTTGGGACGATGAATATCGCCATTGAGGTTGCAGCCACACCGGCGACACAGCTAGTGGCCGCTGCGAATCGCGCCATCTATCCGGGTTACGCCAAACTCGTCGACAATCATGATGAGTTGGTTCGAACCTATCTGTCCGTCATCTGTGGAATCTCCATTGTTGCGATTCCCGTTGGCTTAGGTATATCGTCCGTAGCCGAGCTGATAGTCTCCGTAGCTCTGGGCGAGAAGTGGGTAAATGCGGCGCTCTTGATCAAGATACTAGGGCTGGTAAGTGTCGTGGGAGCTCTCATTTCGAACACCAACTACATCTTCTATGCGCTCGGTAAACCACGCCAGCTGACCTACTTCTCGCTGCTGCACGTGTGCGTCCTGTTACCTAGTATGTACTACTTGGTTAGAGAGATGGGAACCGTTGGTGCGGCGTGGGCCATGCTATTGGCAAACTGTGTCAGCCTACCCACAATAGTGCTTATGGCCAGTCGCTACGTGCCGATATCTATAGGCAGATTTTTCGGGCAGGTGTGGCGATCGGCTATCGCGGGTGTGGCGATGTTTGCGGCGGTCCGCGAGTTTCCGTCTCTTTCCCTTGGGCTTCCGGACGCGGCGACTTTGGCCTTGTCTGTCGCCGTTGGAGTGGTCAGCTTCGCTGGCTCATTGTTGATTGTCGTCGTGCTGACAGGATTTCGCTCCCTCGAGGAGTGGAAGCTCATTTGTAAGTTCCTAGCAATGCTGACACGCAGGTAGATGGTTAGGCACTCGCAGGAGTGCCTCGATGCTTAGAAGGATGGTGGTGATGATGAACGCGAGCGCTAGTACAGTCGTTGAGGCGGATCTTGACTACATCTGCTCAGCTCTGGCTCCAGAGTTGGCTCAGATGGCAGGAAAGAATCTATTGATTACCGGTGGCGCTGGATTCTTGGGGTACTACCTAGTCTTGACCATTGTTCACAACAACAGGAGCGCGCCAACCGATGAAAAGATCAATGTGAGCGTTTTCGACAATTATATTCGCGGATTGCCAGAGTGGCTGCAGGCGTTGAAGAACGAACCGCATATCAACATCGTGCGGCACGACGTTACCGATCAGCTGCCCAAGGATATGAAGGACTACCAATACATCATCCATGCTGCGTCGATCGCCTCCCCAATATACTACCGTCGCTATCCCATAGAAACGATGGACGCGAATGTAAACGGATTACGGCACCTTCTAGAATATGGCCGTTCGCAAGGAGAATCGGATAAGGCGATCGAAGGCTTTTTGTTCTATTCGACAAGCGAGATTTACGGAGATCCGGAACCCGAAAACATACCGACGCCGGAAACGTATCGGGGTAGCGTGTCCTGTACCGGGCCTAGAGCATGCTACGACGAATCCAAACGATATGGCGAAACGCTGTGCGTAAACTTCGCCACTGCCTACGGCGTACCGGTAAGGATGGCTCGTCCGTTCAATAATTACGGTCCGGGGCTCAAGATAACCGATCGTCGGGTGTTGCCCGACTTTGCTCGAAATATTTTTGCGGACGAAGATATCGCATTGTTGTCGGATGGATCACCGACTCGGACGTTTTGCTATATAGCAGATGCGATTGTTGGCTACTACAAGATTCTGGTGCGCGGCCGATCTGGCGAGCCATACAACATCGGTGCCGAGAAACCAGAGGTGTCAGTCGGGGAGCTCGCAGAGAAGTGTGTGAAGGTCGGCAGGGACTTGTTCGGCTACACGGGAAAGGTCGTAAGAAAGCAGAGCGATGACGAAGAATATCTTGTTGATAACCCTAATCGGCGCTGCCCGGTGATCGCCAAGGCGCGTCAGGAGCTCGACTACAATCCGTCGATTGATATCGATGACGGGTTGCGGCGAACGATGCTGTGGTACGCAGAGAATCGTATTGCGGAGGAAGCCTAGTGAGAGTTTCGGTGGTGGGCACTGGATACGTCGGACTCGTATCTGGAGTTTGCCTGGCAGCGAAGGGACACGACGTGATTTGCGTCGATGTCGACCGTGAGAAGGTGGAACTCATCAATGCAGGGACACCGCCAATCTATGAGGAAGGGCTAGAAGCATTGATGGCGGCAACCGTCGGAACGCGGTTGCGCGCCTCAACGGACCTAGAGGGCGCCGTACGCGACACCGAGCTTACCTTGATTGCGGTCGGCACACCTTTCGTTGGCGATGAGATCGATCTTACGTTCGTAAAGAGCGCCACTACGCAAATCGGCACGGCCCTTAGAGAGAAGCCGGGTTTCCACACTGTAGCGGTGAAGAGCACGGTCGTGCCCGGGACGACCGATTCGGTTGTCTTGCCCGCTCTTGAATCAAGCTCTGGAAAACGCGTTGGACGAGAGCTCGGTTTGGGAATGAACCCGGAGTTTCTCCGAGAGGGTGCCGCGGTTCAAGACTTCATGAACCCGGACCGTATCGTGCTGGGTGGTGTGGACGATCGAACCACTGATGTGCTGGAGGAGCTTTACTCCGTATTCTCGGAAGCATCGATCGTGCGAACCAACCCCCGCACGGCGGAGATGATCAAGTATGCAGCGAATTCGTTGTTGGCTACGATGATTTCATTTTCAAATGAGATCGCCAACCTCTCTGCGGCACTTGGAGGCATCGACGTAGTCGACGTGATGAAAGGAGTCCATCTGGATCACCGGCTGCAGCCGATTCTCGACAATGGCGAACGAATCGTTCCAAAGTTCACAAGCTACGTCGAGGCAGGATGCGGGTTCGGGGGCAGCTGCTTTCCAAAGGACGTCCGCGCGCTCATAGCGCATGGGAAACGACAACAGCTGCCGATGTCGCTGCTCAGCTCAGTCATAGAAGTGAACGAGAGCCAGCCGATGGAGATCGTAAGACTCCTTGTCAAGCACCTAAAGTCATTGTCGGGTAAGCGAGTTCTCGTGCTCGGGCTTGCGTTCAAACCCGGCACAAACGACATGCGCGAGTCACCAGCTATTCCGGTGATCAATCAGCTTGTCAAGGACGGTGCCGTTGTTGCGGCGTACGATCCGATTGCCCAACCCGAGGCGGAGGAAGTGTTCGAAGACGGCCAGGTCAGTTACCAAAGCGACTTGGGTAAGGCCATTGAGGGCGTCGATGCTGTCGTGCTCATGACTATGTGGGAAGAGTTTCAGGCCTTACCCGAACTGCTACAGCGTGTAGACGATCAGCCGGTGGTCATCGATGGCCGGAGAATGCTCGATAAGCACAGTGTTGCCCGCTACGATGGCATCGGATTGTAGCTGCGAGGAAGTTTGAGAGGACCGGTCGCGGACGTCCGCGTCGGCGGCGCTTTTGGTTAAGCCGTGGGAGATATCATGAGGCTGGAAGCTAACGAAAACTGCAGACATTGCGGCACAGCACTCGAATGGACGGTCGCCGATCTCGGTGCGTCACCACTTTGCAACGAACTGCTGCAGACAGAGGACCTCGATCAACCGGAACGCTTCTATCCGCTTCACGCAAAGGTGTGCAGCAACTGCTTTCTCGTCCAGGTCGGACAGTTCGTTTCGCCGGGCGATATCTTTTCCGAGTACTCTTACTTCTCGTCTTTCTCCGACACTATGGTGGAGCATGCACGACGTTATGTCGAAGCCGTGATTGATCGATACACGCTTGGAGAGGATAGTCTGGTCATGGAAGTAGCCAGCAATGACGGCTACTTGCTACAGCATTTTTTGCCTCATCGGGTGCCTATTCTCGGAATCGAACCGGCCAAGAACGTTGCTGAGGTCGCCGTCGAGAAAGGGATCAGAACCACCAGCAGATTTCTAGGATCCGCGACGGCAGCAGAGATCGTCGCGGAGTACGGGCCCGCCGATCTCGTCGTAGCCAACAATGTGGCTGCTCATACGCCGCACTTGAACGACTTCGTGTTGGGTCTCGCGAAGCTGCTAAAGCCGAACGGTGTGGTAAGCATTGAGTTCGCATATGTGCTCAGGATGCTGGCTGACTGTCTATATGACACTATTTATCACGAGCACTTTTGCTACTTCTCTCTGTATTCGTTTGAGCGTGTGCTGCGCACACAGGGCCTAACCGTCTTCGACGTCGAGGAAGTCGATACACATGGAGGGTCGCTTCGAGTTTGGGCCTCATTGGACGCGGAACTCCATAAAGAAAGTAAGGCGCTGCGCAGGTTGCGGGAAGAAGAACGGAGCGCTGGAGTTGATCGTATGGAAACGTACGTCAACTTCCGGTTAGCGGTAGAACAGTCGAAGCGTGATTTGCTCGAATGCTTGATCGGATTGAGAGAGCAAGGAAAGCAGATCGTAGGCTATGGTGTCCCCGGAAAGGGAAACACCATGCTCAATTACTGCGGCATTCGGAGCGACTTCCTGAGTTACATGGTGGACCGTAACCCCTATAAGCAGGGCCGGTTTACGCCCGGCACGCGGATTCCAATCTTCGCGCCGGAAAAAATTATCGAGTCAAGGCCAGATTACATTCTGATCATGCCTTGGAATTTGGTCGATGAGATAACCGAGCAACTGAGCTACGTGCGAGAATGGGGATGTAAATTCATCGTACCGTTGCCTAGGGTTTTAATTGTCGATTAGGCGCTAATTTGGGAGTTCAATATGGTAGACCTTCAAAGGCCGGAGTTCATCTATTTCGATCGACAGATCCGACCGTGGGATGACGCTCGGATTCACGTATCGAGTGAAGCCGTATTCCGGGGTCTAAATGTTTTTGAAGGTCTGAAGGGCTACTGGCAACCGGATGGCAGCTTGGGTGTGGTTGCTCTCCAGCGACACTACGAGAGATTCCAACGGTCGGCAAAGTTGCTAAACATGCCGTTCGATTATTCGTGGGAGGAATTCGAGGACGCGGTCCACGGAATAATCGGAGCGTTGGCGCAGAAGGACAACAATATCTGGGTACGGGCGACGCTGTACATGATCGAAGGACATTGGGGGCTCGGCCAGCGCACCGATCTGTGTCTGCAGGCGTTTCAAACGCCGATAGAGCGGCCAGATCCGATTGAGGTGGGTGTCAGCACGTGGAAGCGAGCAATCGATAACGTGCTTCCTGCCAGAATCAAGACGAGCAGTAACTATCAGGTTGCACGTTTGGCAAGAATGGAAGGCCGAAAACGCGGATACGCCGAGATGATACTCCTCAACTCGCAGGATCGGGTGGCTGAGACCGGTGGATCATGCGTAGCGATTACACGCGAAGGGCGGGTAAGTACGCCGCCGCCATCAGAGGGCGTTTTGGAAAGCATCACAATCGATATTGTGGAGAAGCTGGCAGCGGCCAACGACATCGCGTTCGAACGTCGGCCCATCGATCGCACAGAGCTGCATATTGCCGACGAGACTGCCATCATCGGTACCCTTGCAGAGGTGACCAAGGTAACCGCGGTGGACGACTATGCGATGCCGGGAACCGCAGACTTGCTGGAGCGCTTGGCGGATCTTTACTTCGATGCGGTGTCGACTGGAAACGCAGCTGCGGAGTTGTCTTGTCGGCACTACACGTAGCGCCCGGTCGGCGGCTAGCTAGCGGAGTCGCTGGTCAACTTTCGGAAATGGTCTGCAAAATCACGAGCAATCTGCGCACGAGACCACCGTAAGTACCTTATCGCATATCGATAGAATTTCGCCCGCACTCGAATCGGTTCATCGAGTCGCGAGGCGATCGACACGAAAGCACCAAAAGTTCGCAACGCGACGTGCGGGATGTGCGTCTTCGTCGGCGAGTAAAACGTTGCAACCTCGTCTTGGTTCATCAATTTGGTCGTCGAAGACTGAGCGATGCGCCGGGACAAGAGGTACTCGGGGACTTGGAATACCTTTCCGCGTGCGACCAGTTCAGCCACGAGAATCACATCGGATCCCGGATAGACGGCTTGCAGCTTGGTCTTTGACAGCACAGACGATCGGATTATCGCCTGCTCAAGATTGTTCATGCGGACGCGATCGAGAAACGCCGTGAACCGCTCGTACGGGTCGTCTTCATAGAGATGCATGTTTTCGCGGCAAAGCTCAACAGTTTCGTTGTGCTCGTCGATTATCTGTGTCATCGGCGCGGCGATAACGGCATCTGGGTTCGCATCTAACGCTTCTACACACCGCTCCAACATCGTGGGCGCCAACAGGTCATTCGACGACGCCCACTTAAAATACTCGGCTCGCGCCAGTCGATAGACAATGTTGAAGTTGAGAGCAGCGCCTACATTCGATTCGTTCTGATGAATTCTGACACGGTCATCCAGTTTCGAGAACGTCTGACAAATATCAACAGTGTCGTCAGTTGAGCAATTGTCACTGATTACGAGCTCGAAGTCTGAAAACGTCTGATTCAGGATCGACTCGATGGTTTGCCGTATCCATCGCGCACCGTTGTAAACGGGAATAGCAACTGTGACGCGTGGGACTTCGTTTGATTGCGTCACGGTGCCGCAACCGCGCTCAACAGCTCGGCATCCTCCAGCCTGTCTGCGGCAGCGCACAGGTCAACGATGGGCAAGCCCGACCTGGCGTGAATATCATGCGTAGAGGTTTTTCCATCTGAAAACGATAGCATCCATAGCAGGGCCATTTGGGATGTTTTTTGGTCGTTATCGCCGCCTATCGCAGCGTATAGGCCACGTCGGCCTAGCTGTGGTTCGCCGTTTGGCTCGAGGTTGATGTAAGTTCTCACGTACTGCGAATACTCCACCGCGGCAGCGACGACAAACAGCGTTTCGCACAATTGCTCTCCGCTGATGAAGTCCAAATTGTCACCGGAGGTGTGATACTCGGGATACTCGCCGAAGGGCGTGCGCATTAAACAGCCAACGGGCAGGTTCGGGCCCAGTGAGCAAAACTGACGTTCATCGTAGCCGTACGGAGAGTAGTCGCGGAGCTCGTGTTCGACATCGAGGCGCGACATTTCTGATGGAAGGGTGTGGTCGATAACTCCATCACCGCGTCGGCTTCGCTTGTACGTTAATGGGCCTGAATCGCCGACACCACTTAACACCAGGCCGCCGACGATGTTGTCATAGAGATCGCGGTTCCTCGCCAGCCAGGTAATGGCACCCACGGTAGCGGGTATGAAAACTATGCGTACGCTATAGTGGAGCTTGGTACGAGAGTCAGCCAAGAGGCGGCCTAAGTACGTAGCTACCGAGATTCCCGACAGATTGTCATTGGCAAGGCTGGGATGGCAGATGTGGGTAGAGATGAGAATCTCTTGCTTTGTCTTCCCCTCAATTAGCAATTCGCCGTACGTAAGTGAGCCGGCCGTGTGGCTGCTGTCTATCTTTACGCGAAAGGGCCCCTCTCCGAGTGAATTACGCTGCTGTTCACTGAGGCAGAATCCCCAGTTCTTCTCATAGTAACTCGTCCGGTATGGGACAAGTTCGGGCTGGTCAGGGAGGCTGTGCAGATGGGGCTCCAGCTGGTCGCGTTCGAGCTGCGTATCTATGGCGGTGCTATATCCCATCACGTGCAAACAGTTGACGTTAAAGTCGACCAGTCTGTTACCGTCCAGGTCCTCGATAAAGGCGTCCTTGCAGCACCATTCCTCCGGGACCGTCCAGTCGAATATCTGGCTGCCGGTTGGGACCTCATGAATCTCCAGCGGAATGTGAGAGGAGAGTATCTCCAGAGTCTCGCGCACTCCGGGTCCCGTAATGCTTCGGCAAATCGGATACAACTGGCGGCAGAGCGCGTGCAATTCGTCCGCGGTATCGTCAAGCTTCCGGCTGCGACCGAAAAGCACGTTCTCACTAGTATCAACGTCGGGCGTGGTCATCATATGGCTTGATGCTGAGGTCGAACTGTAGATCGAGTCGACACTTTGCAGCCAGGTGGCTCACGCCACACTAACTACAAGAAGGATGAATATGCGACCGAGATCCGCGGCTAGAACAACGTGTAGATGAACGGTGCTACTGCCGAACCCTGGGCGAATATGATGAGCCCGCCTAGCAGAAGCATTACCAACACCAGTGGCGCCAGCCAAAACTTCTTACGTTCTCGCATGAATTCCCACAGATCACTCAACAACTCAAACATCAAAAAGGCCTCGTTAGTGCATCGGGATCCACCTTTCGGCTTGGAACCCGATAGGACTCCGTCTCCGAATCGAACGACCTATTGAGCGGATCTCTTCGAAGGAAGTAGCGCATGAATACCGCGGTTGGGACCAATACCAAGAAAAACACCACGCCCATAACGATCGGCGTCGTCACCTTGCTGAGAAGCAAGCCAAACCGCATCCACCAGTAGTAGACCGGCTTTAGGCTCGCCGGGTGTGCAAGGCCCCAAACGGCGAGTACAAGGAATATTACCCATGGCCAAGCGGGATACTTGAACGAAAAAACCCAAGGAAAGAACAACCCGAAGAGTGCCGCGACGATGGCCCCCGTTGTTAGGGCGAATCTCCGCAGACCTTCGCGGTCCAGTTCAGGTATTACATGTTCCATAGGTCAGTCCAACTCAAACTCGTCCTGCCAAGAGTCGTCTTTCTCCCAAACAGGCTGGTCTTTCTTGGCGAGCAAAAAGTTTTCGATGACCAAGTAGTCCATTTCGGTCCTCATGAAACAACGGTACGCGTCCTCAGGGGTGCATACGATCGGCTCACCACGGACATTAAACGAGGTGTTCACCAACACACCACAACCCGTCTTCTCTTCGAACGACTTGATCAGCTGATAGTAGCGAGGATTAGTTTCCTCATGTACCGTTTGAACTCTCGCAGAGTAGTCGACGTGCGTGATTGCCGGCAAGGAGCTCCGTTTCAGTTTCAGTCGTTCAAGGCCAAATAGCGCTTGTTGTTCCTCGGTTAGTATCACCCGGTGCTCATCCTTGACCGGCGCAACCACGAGCATGTAGGGGCTTGGCTTGTGTTGATCGAAGTACTCCGCTACCCGTTCATCGAGGACCGATGGCGCAAAGGGCCTGAACGACTCTCGGTACTTTATCTTCAAATTCATCACGGACTGCATCTTCTCGCTGCGAGGATCACCAAGAATAGAGCGTCCTCCGAGCGCGCGCGGACCAAACTCCATGCGGCCCTGGAACCAGCCAACGACGTTTTCCTGAGCGAGAATGTCTGCTAGCTCTCCATACAGTTGTGCATCTGGAAGCTCACGGTAAGTCGCATTCTGTCCGTCTAGATGATCGCGAATCTCCGCCGCCTGAAACTGCGGCCCAAGATACGAACCACGCATGCTGTCACTTGGGTTGAGTTCTCGGGGAAGTTTCGCCACATCGTGAGATACGATCAGCGCAGCGCCGAGGGCTCCGCCAGCGTCGCCCGCAGCCGGCTGGACCCAAATATCGTCGAAACTAGATTCCCTCACTAAGCGACCGTTAGCAACGCAGTTAAGCGCGACGCCTCCTGCCAAACACAGGTTTGCCAGGCCGGTTTCCCGATGTACCGTTTCCGCCAGTCGCAGCACGACGTCTTCCGTTACGACTTGAATGGAAGCTGCGATGTCCATTTCGCGCTGTGTGATCTTGGTTTCCGGTTTGCGAGGTGGACCACCGAACAGGTCGTCGAACCGCCGATTGGTCATCGTCAGGCCGGTGCAGTAATTGAAGTACTGCATGTCTAGACGAAACGTCCCGTCTTCCTTCAAATCGATCAGGTTTTCGAGAATGAGGTCAACATACTTGGGTTCTCCATAAGGAGCCAAACCCATGAGCTTGTACTCGCCCGAGTTGACGCGGAAGCCGGTGTAGTAAGTGAACGCTGAATACAACAAGCCCAACGAGTGTGGGAAGTCGATCTCCCAGAGTGGTGTCAGACTTGAGCCGCGCCCGTGCCAGGCCGTCGTCGTTGCCCACTCTCCCACGCCGTCTAGACAAAGCACCGCGGCTTCTTCGAACGGGCTGGGATAAAAGGCGGACGCTGCATGGCTTTGGTGATGTTCGGAGAACATCAGCAGTGGAAGTTCGCTCTTGTTACATTCACCGAGTTCGGACAGTTCGTTGCGCAAAGTGGCCTTGAGGTAGAGCTTCTCCTTTAGCCAGATGGGCATCGCCGCGAAGAAAGATCGCCATCCCTTCGGTGCATAGGCGAGGTAGGTTTCGAGCAGTCGCTCGAACTTCACGAGAGGCTTGTCGTAGAAGACGACGTGATCGAGAGATTTCAGGTCGATCTGGCCTTGTCGCAGACAGTATTCGATCGCATTCCGTGGAAATGCCGCATCGTGTTTCTTCCGGGTAAAGCGCTCTTCCTGTGCAGCAGCAACGATCTCGCCCGACCGCAGTAGTGCCGCCGCGCTATCATGGTAATAGGCGGAGATGCCCAGAATGTCTGTCATGGTCTAGCTGATTTCCGCAGGTGTCGTAAAGGTAGCAATGCTAACGGATGAACGCGACGGCCTCGCTTCACATCATGGTTCAGCATGAAGTAGGACATACAACGTTATGATTTATAAAGATTAATTTGGGGTGCAATAAACCACTGAACCGCCCGATATGTTAACACGTAGTCTCCTGCGAAGCGTGCGCCAGTACTCGTTCCAAAAAGAAAAGAGTGATGCCGCCAGCCGGCGAAACGAGTTGCTCGCCCGTTAATGTACGCGGGTGTGCCTCACCGAGGCCCTGCCCATGTTTGATTGCGGAATGCTCGACGCACCACAGTGATGCGCTTCTACATTCAACGTAGGAGGCGTAGACTGATGCGCTAGATTCGGCGTGACCTATGCTTCGGAACGAGCGGTGAAAATGCGGGCGAAAGCTGGTCGGTTCGTTGCAGCTTCAGCGGTTGGTCTGATATGGGCGCCCGCCGTCGCGCTAACACTAGTCAGTAACAATCAGTTCGCTCAGAAGAGTATTCTGTTGCCCTACGCTCGGAGTATGGGCCTCAGTCACAGTAGCGAGCTCAGCGCCAGCCAGTTTTACTACGTCTTCACCAAGACGGTACTTACTGCGGGAGTCTTGCTCCCGGTAGCCTCGCTTGCATTGTCCTTGTTTTTTGGTGCGCGCTTGGCGGCAAAGGCGACGCTTGGTTGTGCGCTAGCACTAACCGTGCTGAGTTACGTGAATCTCGTCGGCGTCGCTAACACCGGAAACCTGATGACATGGGATCTTCTGGTTGATGCTGCGATCACGTTGAATAAGGACGCTGATCTCGCTGCGCAGTATGTGAGCATGAGCAGTCTCGGCAAGTTAGCGATTTTTCTTATTGCCACCTACTTGCTCTACTTAGGGGCAGTGTCAACGGACAAGATCTTGAGATTCGCTGGTGCTCGCGCGGCGGTGGTCGGTGGGATGTCGGCAATCCTTCTACTGCCGCTATTGGCAGTTTCGTTCCTGCATTTTTCTGAACGAACGGACGTGGATCCGCGAGTTGATTTCGTGCGGCAGCAAGTTGGAACGCTGTTTGCGATGGAGTCGGGAAGCGTCGGTCCTTTTGCCGGCTTGGGCTTGGACGATGCTGTAGCCCTATTCCAGGAGCATGTGAATGCGCCGAGACAGGAGTTCCAGTCCCCGTTCTTTGCGACTGAGAAAGATAGCAATGTAATCATCGTCAGTTTCGAAAGCGGACCACATGCGGTCGTTGACTTTGAGCGAGACCCCGACTTCAGAAATTTGCGGCTGATAGCGCAGCAAGCCTTTGTTGCAAATCAGCACTTTACAACCTATCCCTACACGAGCGATGCGTTGTTCTCGTTGTTTGGTTCGTTGTACCCGAACCGCCTTCGCCGAGAAATCCTGGCCGACAGCAGTGCGGGAGCATCGATGCCTATTCACGGCAACCGCCTGGGAGTTTTTAATGCACTGCGGCGCAACGGCTACGTCGTGAATGTCTACCTACCCGAAGAATCGCTGTTCGAAAGTGATAGCAGCATGTTCTCGTTGTTCGGGGCTCATGACATTTTGGTGGCGGATGCGAATGATCAGACTGAGCAACGTTGGGTAGACGCGATTGAGGAGACCACGTCCAGCATTCCGGGTTACGAGAATGTCCGAGCAGATGAGCGAGAGGCTTTTGAGACTCAACTCGGGAACGATCTCGTTAGTTTCGACAAGGTGTTGGACGATCTTCGGAAGTTCGCCGAGCGCGATGAGAAATTCGCCATTGTCTACTTGCCGCTCGTTGGCCACGCTCCGTGGCCATCGCTGGAACCTAGCCGATCGCTGCTGGAAACGGGGAAGGACATCTTCCTCATTCAAGATCGCTGGCTCGGACAGATCTATGAGCTGCTCGAAGAGTTGGAAATCCTAGATAGCACGATCGTGGTTGTCACGGCCGATCACGGTTTGAGAACCGCCGCGGAGTATCCATTCCTTGCGCCGGGTACTCTGAACGACATCTCATTTCGAGTTCCGCTCGTCATTCGCGCTCCCAAGGCGCTTCAGCGGCCGGTCGTAATCGACCACGTCACGTCACACATCGACTTCGCTCCGACACTACTAAGCCTACTGGGGATAGAAAGCTCTGCAATGCACGCCATCGGCAGTCCGGTCTGGGATGAGCAGATCGGCGGTCGGAGAACGTTTTTCCTCGCGGACGCTTACCTAGGGATTGATGGTTACCATGAAACGGGAACGTTCGTCGCCTATCAGAGAATGACTAACACGGCGACCAACGGCACCAGCATGGTGTCACACGAGGTTGCTAACGGTGGCGTTAGCCTCTCGTCTTTGGCGTACCTGTCCGGGGAGCCGAAGGAGGATGTTAGAACGACGCTAGCTATCCAGGAGTCTTTTCAGCGATATTTGCAGCGAGAGCTCATGCGAAACGATTAGTGCAGGGTACGCTCTGCAGCACGATTGTAAGCGACTGCTGATAGCCGCTTTATCGCATGCGGTTCGCGGCGCGCTAGGCGCCGCGGTCGGCATGAAGGCGATGGCATTGCCAAGAACGTCGGATTTTTTTACAGACAAGCAGTCCGTTGTCATCATATTCCTTCTAACATCCTGATAGTAAAAGGTAATTCGGTTCTGGCTTGAATCTTGCTTATTTAAAGGGCAAGAACGTCTTGTCCCAGATATTGCGCAAATGCTTATAGCAGGCGAGTAGAATCCGGGCTTGCTGGCTCTGAGCAAGGAAGTGACATGCCCAAGCGCAACAAACAGCCGCGGAAAACTGATTCGGACCAGCCGGTAGAGAGTCGCCGCGCGCTGCTCAAAGGCGCTGTGAAAGCGATGCCGGCGCTCGTAACACTGCAAAGCGGCGCCGCGTTCGCCCGATCAAGTAACCTGATAAGCGCTTCTCCGAGAGATCACAAAGATCGCTGGAGACGGACCTTATGTTTGGATCTAAAGTCCGCCTATCCGGCCGATGGGTCGCGGCGCCTGTATGACCTGGGCGAGCCTGCGTTCGGCAAAGTGAGCGCCATTCGGGATCGATACTACTACGGCGTAACTCGCCATGGCGTCCGCCGCGTAAGCGCCGCACAGATGTGCGAGGAGGGCGGGACCTACTACTATCGCGAGCGTCAGCGCTACCAGTACGGTCGGGATCGTGGGGTCAACCAGCACGATTTGCAGCAGATTTCGGAGCTGCAGGCGGAAGATGAAGCGAGCGGCTACGAGGCGAGTTCTAGTTTCTTCACCGGGTATGGAGGCGGGCACTATTCCAACAGTGGCCGCTCTAGCTGGCGACGCGTCAAGCTCAATCGTGGAGTGTTGGTATCGGCAACCGCGCTGAGTTCGTTCGCCGGCAACATTGTCGTCAAGGACTTGTGACGACACCGGGCCGAGGCGTCCCAAGCAGCCTGAGTCCCGTTAGCCGCTAGCCGCGCCGCCGGCGGCCGCCACCAAACCGATCTTGTGCGTCTAGCGGGCGCGTGCTTCAATTCTGGGCGGGCGAACTTACCAGCGACACCGGCCTAGACTCCATTGAAAACGATTCCTGAAGGACACCGCCGACGCTGGTGTGCGCTAGCTGATGACAGCATCCTCTGGATGGAATTGGATGAGGGCTATGTCGCCTATCATCGACCCTCCAAAACAACACACTTCCTCAATGCTTCGAGCCGGTTTCTCATTGAGGACGTTCTTCGAGAACCAAGAGAGCTCCACGAAGTATCTGAGGTATTCGATCCCCCCTCCGACGAGGATGATCGCCAGTCGCATCTGGACGAGGTCCTCTCAATGTTGGCGCGCTTCGACGAATTAGGGCTCATCCGACAGCTGTGACGACGCGGGATTCGGTTCCTGGAACGGTAGGTGCTTTGACCGAGGCACAGTTCGCCTCCCGGCTGGTGTCCGGTCTAGCGCTCCGGTTGGGGCCTTTCAATGTGAGGATAGCAGCAACGCCAGATCAGCTTGTTGCTCCTTTGCATGAGTTGTACCGAGACTATCGGCTGCTGGCTGAGCCAAACGTATTTCACTTTCATGCGCGTCTCGATACACGTCGCAATTTTCCGCGGATCGATCGGCGTCTTGTCAGATTCTCTGTTGACGGCAAGGTGCCACATGAAGACATGCCTGCGGACCAAGCCTTGCCCGTACTGGAGTGGGGATTGAATCTGGTGATCGCGCTCCGGGCTCACAACTTCGTGATGCTGCATGCAGCAGCAGTAGCTCTGGATGGAAAGGGAGTACTTCTTCCCGCAGCGCCCGGCAGCGGCAAGACGACACTCAGTGCAGGCTTGGCGCTGAGTGGATGGCAACTCCTTTCCGACGAGTTCGGGCTACTGCGCCCAGGCTCTACGCAACTCGTCCCCATCCCACGGCCGCTGGCGCTGAAGAACGATTCGATAGATGTCGTCCGCGAGTTCTCATCTGAAGCCTACATAGGGCCCAGGACGGACAACACTCGAAAAGGCACCGTTGCTCACCTTCGACCGCCGAGCGCCAGCGTGGCGGCCTCCGAACAGCCGGTTGACTTGCAGTTCGTTGTGTTTCCGCGCTGGGTGTCCGGATCCGAATGCGTAGTCTCCGAACTGTCCGAGAACGATGCATTCATGCTGTTGGCAACGAATGCCTTCAACTACGAGCTGTTGGGTGAAAAGGCTTTCACGACTGTTGCGGAAGTAGTTGAGAAGACCCGCTGCTTCGATCTGGTTTACTCTGATCTGGAAGTGGCGATACCGGCGTTGCGAGACATCATCGGCTGATGCCTAGCCAGAGCTCCACAACGGACGAGGTCCGCCAGCTGATTTGCCGGCTGCTACAGCAGCCTACCGAAATTCCGCGACTCTCTTCGGCAGAAATCGACATGACGCTGCGAGTAGCTCGTCGGGCTCAGTTGCTCGGACGCCTTGCGCACGAACTGGATAAGGCCGGCCTAACCGATTCGTTGCCAGCGGTCATCGCCGATCAATTGGAAAGTGCGACGGTAATGGTTCAGGCACGACAGCAACTCGCGGTCTGGGAATTGGATCGAATTGACTGGGCGACTCGCGGTTGTGACGCTCCGCTAGTCTTAATGAAGGGATGCACGTACGTTTCGTTGGGACTACCCAATGCTGCCGGAAGGGCTTTCGCCGATGTTGACCTGCTAACGGATGAAGGTTCCTTGGAGGACGTTGAGACCCGGCTCAAGGCAATGGGATGGGAGGCGAAAGACCTCGATCAATACGATCAGAACTACTACAGAAATTGGACGCACGAGTTGCCGCCGCTTGTCCACCGCGAGCGCGAAGTAGAGGTCGACCTACATCACAACGTGTTGCCGCGAACAGCTCGGCTGAAGCCGAAGTCGAGGCTACTTCTGGATTCTGCTCGGCAAGTGGCGGGCTCTCGTTTTCTCGTGTTGAGCGACGAAGACATCGTCCTTCACGCGATGGTGCATCTGATGTTTGATTCTGATCTGGAGGACAAGATCAGAGATCTCGTCGACGTGCACGAACTGCTTACCTTCTTTTGCAACCGCGACAATGCGTTTTGGAGTCGGTTTGTAGCCCGAGTGGAGCAGCTGAATTTGGGCAGACCCGCATACTATTGCTTGCGGTACTGCCGTTTACTCCTAAACACCGATGTCCCAGACGATGTTCGCAGACAGGCGCGACGTTGGCGTCCGCCACGGGTTGTGGTGAGTTTGATGGACCGACTCGTTCCGCGCGCGCTGTATCCGCAACACCCCGATTCTCCGAGCCATAGCACCGCTTTCTGCAGACTGCTGCTCTATGTCCGGTCGCACTGGATTCGGATGCCGCCCTGGTTGCTTGCTTACCATTTGAGTCGCAAATTTCTTGCTCGCGTATTTGCGGGCCGAAGTTCCTGATATCTCGGCGACGTTGTTACGGTTGTCTCCGAACTACCGGTATTCACGCGTTTCTCTCGTTTCGGTATGCCGCACGGCTCAGAACAACGACGACATAACAAGACCCGTCGCTGATCGGCCTACACGCTGACACACTCAAGTTTGCGACTGGACATAGTTTGGTACGCCCATTTTCTTGATTAATCCCAGCTGCGTCTCGAGCCAATCGACGTGTTCCTCTTCTGATTTCAGGATGACGTCAAACAAATCGCGACTCACAAAGTCTCCTTGCTCCTCGCAGTACGCGATCGCCTCGCGCAAGTCGGGAATTGCATCAAGCTCGAGATCCAGATCGCATTGCAACATCTCCTCCACGTGCTCGCCAATGCGCAGCTTGCCAAGATCCTGCAAGTTTGGCAGGCCCTCCAGAAAGAGGATTCGCTCTATGACCTGGTCCGCATGCTTCATTTCGTCGACTGACTCTTCGTACTCATGATCCCCGAGCTTCGTCATACCCCAGTCCTTGTACATACGCGAGTGCAAAAAGTACTGATTAATGGCGGTCAGTTCGTTCTTGAGAACACGATTTAAGTGTTCGATGACTTTGGCATCACCCTTCATAAAGTTCTCCTTGTCTGCAGAGGCGCGGAACGGAATTCTATGCCTATCCCGTTGGGGTGCAAGGAGAATTAGGCGTAATACGAACGCAAAAGAGAAACGTTCTCAGGCAACTCAATCCGCCAGCCGATTGCAGCCAAGACCACGACTCGCACGGAGTAGGGCAAGACCAAACCGCGGCGCTTCTTCCCGCTGTCTGCAGGGATCAGTGGACAATCGAACTAAGGTAGGGAGGGAACGTACAGATGAGGTGTAGAGCGCTTGGAGTTCTCTTCGTCCAGAATCGACTTTGCGGTGTCGGCACAAGTCCCGCAACCGGACGCGACGCCCAGCTGAGTGCGCAGGTCATACACGTTATCGGCGCCCCTCTTTGCTGCCCGCCGGACTTGTTTCTCCGTGATGCCGTTGCAGATACAAACGTACATGCGGCCTCTCTCAACACGCAATGGTGGCATTTAATCGTAAATGAGAATGATTGTCAATACGGTTTGTACTTAATACCGCGGTGCACCGAAGATTGGCGCGGCCCACGTGAATCGCGATTCGGTGGTAGTGCCGACTGCGTCCCATGATTCCGAGTGACCCACTCGGTGCAAAATGGGGATCGGTCATGGCAACATTGCACGTCGAGTGGGTGGTCCATGCCCCGACCCTTGCATAAGTGGATCCTGTGACCGTCGAAAGCCGTAGATTGCTCATAGTAGAAGATGATCCTGGACTGCTCAGCCAGCTAAAGTGGTGTTTTGAGGGCTACGACGTCTTCACAGCGGAGGACCGCGGATCCGCGATCACAGAACTGCGCCGGCACGAGCCGGCGGTGGTCCTCCAAGATCTCGGTTTGCCCCCCAAGCCAGAGGGAGTCGAGGAGGGTCTCGAGACGCTTCAGGAGATTCTGAAGCTGTCGCCTCACACCAAGGTTATCGTCGTAACGGGCCACGGTGATCAAGAGAATGCGCTCAAATCGGTCGAGCTGGGTGCCTATGATTTCTACCAGAAGCCGGTCGATACGGATACGCTGCGTCTTCTCGTAGAGCGTGCGTTCAGCATGGGCGAGCTCGAGTCCGAGAACCGACGTCTACAAACTGCCGCTAGCGATTCACCTCTTGATGGCATAGTGGCGGCTAGCGACGCGATGCGCGACGTCTGCCACATGATCGAAAAGGTCGCGCCCACAAACGTGACCACACTGCTGCTCGGAGAGAGCGGAACTGGCAAGGAACTGCTCGCGCGAGCTTTGCACCGGCTAAGCCCGCGTGCCGAGGAACGCTTCGTCGCCATCAACTGTGCGGCCATACCGGAGAACTTGCTTGAATCGGAGCTTTTCGGCTACGAGAAAGGAGCATTCACGGGGGCGGTGAAACAGACGCCCGGCAAAATCGAAGTTGCCAATGGTGGCACGCTTTTCCTCGATGAGATCGGCGACATGCCTATCGCTTTGCAGGCCAAACTCTTGCGATTTTTGCAAGAGCGGGTGATAGAACGAGTAGGTGGGCGTGCCGAGATATCGGTCGATGTTCGGGTCGTATGCGCCACCAATCAGAATCCAGTAGAGCTGATCGGCCAGGGACTGTTCCGCGAGGATCTTTATTACCGTATTAGCGAGATTACGATCGATATCCCGCCGCTCAGGGATCGCGAAGAGGGTCGAGTCATCTTGGCGAGGACACTGCTCAACCGCTATGCGAAGCAGCAGTCGCGCGCACTTAACAGTTTCAGCAAGGATGCTTGCGATGCCATTGAGTCCTACTCTTGGCCTGGAAATGTTCGAGAGCTGGAGAACAAGATCAAGGGCGCCGTGATCATGGCGGAGGGTAAGCAGGTCACCGCGCACGACTTGGGTTTGGCAAACGTGGACGTTGAACCATCAAGTCTCAATCTTCGCGAGGTTCGGCAGAACGCCGAGTCCAAGGCAATCCGTGTTGCGTTGATGCGCAACTTTGGCAACATATCTCGCGCAGCTGCCGACCTCGGGGTAACCCGACCCACACTTTACGACCTGCTCAACAAGTACGGTTTGTCCGCGGAAGCCTATTCCAAGCGCAACATCGCTAGCGAGTGACGGAGGTCGCGGACTGCATTGTGATCGGCGCAGGCGTCGTCGGCCTCGCTATCGCCCGCAGCCTTGCGCTCTCCAAGCGAGACGTGCTCCTGCTCGAGGCCGAGGATCGGGTTGGGGCGCATACCAGCAGTCGCAACTCGGAAGTCATTCACGCCGGGATTTACTACCCGCGCGACTCGCTGAAAGCGACACTGTGCGTGGCGGGTAGGCAGGCTTTGTACCGCTATTGTCGAGAGAAAGGTGTGCCGCACCGGCAGCTTGGCAAACTCATCGTTGCCAACGGTGAGAGCGAAATCGAAGAACTTCGGGGGATTCTCGCCAGAGGGCAGGGCAATGGTGTGGTCGATCTAGCATGGTGTGGCCGTCACCAAGTACATGAGCTCGAGCCCGAGATCAAAGCGGATGCCGCGGTTTACTCTCCGTCGACCGGCATCATCGACTCACATTCGTTGATGCTGGCATTGCAGGCAGATTTGGAGTCCGCGGGCGGCACCGTGCTCCTCAACCATCGAGTCACCGGACTGACGGCTCGCGACCAGCGGCTGACCGTCGAATTCCAGGCGGGCGAGCGGTTTGCTATCGACTCACGAACGGTCGTCAATTCGACCGGCTTGTGGGCTTCGTCGCTCGCGTCGCGTGTAGCCGGAATGGAGACTGGCGCAGTCCCGAACACGACCTACGCCAAAGGCCATTACTTCGACTATGGGCCGTCACCCTTTCAACATCTTATCTACCCCCTTCCCGGCACCGGAGGTTTGGGGATACATGCGACGAACGACCTGTTTGGCCGGGTGCGCTTCGGTCCGGACGCTGAGTGGGTGAAGGACATCGATTACGCGTTTGATATGTCTCGGCGCGAGGTTTTTGCAGACGCCGTCACGAGGTATTTTCCGTCGCTGGACTCGAGCCGACTCGTGCCGGGGTACACCGGGATTAGGCCAAAGCTGTACAGTGCGGGCGACCCGGCGGCCGATTTCGTCATCCAAGGTCCGCGGAATCACGGAATTTCCGGTCTGGTGAATCTGTTCGGTATCGAGTCGCCCGGATTGACGTCTTGCCTCGCGATCGCGGACACCGTCACCGAGGTGGTAAGGGCAGGTTGAGACGGCGTCGCAAATCTAGCGATGCGCTTCCAGTACATATAGACGATACCAAGTGTTGTTGCGTCCGCGTAAGCAGGAAACTCTGGTCGCTGTTCGAATGGCCCAGGATCTCGCTAAACGGGTGCACACCAACGGCGATGCGGACTGGAGCTACTCCGACCGTCTGAACTGCTCCGAGTAGTACCTAACGGGCTTAGGCGTCGCACTGTTGCAGTGACGCGAGACTGGACGTCACGGCCGCATATGGGCTCGGTCGATGTACTCCTGCATCCGTCCTTCGGTGTGCAGCTGTCGGAAGAATGAGTCCGGATCGCACTCAAAGGGCAGGATCAAAGCGCTATCGTTGCGCTCCCACGCGCGGCGTCGAATAGGAGGGCGCAGATAGTTATCCGGATCGTGCAGCGTCATGAGCATGTTCAGACGATCGCCATCTTCGGTTAGAAAATAGCGCTCGACGATGCGCGCATTGTCGCCGACCGGCTCTCCGTTGAAGTCACGCGTGCTCGCGGCGAGCAGGGTCGTCTCGATTTCAATCTCGCCGTCGATGAACCGGCCGCGCGAGTAGCCCATCGATGACTCGGGATAGAACTCAGGATCTTCCGTTTGGCTCATATGCACGCGGCGGGAGAGGCCAAACGCCTCGTACAGCAACGTGAGGCGCCCGCGCTCTTCGCTGACGATCATCTCGAACGGGAAGATCCACGTGGCAGCCGCGACCAGGCCTGGAGACACGCAGCGCTTTTGCGGTTCGTCCATACGGGCGTCGTAAGCATCCACCCACCGCGCGGCTTGCTCCGTGAGCGCCATCGAGTACTTGCGCACGTCGACACCACGGATGCCGACCCAGGTTCCGTCGTAGTCTCGCAGTATAAACGCGCTTGAATCTCTAGCCGGCACATCTTCCAAACGCACCGCCGACCAGCTCGAGCCGTTCTCGCCGTGCTCGGCCGCCGTCTCCAAAACGCCGTCTGCTTGTAGGCTTCCGTTGATTTCCCGCCCTTTCAGCGTCCCGGTGAGTACACGCACGAAGCGAAATCCTTGACGGTCTCGGGCGTCAACTCGCAGCTCGATATCATTCCCGGAAATGACAATCGGCGCCGGACCGTTTTCCACGTAGGCTTCGGCCGCACCGGAGTCCGTCTCGATATCCAAACGCGCGGAGTAGGCAACGACATTGGGTGCATCGATCGTCAGCATCCAGGAGCCGACGAAGTCTTCCGGACTCGCGGCGGCGCTCTGGACGCACACGATGAGTGCGCCTGTTGCGGCGAGCGGCAGTAGTCTCATTCGTTTTCGCCGTCCTTGATGTCGTAAGTCACCGAGCGCGAGGACAGCTTGCGACCGTCCTCTAGCGTGATATCGAGGATCGACATGATGGTCTTATTAGTGCGACCGACGTGTCCGTGAAGGACGATCCGGTCCCCAACCTTGATCGTGCGCTTCGTCCATCCCTGCCGCACGAGCTTCACCGGGCTCAAACCCCGCGTGTCCCAGACGGTCTCCTTGCCGTTTTCGACGACGGTCACGTAATAGCGCACGTGCGGGTTCTTGAACCAGACTTCCTTGACGACGCCTTCAATCGTGCGGGGGTTGTCGCTGTCGAACTCAGCGGCGTAGGAATGGTGCGCTTTCGCTTGCAGCGGGGCGAGGAGCGCACACAGGACAATAGGCAGGACGCTCGGACGCATGGCGGATCTCGCGGAGAATGACGTTTGGATTATCGCGCCGGGCGGGTTGGGGGGCCAGGTTTTGTTGGAGTTCTTGGGCTGCTGTGCGGAATCCGGTTCCTATCGCGCGTACGGCGCTCTACACGTTCGTTGCGAGGACGCAGCCCTGCAGCCGGCCGCGGGTCTTGGCGTGTCGCGGTGATCGCGGCTGCACCTAAACTTGTAGGAGCGCGTTTAGGCGCGATCGACGCATCAGCCGCTGGCCGGCGCAGCGCGTGTGCGTACGTCCCGTCCGGCGGCTACCGAACCTTAAACGAATCCGGATTCAGGTTATGCCGCGCCAGCAGCTTGTAGAAGTCCGTCCGATTCCGCTTCGCCAGCCTTGCCGCCTGGCTGACGTTGCCGGTCGTAATCTGCAGAATCTGCGACAGGTAGTTGCGCGTAAACTCATCGCGCGCTTCGCTGAACGATGGCAGCTTGCCGCCGTGCTCGCCGAGCGAGGACTGCACCAGTTCACCCGAGATGACCGGGGACCGCGACAGCGCCACGTTCTGGCGAACGATGTTGTAGAGCTGCCGGATGTTGCCCGGCCATTCCGCCGTGACCAGCAGCTCCACGGCCTCCGGTGCGTAGACCTTACGCTCCTGCCCCGACTCCTTCGCGACCTCCTGCAGGAAGTGCGAGACCAGCAGCGGAATGTCCTCGCGGCGGTCATCCAGCGTCGGCAGGCCGATGTTGACGACGTTCAGACGATAGTAGAGATCCTCGCGGAAGTTGCCCTCCCGCATCATCTCCTGAAGGTCGCGGTGCGTCGCCGAAATCACGCGCACGTCGACCTGAATCGCGTCCGTGCTGCCCACCGGACGCACCTGGCTTTCCTGCAGCACCCTTAAGAGCTTCACCTGCAGTCGCATCGGCATATCGCCGATTTCGTCCAGCAGCAGCGTGCCGCCCTCGGCGGCCTGGAAAAGGCCCTTATGGCTGCGTGTAGCACCGGTGAACGCACCCTTTTCGTGTCCGAACAGTTCGGACTCCAGCAGGTTTTCTGCCATCGCAGAGCAATTGATCGCGACGAACGGCTGCTGCGCTCTGCCGCTCGCTCGGTGAATGGCGCGGGCCAAAAGCTCTTTGCCCGTTCCGCTCTCGCCATTGATCAGGACTCTAGCATCGGTCGCCGC
Source organism: Bythopirellula sp. (assembly GCA_028285205.1). Taxonomy (GTDB): domain Bacteria; phylum Planctomycetota; class Planctomycetia; order Pirellulales; family Lacipirellulaceae; genus Bythopirellula. The sequence goes on along the minus strand of JANQQA010000022.1, from coordinate 406 downwards.
CACCATCTTGGCTTGCGCCAGGATTTCTCTCAGCCCTTGGTTGCGCGTGATGATCTCCGACGCCCAGTCCTCGTCGACCGGCGCTGCGCCCGACACTTCCATAGCGCGGCCGACCGTCTCGATCAGCTCGTCCTTGTCGATTGGCTTCGTGAGGAAGCCGAACGCGCCGCTTTGCGTCGCCGTCACGGCGTCGGGAATCGTGCCGTGTGCCGTAATGATCAGAACGCGTAAACCCGGTGCCCGCGTCTGCAGCTCCTTCAGCAGCTCGATGCCGTCCATCTTGTCCATGCGCAGGTCAGTGATGACGAGCTCCGGACGAAAGCGGTTTAGCACGCCCAGCGCCTTTTCGGCGCTCTCGACCGCCTCGACCTCGTAATCTTCGGCCCGCAGCCGAATCGATAGGAGC
>JANQQA010000012.1 GCA_028285205.1 Bythopirellula sp. | reverse complement strand
CTGCTGCCGCCCAGATACTCGTCGTCGCCGTCGAGCAGCTGGGCGATGACTTCGAGTTGGGCGTTCGTAAAGTTGTAGCGGTCATCCTCCGGGCTGCCGTTGACCTCGGCCTGCTCGAAGTAGTCAGCGTTGGGAAGGTTGGCGTTCACCTCCTCGCTTTGCGGGGCGATGAATAGCTTCTCCAGGTCGGCGATGAACACCTGAACCGCGGGCCGGGACGAGCCGATCCCTTTGAAGAGGTTGAGCTGGGCGTCAAACTCCTCGTCGGAAAAGACCGGGGTGAAGATCTGCAACTCGTCCTGGAGGTCGGCGATCTGCAGGGTGTCGAAGCCCTCGCCGCCGAGCAGCTCCTTCAGGTCGGTATTGAAGGCGGCGCCGAAGTTGAAGCCGCCAGGGATGACGATCGTGTCGTCGCCCCCTTGTCCCTCGACCCTGTCGGCGCCGCGGTTGGGCGTGATGGTGTCGTTGCCCAGGCCCGCAAAGATGATGTCGGCTCCGCGGCCGCCGAAGATGGTGTCGTCGCCGGGGCCTCCGGTGATTGTGTTGGTTTCGCTGGAGACGTTCGCGATCGTCGGGACGAACAGCGACTGCTCAGGCAGCAGGCCCGAGGCGTCGACGGTGTTGTCGCCACGGCCCAGCTGGACTTCGACCTTGCCAATCTCGTCCGAGGCGCCCAAGTCTTGGTCGACGCCGTTCACCTCGGCGATCACCCGGCCGTTCTCGATGCGAAAGGAGATTATGTCGTCGCCGGGCGTGTCAGTGACGGTCGCTTTGTCACGGACCACGACCGTGGCTTGCACGGGGCGTAGGTCGACGTCACCGGAGAGCGAGCTGCTTGCCGAGATGGAGCCCGACACCGTGATGACGTACGTCCCGGGCTCGCTGTAGACGTGCGAGGCCATCTCGTCGAACTCAAGCAGCTCTCGGACGGTTGCTGACTGCTCGACAACTGTGCCGTCGCCAAAGTCGAACTTGAGCGTGGCGTCGCCCTCCCGGTCCACCAGGCCGGAGAACCTAATGCTAGGGATGGATGCCGCCACGTCGACCGGTTCGCCGACGACGGTTTCGGCGGTTGCGGAGAACGTGACGAACGGCCGCAGCAGCGCGTCGCCCGGCAATGTTAGGGTGCCGAACCGGTTGGCGGCGATCACGAACGAGTCGACCTTGGCGATGTCCAGGTCGCCCCGGATGCCCTGCTCGGTCGCTAGGGTCATGAGCGTGGAAATCGAGCTCGAGAGGTCGGCGTCGCCGTCGTCGAGGGAAGTAGTCGTGGCCACGGCCGCGAAAGTGACGCCCGACACCTGCCGCACGAAGAACCCGTTCTCGTCAAAGAGCCGTGCGCCGTGCACCTCGAAGTCGACTGGGTCGTTCGAGATCCCCGGCTCGGGGTCGATGAACTCGCCCTGAACGGCAATCACCCCATTCTGGTCGATTGTGACGTCGTATGTCTGACCGTTTTCGCTCAGCACCTCGAACTCGGGCAGTGAACTCTCGACGACCCCCGCGAGGAGGTCGCGAGACTCCAGCCGCTCAAGGAGCAGACTCCGCTGTCGGCCTCGCTTTCCTGAAAGCATCTTATGATTCCTGGTGCTGAGATTCTTGGTGCTGGGCTACGCAGAGCGTATAAGATTCCTGTGTTAGGTCACAACAGTATAGTCAGCCGACGCGTTGCGCGCTTGTCCGTAAGTGATCGGGATCGACGCGTCGGCTGGACCTGGGCGGCGACAGTGCCGCCAGACTTAGTTAGAATCGTGGGAAGCCCTGATAGAGCCCCCGCTAGAGGTCGCAATCCGCCCAATGCATCTCACTCTCGATACTCGCCGCCGCGTGCTGGATGCGACACTCGCCGCCGAGCGGGACCTGTCGGCCGCGCTAAGCGTCGGGACCCTCGCAGAGTGGGCCGGGCTCTCGGACAAGCACTTTCAACGGGCTTTCAAGGCGTTACTTGGTGAGACGCCCAAGGCCTACCTTCGGCGACTGCAACTGCAGCGGGCCGCCTATCTGCTGAAGTGGTCCGAGCTTTCGATCTTGGAGATTGCGATCCGCTTCGGCTACGATACGCACGCCGGTTTCACCAAGGCGTTCAAGCGAGCTTACGGGCACAGCCCACAGGTGTTCCGTGACGCAAGAGATGTTGTACCCTATCTGCACCCGAAGGCTAATGCTGGCGAATCGAATCAGCTGGAACCAATGGCACTTACGGTGCGAATTGAGCACGTCCCTGATCAATACGTTGTCTCAATGCGACATGTGGGCCCTGTAGAAACTTGCGTCAACGCGTGGAGGCGGATGATCCCCTGGGCAAGGACCCGCGGCCTTCTGCATTCCAATGCCGTGCTGCTAGGCATTCACAACGACTACTGGGATGTAAACGCCCAAGATGCCTACCGGTACGACGCAGCAATCGTGGTAGCCGGTGATTTCGAAACCGATGACTCGATCAACGGTTTCACGATCCCAGGTGGACCAGTTGCTATGACCGAGTTCTGCGGCTCTATCGCTGAAGAAGATCGAGCTTGGAAGCGTCTGGTCGATCAATGGCTTCCAGTTAGTGGTCTGCAGCCGCGGATCGATTGCGCTTACGACCGCTACCCCGCCACATTATTCTCAGGTGGAGCGTTCCAACGGCTCGTCCAAACGCTGACCGGCTACCAAGCAACATTGTGCTTGCCCGTTAGCTGTTGAGCGTGAGTTGTTGGCTATCTGCATCGAAGAACCAGTCTTTCGGTCCATTGACAAGTATCTTGCTGTCGCAGTCGAATGTCACCAGAATGAGCCGAATTCGCAGCATGCGATTGACTTTGTGCCTCAGAGTTTAGCAGTGCATTTCACGTCCTCAGGCCAGCATTTGCATAAGTAGGCAACCAATGAAGAGTCGAATTGTAGAGCGAGCTAAGCAGCGTTTGCTACACGCGGAGAATTTCACCGCTTGCGGAAAGTGGCCGTATCGTTTGCCGCCAATCTACTGCTGATAAAGTGATGCGATACCAACAAAGGGGGTACACTTGCTATCAACTCGATGACATGCCAAGAGCCTGCCGTGAGTTCGTCGTGACGCAGCATTTGGGAGCTCATCAAACGGACACTACCGGCAAATTTCCGGCTGGGTATTCCAGTGCCGAGGTAAACAGCCTCACTCGGATTGCGCCTCACTCCGCCTCGGTACGGCTGCAAAGCAATGTCTCACCACAGTCATGTGAAACGACAGCTTGAACCTCGATATTCTGACCATCTCGGTCCAGAGTATAAATGTCACCTGCATTAACTGTCACGGTGCCTCGATCTATTCAATCACTTGGGTTCGTGAGCCCCAAAGATTCACTTTTCGGAAAGCAAGCATTTTGCGATTCTGTCGCATTCGGTGCACTTATTTGTGGCAAGACGTGTGCAAGTGCACTAACATGCAACAGACCTTTCTGGTGCCAACCGAAGGTCAGCCCGTATTTCGCCGGCATGGCGAATCACGGCCCTTGTTGTTCGCGTTTCTGGTGACGCGATGCTGAACGCCTAGTATAGCTTCTATGAGTTGAATAAGTCGCGAATGCGTTGCCATCAACATACTTGAATAGGTCCTCGCGCCTCAATTCCGAGCACACACATGCTGCAGCCCAAACCTCAACAGTCCGTCGGTCGCCAACCACTAAAATGGTTGGTTATTGGTGGCGTGGTTTACTACATTGCGGCCGTTGTCGCCCTTCATTTCCTTCAACCAGAAAGGGACCCAGTCGGCTGGCCTATGAGTGCCTATGTCCTTACGGAGAATGGCTGGCTGATGACATCCACCTACTTCGTGTTAGCGGGTGCTCTTCTGTCGCTCACCATTCTGCTCGTCGGCAGTTTGCCAAGTAGTCGACTATCTGTGATAGCTTCGGTTTTCATGTTGGTGGGCGCCGTCGGAGGAATCCTAGCCGGAGTGTACCCAATGGATGATGCAGGGTCTGAGGCAACGCAATCCGGTTTCTTGCACATGGTCGCTGGAATGTTGTCGTTCCCATCCTTTGCGTTAGGTCCACTTCTCTTCTCACTTGCGATATGTAGGTCTGCATCAAGTGAGGCTCCTTGTCGCTTCGCTCTTCCGCTGGCCATTGCTGTTACGATTTGCAATCCGCTGTATTTCCTCGCGATCGACTTGGGATTCCGCACCGAGGTGTACGTCGCTGGACTTGCTCAGCGAGTCCTGTTCTTGTTTCTGTTTGCGTGGATGGTTGTGGTCGCCAACTGTGCGGGTTCTACTCGGGCCAATCTTGAAGACGCCTAGAGTACGGTGCCACATCTCACCCGTCACACGCTGCCAGGGCCATTCCTGCTCGGAAACTAAGTCCCAAAGGTTGGTGCCCCAACTCACTTGCGACGTCATCACCGAACAAGCAAGCAATCTGGACAGCCATAATCTCGGAATCAAGAAAGGGCTCGATCACCTGCCTGGAGTATTCCATTTCTTCTACCTCGTACGTCGGCGTGTCGTACCCCGCGTTCGCAGATATGTAGCGAGTCTGCGAGAGCATCTGCCGGAGCGTTCTTGCGATACCGTTTCGTTGCACGTAAGCTGCACGAAAAACAGCACTTGCTGCTTCTCGCCTCACGTGTTCTAACGACGATGGTTCATTAGTCCAAAGCAATCCAGTCGTCCAGCCACGTCGAAAATGCGCCTGGACGTCATACCGGTGAGCGAATTCCGTAGCGTATCGATTCGTCCAACCTCCTTTCGCATCGTCGGCAAGTACAAGACCGACATTGTAGTGGCTATCAGCATGTTCCAACTTCGCTACTGCATCTTCAACAGCCTCGGCAGCGATCGCATCGGCTCCCATCGAGATGTATTCTTCCAACTGCTCTGCGACGTGCTCCTTCCCCATAGGATTGAAGGCATCTAAAGGGAGCTCAATGTCATCCGCAGTGCTTCCACGCATTGTCCGGATGTACTCGTTAAACCGCTCCGCATTTCGTGGTAAGTCACAAAGGCGACGTTGTATTTGCAGCAGTGGAACGTATTCAATACTCATCGCTGTGTTGGTCAGAAGGTGTTGGTCTGAAGGCTCACTCACTTGTATACGTCGCTAGTCGGCCTTTGTGAGCGGTGTGATTGTGGTGAGCCGACATCGAATTGTACCACCGCTCTCTACAAGCTTCAGCGAAACAGAAGCATTCGGTGCCTGAATTCTAGCGCTTCATGTAACCATCTCTATTGGCTCACTCCACTTGGCAAGCGACACCAGAAACACGTACTGCGCGGAAATCACGTACTTCACGATTTCCCCAACATTGATTGGACACTCTACGGCAGCGTGTGCTACCAGCATCGTAGTGAAGTAATCAAGAACCTAACGTTTCCCATGCAACCCGCTACGCTGAGACGACGCGCGACAACTCGTCAACCTGGGCTACGGATGAGTTCCAACAACGTACGAGACGTGATTCGCTATCTGAAACCCACAGGCATTGTCCGCCCTGTACCACTCAAGACGAAAGCTCATCCAGGCTATGAACTCACGGAGTCCGGCTCGCACATGCGACGCTTGCTTTTACAGGCTGAGGTGCGCGGATGAGCCACATCGTTGACGATCTTGAGGACAACTGCCGGCGGCTTGTTCGTAAATCGAAAAAACAATCTCCAGAACAAACGCCGGCAACCTTTGTCGTCCGAAAAATCGCGCTATACCTCGACCAGCTCGATCGACTCCGCAACCAGCAGCGAGATCTGGGTAGACGATTCGTCGACAAAGAGCTGTACATCGATTCGCAAATCATGAATCTTCGGAATCGACCCAGCCTGACCAACAACTGGTTTGAGCAAACACGGCTGCGGAATGAATATGACCGCAGACTTGATCAGAACGAATGGCAAGCCCAGCGCATGGCGATGGACTACGAATCTCAGTTGCAACAGCTGCAACTACGGCTATTGGAGCTAGTAAACATGTACGATCAATTATCCCTAGAACATGGAGACTTACCAGATTCTGAAAAAACTTGAACCACTCTTACCCAGGCAAGTTCAGCGGTGGAGACGAACGCTGCTGCTGGCTCAATCCGAAGTCAAGTCACTGGTTGAAAGACAGGTCCTAGCGACCGCACTGAAAGTACTAGGCGACTTCCGGACCAAGCCACTCATATCACTACCGCCCAAGAATGCTTCCGCAGGGCCGGTTCATATGGGTAAAGTCATCTACGAAAGCGAGAAGTGGGACTTCGGCCTGAAGCTCACCGAGTTGATGCAGAATCTGGCCATTTTTGGGCGTTCCGGGGCCGGTAAGACCAATGTGTCGTTTCACCTACTGCAGCAACTCGTAGAAAAGAACGTCCACTTCCTGTTTCTTGACTGGAAACGGACTGTTCGCCATCTGCTCCCAGAGCTGGGCAAGAAGATCACCGTCTACACGCCTGGCCGTTCTCTAGCCCCGTTTCCCTTCAATCCGTTTCTGGTCCCTCCGGGAATCGATCGTCACAGCTACGTCAATCAGTTGGTCGATGCCATGGCCGATGCCTATACGCTTGGGGATGGAGCCATCAGCGTTCTGCAACGAGCCTTACATGCCTGCTACTCCAAAGGATTGCACTCACCATCAATACGTCAGATTGGTCAAGAGATCGAGTCACTCCCAACCAACGAACGATCATCTGGCTGGAAGATATCGGCCACCAGAGCGTGCGAGAGTCTCGAATTATCAAAAACATTGGCACTAGACAGCCGTACTCAACAAGCGTTTGCCAGAGACTTACTCAACCAAAACACAGTCATTGAATTGGATGGGCTGTCCCAAAACACCAAGAAGTTTCTCATCCCGATCCTCTGCTATTGGGTCTATAGTGTTCAGCTCGCTGGAAACCAGCGCGAACGGCTCAAGTATGTGATCTTCTTGGAAGAAGCTCATCATGTGGTCTTTAGGCAAGAATATCGATCGAAAGAAACGCTCATGAATGTATTGCTAAGGCAATGCCGGGAACTGGGCATGGGCATGGTTCTCATCGATCAGCATCCTCACCAGATATCGAGTGCGGGAATTGGCAACTGCTACACGACTATCTGCATGAATCAAAAGGATCCCACCGATATCCACAAGGCTGCCGGACTGTCTGGGGTGGAGGCAAGTGACCGACGGTTTTTTAACATGCTGCCCGTTGGCCAGGGAATCGTGAAGTTGCAAGATCGCTGGCGGCAGCCGTTCTTGGTCCAGTTTCCACTTGTGAATACAAACAAAGGTTCAGTCACCGATGAACTTTTGCAACGACTCCAAACTGGCGACATTTCATGGCAGGCCTTTCGAGAGAAGACTAGCGGGTATTCTTCTTCACAGCCACACTCTCGGCAAAGTGCTACGTGCTTAGAAGAAGGTGCTGCCGCCCTTCTTATTGATGTGCTCCAGCATCCAGATGATGGAGTTGATGCTCGCTACCAACGCCTACAGGTGAGCGCGGACCGAGGAAATCGCTGGAAACTACAGCTCGCTCAAAACAAGTTGGTGCGGGCATATAGCGTGAAGTTTGGTCGCACCCGTCGGGTCCTATTGCGATTGACCAGCGAGGCAAGGCTGCTTTTGGGCAAAGGCAATGGCTACGACCCACAGGCTTCGTTCCTGCACGAGTTCTGGAAACGAAGGATTGCCAGGCAATTTGAGGCCCAAGGCTACCGAGTCGCGTTAGAGGCACCTCGAACGAAAGGAGGTGGGAAAATGGATATCTCGGTTTCGAGAGCGTCTGAGAAGCTTGCTATTGAGATCGAGACAGGCAAGAGCGATGTCGTGGCCAATGTGAAGCGAGACCTGCTCAGTGGCGTTCAAAATGTCATCGTGGCGGCTACAGATGACGAGGCGCTTCGGCAAGTTGAGCGGCGGTTGGCCAAGGCCCGACTGCTGATAGCAGGTAGAGTAACTATCACGTTAGCCCGATCACTAACTATCAGAACCTAGCTTGCAGAATCAGCTTGAAACCGTAGCAAGTTGCCCACTTCTGCAACCCTGCTTCAGCACGCCTACCAACAGGTTTATAAACCTCCTTTACAGCGCGCGTACTGTAGAAGAATGACGGAACGGAAATACACAGCTAAGGATCTGAAGGCACCGACCAGTGCCAACCGCATCTGCGAGGGACTCTTGATAGTAGCTAATGAGCTTCACGATTTGAAAACGATGATTGGGAAGCTACTTTCACAGAATAACTGACCGAGCCGAGTCGTAATCTTGAGTTCTATTCGACAGAAACTGCATTTCCAGCTGTAGGGAGCTGAAACACTCTGGTTATTGCTGCTTGCTGCTGGTTCGGAATCAAGTGCCGGTAGCGTTTCACCATCTCTTCAGTTTGATGGCCTACCCACGCGTTGATCACGCGCTGATCAATCCCAGCAGCGGCACAGTTGGAGCAGAAGGAGTGTCGAAATACGTGCCAGCCACGAATCGTAGACCACTTGGTTCCGGCTAGAGTAGATTTGAAGTGATTGTTGGCTTCGGACTTCGTGATTGGTGCCCAGATACCCCTTCTACGGTAATCGAGCGAAAACGTGGCTCCTCGACCAGAATGGTGGGCGAGCCAGTCTTGCAGGACGCTATGGAGCATTGGTGATATGGGCACTGTTCTAGTCGTAAGCCGCCCCTGTACGCGTTTCTTCTCGCGGATTGTGATGGCGTTTCCTGAAAAATCGATATCTTCCACTTGCGAACGCAGGATCTCGCTTCGCCTTGCTCCCGTATGTGCAGCAAAGACAAACATGGGATAGAGGTAGTTGTGGTTCGCTTGTTGCTTGACTTCGGAGAGCAAGGATTCCAATTCGGTCATTGTGAGAAAGAGGCATTCCCACAAATCTGCTTGTTCGTCTTCGTTGAGTGCAAAAGTCTCGATTTTGCGTGTGATTTCGGCCCAGGTCTGAAAAGGCGGCTTTTCAGATGTTTTGGGGTAGCGTAGTCCCTTGGAGGGAAAATTGTCCGTGACGTGCTTGGCATTCTGTGCCCAGCGCCACAGAGTCTTGAGCGTCGAGATCTCTTTCTTGATAGTCGTGCTACTGAGTTGCTTGCCTCGGCGGCCTTTATCTTGTGAGCGATCTTCCACGTAACCTTGCAGGTCCTCAAGCGACAGCTCGGGAAGTACGAACGTCTTGCCTATTACTCTAGTCAGGTGATCTATGTGCGTTCGCATGCACTTGAGTGTGTCTTCCTCAAGCGATCCGTTCGGGATGCTGTTGAAGAAGGCTTTGCTGAATTGCGCGAATGTTCGTAGCTTCGACTTAACTTTCGGTTTGCCGTTGAGCTTGCCGTCCGAGAGTAAGAAGGTGGGAATGTCTGAATGAGCAGGGAGATCGATCCTTCCGGCTTCGACAAGCCGGATATTCTCCTTGAGTCGTTCTAGTCGAGCTTCTGCTTCCTTGGGCTTTGATGTACGGAGCGATCGTTTGAACTTTTGACCACCAAAGCGAAAGCTGATGTGGTAGGTGCCGGAGAGTTGTTGTAGCCAAGCCATGGGGGCCTCCAGTAGCAAATACGCGACAACAACTGAGATGTTGCCGCAAAGGTTGAATGTGCGATGCAAATGCAGTGCAAATCCAACGTTGCCACCAAAATGCCACCAAAATCCCCCGCGCAATGAAAAAGGACTTAGGGACACGTTTCCCTAAGTCCTTGCTGTGATGTGGGTAGCGGTGATGGGACAAGGTCCCAATCAAAGCTGGGGTACTAGGATTTGAACCTAGACTGACGGAATCAGAATCCGTAGTGCTGCCGTTACACTATACCCCAAGGACTTGGAAGACTTGTCAGCGTACTTTTCCCAATAGTAATAGTCAATAACGGTGCGGTTCGTGGTGCTTGGCGACGGAAATGTTCCATGTTGTTGACTCGCTTGTGCGCAGGGCCGTAAAATTGCGGATTCGGGGGAATCGCAAGGCGTATCGCGTTACCAACGAAGCATGAACATGCGGGCGAACCCCACCTTCTTTGCATTTTCGAGATAGCTGACATGGCAAGTTTGACGGTGGTCCAGGGTGGTGAAGTCGGGCGGAAGTACGATCTCGAAGGCGAGCGCTGGGTGCTAGGGCGGAGCCCGGAGTGCGACGTGGTGCTCGACGTGGCGGCGATAAGCCGACGGCATGTCATTCTCACCGAGGAGAACAGCGGGTTCTTCGTGCAAGACCTGGGTAGTCGCAACGGCACCTACATCAACAGTCAACGTGTCGTCGATCGTGCGCCGATACGACACGGCGACAAGATGCTGATCTGCGACTTGCTGTTCGAGTTCATCAACCCTCCGTCTGGCGAGCAGTTGAGCGGTGACCTGCCCGCCGGTTCGTCTCTGCTGGCATCGTTGGTTGGTGGAGGCGAGTCGGATGATGAGGACACGTCGACCATCATGGCCACGATGGACGTGGTTCCCACCGGCAAGTCTGGTTGGGGCACATCCGCCAAGCCCGAAGCACAATTGGAAGCGCTGATCGAAATCTCCAACAATCTGGGCAGTACGCTTTCGGTGAAAGAGATTCTGCCCAAGCTGCTCGATAGCTTGTTCAAGATCTTTACGCAGGCGGATCGCGGCTTTGTCGTTATGCGTCCTCAGCCCGAAGCTCCGTTGGTACCGGTAGCGTCCAAAGCGAGGCGACCGGGCGATGACGAGAACCTGCGCATTAGCCGTACCATCGTCGAGCGTGCGATCCAGGACAAACAGGCGATTCTCTCGGCGGATGCGTCCAGCGACGAACGATTCAGTATGGCCCAGAGCATCGCTGACTTTCAGATCCGCTCGCTCATCTGCGCGCCGCTGATCGCTAACGATGGTGAGTCGCTCGGTGTGATCCAGATCGACACACGTAACCAGCTGAGCCGCTTCACCGACCAAGACCTGCAGGTGCTCGCCGGCGTGGCGAACCAAGCGTCGATCGCGATGGACAACGCGCGACTGCACGAAGAGGCGGTCAAGCAGCGCGCCTTGCAGCGTGATTTGGAAGTTGCTAGTCAAATGCAACATGCGTTGCTGCCTGCCAAGTCGCCTGAAGTGCCGGGTTATCATTTCTTTTCGTTTTACGAATCTGCGCTGATGGTGGGTGGTGACTACTACGACTACGTCCTGTTGCCCGAAGATCGTTTCGCTGTGATCGTGGGCGATGTGGCCGGCAAAGGCGTGTCGGCGGCGATCCTCATGGCCAAGCTCTCCAGCGACGTGCGATTCTGGCTCGCGCGGGAAACCGACACGGCGAAGGCCGTCGCCGAGATCAACGCCAGCTTTTCCCGTCACGAGTGGGACGATCGCTTCGTGACGATGGTCGTCGCGGTGGTTGATCCGCGTAGCCATACGTTGACGCTGGTGAACGCCGGCCACATGCCTCCGATGTTGCGCAACGCAGCTTTCGAAGTCCTTGAGATCGGCGGTGATGAAGCAGGTTTGCCGATCGGCGTGATCGACGACTTCGAATTCGAGGCCTACCAGCGCGAACTGGAACCGGGCGACTTCGTCACGATCTTCACCGACGGGTTCAGCGAAGCCATGAACTCCAACCGTGACCTCTACAGCATCGAAAAGCTGGCCGAAGTGATCGGCGACAAAAGCGTGCCACCGCTCCAACTGGGTGAGCACGTGCTAGGCGATGTGCGCCGCTTTGCCGGCGACTTTCCGCAAAGCGATGACATGTGTCTAGTGTGCTTCGGTCGCGACTAGCGGTACATCCCGCCTGACACTCAGTTGTTTCTTTGCAGATGCACGATCATGCGGCGCTACTCCGGCTTCGGACGTTGCGTCGCTAGTTCAAACCGCTGCTCATATTCCGGGTGATTCGTTCCCATCAGCCGATCCCACACGTTGAAGTACAGGCTGTAATTCGCCTGATACTTTTCGTGGTGCAGATTGTGATGCGTTATCGAGTTCAGCAGTTTCCCCAACGGGCTGCGCAGAAACCAACTCGGGAAGATCTCGTAGCCGCAATGGCCGAACACATTGAACGAGATTTGCCAAATCATGAATAGCGCGAACGCACCAGGGTGAACAGGGAAGGTGAAGAACACCAGTGGTGCGATGCCCGCCTGAACGAAGGCTTCGGCGGGACTGAAGGCGTAGGCGGCCCAGGGGGAGGGATTTGTGGACAGGTGATGGGTGCGATGAAAATACCGGTAGAGCCAGCGATGGTGCATCAAGCGATGTGTCCAATAAAAATACGTGTCATGGACTAAGATGATTGCTGCGACCGTAATGGCGAAGTACCCCAATCCATAATCGGAGATGCGAAAGTACATCTTCGTCCACCCGCCGATGATCGCCTGTACCATCAGCGCCGCCATCATCCCAAAGATCGAGATACTGCGGAGCGAATGCAGAATCTCGCGCCGATACTGCCCCGCAACCGGTCCTACTGCGCCGATCCGCCGATGACGAAACGTGATGCGGAACGCGACGTAGAAAAACAACCAAACCAAAGTCGCCACTAGCACATACCAAAACAGCTGCGTCGTCGAGGCACCGACCCAGGCACGGAAGGAATACTTTAGTCGCTCGGTGAATGGCACTTGTAGTCTTCGGGATTTGAATTGCTCTATTTGCTGTGAACATCCTGACTGCTTGGTAACTCTTGGCGTGCAATCAAGACGCGTTTGACGCCGGTCTGATACTTCGTCGTTCACCGGATCTCGTTGTAAACTTCTCTCGCTATCTGCCGGAATCCCCCAACGCGGCAGAGCAGCGTATGTCGTAAGCTGGCTCGGCCTGGAGTTTCGATTCACCCCCCCGATTGGAATTATGCAACACGCACACGTAATCGGCTTCGTGTCCGAATACTCCGCGGTATTCTCCGGGGCTGATCGATCTTAGTTCTTACACAGTAGTGATTTGCGAAGTGGCTGCGGAGTGAATCGAGCCGATTTCTCGGAATCGACTGCAAATAAGTGTCGCTAAAACGATCTGCGTGAATCGCCGTAATTCGTTTCTGGTCAACAGTTTGTGTCACCCAATTTGGTAAACACACGTGTCTTAAAACTCTTGAGGCTGCAGAACCAGCCCACAACGATCAGCTGGACAGCGCGCTTATTCAGATCAAGTCACGATGCAATGCGCCGGTCAACTGACTCGTGGCGCGCCTATTATACCTGAGGTAGTGGCACAATTTCAGCAACGATTCTTCGCCATTGAGTCCAATAGCGCTGCGCTGCTCATAGCACTCCTGATTTGCTGAGTCGGGATTTCCGTCGAGCGATTGTAGCACGGCGCTCCGCCTCAAGAACGCGCGACATGGCGCGTTATTCGGCTGCGCAAGCCTGAGATGGATGTCGCGATATCGCACGAGAATCGATTGGCGATCGCCGATACGAGAACAAGAGCTCCACTCGGAACAGCAGCAGATTGTTCGTCTCGGCTTGCAAACGACACCCGCCTCGTTGGAGTCTGTAGTTGGACCGCCCAGAGGACGCTACAATAGCATTAGCAAGGCAAGCATGGGGATTGTGATGGCTGACGTATCACATGAGCACTATCTGCGAGAGGAAGTGGGCCGTCTTGAGCAGCGGATTGCCGAGCTGCAGCAACAAGGTCCCACGAACGAGCCGGCCGCTCATGGCGAAGTCGCAAACGGGGCGAACGCACGACACGACGGCGCTGCCGCCGACGTTGAGCCCACAGTGTTGGAGCACTTGGTGGCCGTGACCTCCTCGGTCATTGGCGATCGGTTCTTTGAGGCCCTCGCCGAACATTTGGCAAAGGCGTTCGATGTTCGCTGCGCCTTTGTTAACGAATTAGTGGGCGAGCAGGCCAACCGCCTCCATCCCCTCGCGATTTGGATCGATGGACAGCCTGGCGATCCTCAAACGTACGATTTGCCTCACACACCCTGCCAGTTCGTGATCGAACGGGGGGAGTTCTTTTGCGGTGTGGACGTGGCGGAGCAGTTTCCCAACGATCACATGTTGGTCGAGCTGGGTGTGACCAGCTACTACGGGGTGCGATTTGCCGGCCAGGATGGAAAGCCCTTGGGCAATATCTGCATCCTCGACGGCAAGCCGTTGCCAGACACGCCGCAACTGCGGACGCTGCTGCGATTGTTCGGCGAAAGAGCCGCGCAGGAACTGCAACGCAAACAAGCGGAAGACCAGCAACGGACGCACAACGAAGTGCTCGAACAGATTGTGCACTGCAAGCCACTCGCGCAGATCCTGGAAACGATCGTCCGGGCGATTGAACGACAGATGCCGGGGGCAAAGGCATCGGTCTTACTCCTGGAAGACAAGCAGCTTCGCCATGGCGCGGCTCCCAGTCTCCCCGTCGAATACAATCAGCTGGTCGATGGATTGGAAATTGGGCCCGCGGTCGGTTCCTGCGGAACTGCAGCCTACGAGAAGCGGAGCGTCGTCGTGAGCGATGTGCTGGTCGACGCGAAATGGGCGCCTTTTCTTGACGTGGTGAATCGCTTCGGATTACGTGCCTGCTGGTCGCAACCGATCCTGACCGAGGGTGGCAAGGTGCTTGGTACTTTCGCACTATACTATGCGGAGCCGCGCACCCCCTGCGACGAGGAGCTCTCTACGGTCAGTTCGTTCGCGAGCTTGGCTTGCCTGGCGATCGAGCGGAAGCGGACGGACGAGGCGCTGAAGCTTCGTGATTCGGAGTTGGCCCACGTCAGCCGCCTGGCCATGCTCGGGGAAGTGGTCGCGGAGTTGACGCACGAAGTCAATCAGCCGCTATACACGATCACCAACTTTGCGCGGGCTTGCATTAACGAGACGGCGAAACCGGAAGGGTTCAGCCAAGAGACCTTGCAATCTTGGTTGGGCCAAATTCAAGAGGCATGTAATCGGGCCAGCGACATCCTGCGTAGCACGACGGAGTTTGTCAGACGTGACGATCAAGACCGCGCCCTGCTCGACGTGGAGGAGATCGTCAACCAAGCTGTCGAGCTGATTTCGTGGCGTGCGTCGCGCGACCAAATCGAAATCGCCTTTCAGCCGCCTGCCCGAGCGGTGCATTGCCTGGGCAATCGGGTCCAGCTCGAACAGGTGTTGCTCAACATCCTGGTCAACGGTTGCGATGCCATCGGCCAACTCGGCAGAAACTCCGGACGTCTTGTGGTGATGGTCGAAATCCAAGCTGATGCTGTTGAGATCGTGGTGGAGGACAATGGCTCGGGGATTGCCGAGGAGGTGCGTGAGAGCCTGTTCGATCCGTTCGTGACGACCAAGGTCGATGGCATGGGAATGGGGCTGGCCATCAGCAGATCGATCGTCGAAGACCACGGTGGACGGATCTGGGCCTCGGATTCATCGACCGGAGGCACACAATTCCACGTCTCGTTGCCGGTGCAGTAGTCGAGCGTGCGTCGTCGTGTAGTGGTCGTTTTCCGCCGTTCTCACCGTCGTCGATAGGCGCGAACGTAGTCGACCACCAGCGCCGCCTTCTGCGGCGTCGTCGCGTCGGGTGGGGTATTCGTGGCGTTCGGGAAACCGCCCCCCACAGCTAGGTTGACGAGGATGTACATGTTTTGCCGCGGAACAAAACGATTCTCGATGCGGTTGCGTTCGACGCCGTCGACGAACCACACCAGCCGGTCGCGGCTCCACTCGAGGGTGTAGGTGTGATGGCCAGCCGTGAAGTCAGGTCCCCACCATTGGCGGTAGTACGATTTGTGTTTGCCGTTGTCATCGAGGTGATGGAAGTTGAACGACGCCAGCGTCGGCAGGTTGCCGACGGTCTCCATCACGTCGACCTCTTTCTGAAAACTGGCCGGGCTTACTTGCAGTAACCACATCGCCGGCCAATAGCCGTTGCCCTTGGGAAGTCTGCAGCGAATCTCAAACTTTCCGTAAGTCTGTGAGAATTTGCCCTTCGTGGTAATCATTCCGCTGCGAAACGGCATCGTCTGACCGTGGTACGGCGTGGGAATCCGCTCGGCGTAGATCCTCAGCTTGCCGCCGGAGAGCTTGATCGCCTCGGGGACGTATGCCTGTTCCTCGTTGTTGATGCGACCCCACTCGGGGCCGATGTTCCATTTGCTCGTGTCGAGCTGATTGTCGCTGAAGTTATCGGAAAAAGTGAGTTGCCACTGGGAATTCAAGGGGGCAGGGGGGGGCGAGGGAGAGCTTGGTGCGGAACCTCCACGCTTGTATTGGAAGTACCCGTTGCAGCTGAGTGTGCGAGTTTCATGGTAACCGGGAGAGCACTCGCCGGTCGGACCGATCGAACCCGTGGAAAAAGTGGTGGGTGCGGTGGAGAGGTAGTCGACCCCATCGAGATTGACCCGCGCGACGCGAAGATTCATGTCGCGGCCATTGTGTTTGCCGTCGTTGGTGAAGCGGACGCGGATCTGAGAAATGGCAAGCTTCCGCGGAGTCGCATAGTAGTATCGGCTCGCGGGACCGGTGCGTACCTTGCGGAAGGTGCGCACCGTCACGCCACTGATCTGCAATGCCATGCTCTCCTGCCCAGTGGAGCCAGCGGCATAGATCTGCACAACCGATGCGCGGGCCGAATCCGCCCAGCACAACAGCGGCATTAGGCACGCAATCGCAAACTTCACTGACACAGGTCCCTCTCTTGCTAACTCGCTTGGGTCTCGTAGCAAAGACATTTTTTAGCTCAGCGCGCGTCCGTTTTCCACCAAGCTGGGAAGTTTAGCGGGGATTTGCCGAGAATCAGCTTGCCTCGGTTGTGCAGGTCTCCCAAAACGCCGCGACATTTGCCTGTGCGAGGTGTTGTCTTCCTCGCCGGACACAATACGCTCTGTCAGGGTTGTTGGAAAAGGCATTGCGATTGTGTCCCGGAGCGAAAGCCGTTTGGGACAAAAAGCCCAGAGTGACGTGGTCACGCCTGACGCGATTTCAACGGCACTGCGGAGCGCAATGTCAACACTCAGTTTGCCAATCAAACTACGAAGCTGTTCGTAGCGAGCACTCATTCTACTAGAACGCCGGGCCGAATTTCAGCAACATAGTTTCGGCCAGATGGAGGCGCCGCATCTTGTTGGAGCAGCGAACCTGATCGAGAGTTCCAACTGTCCTGCCATTGGGTTGCGTCTCGCTGTTGCGGATGCATCTCGCGAGCCGACTACCTGCGGCGCTTTGTCGTGAATCCCGCTTCAATTGCGCTAATGTGTGATGGCCATTTCGCCTCAGCGAGAATCTGATTGAAATGCCTTCGTAAGTAGGGCGTAGCTGCAAAATCTCGCCCGTCAAATTTGTCGGAATTGCCCGCAGCTACTAAATTGGGATTAGCTGTCTGTAATACGGAACACCTGCGAGCCGCAGCTACGAAGCTCGCCCACATCGCGCACCATGTGCCGAAATTTCCTGAGGTTTTTATGCTCCTACCAGAACCAAGTCGGACTTCCAGGTTGCGTTCGGCCATGATGGCCTTTGGTTTTTTGTTGGTCGCGGCCTCTGCCTTCGATTCGCATGAGGCCCACGGCCAAACGACTCTGTTCTCCGACGACCTCAGCACCAGCATCGGTTGGCAGTACTCGCACTTTGGTGGGACCGACAAACCAGACGGCGACGACATCAGTTCGGCTGACTTCGGCTTCGACTATTCTGTTTACGGCATCCCCGAAGCGCCCAACAGCGCTCCGAACGATGCGAGCACGTTGGGCTTGCGCCTTGCCGCGAATCTCCCGGGGGGCTGGCCGGGCGACCAAGTGGCGGCGGTGTATGAAGATGTGATGATCGCCGGACAATATACCCTACAAGTCGACGTTTGGATGAACTACGACTCCAATGGCACGACCGAGCATGTTGGTGTCTCGGCCGGTTTTGATCTCGACGACGCCCAGTTCACTTTTTCTCCGGCGCAGAACGGAGCGGGCGTTGCCTTCAGTGGCGATGGCTTCGCCGGCTGCAGCAGCTCGACTGCCGGAATATGCGATTACATTTTGCTGAAAGACGGAGCCCGGCTCGACCTCGACAGCGGGCAGTATGCCGAGAGCAGTTTTGGCACGGGAAACAGACCCGGCTACAACCATTCCGATAGCAACGGCAACATCGATCTTCAGACGCTCTTCCCGGCCATCGATATCGCGACAGCCACCGGGGGACTAAATAGCTCCGGCACCAATCAAGCTGGCGCGCTCGGTTTTCAGTGGGTGACGGTCACGATCGAAGTCGATCCGAACGCGATTGGTAGTGGCACCAATGGCAGTCTCGGAACGGCTGCGGTTTCACTCGAAAGCCATGCCTCGGGCAACTCGTTCACGCTGGGTACGATCGACAACAGCATCACCGACGACCCCTTTGATGGAATCAACAGCGAAGAACGGCCCGTGAACTTGGAGGGTGGCATCGGACTGTTCATCACGGACTACTTCTCCAGCCAGGGCACCGACCTGGATCTGGCGTTCGCGCTGTTCGACAACGTGCGCGTGACGGAGGGGCTTCTCAGCAGCCCTTCGAGTCGCGCCTCACAAGTTCCAGAGCCCGCTGCGCTGCTCCTGTTGGCAGCGGGTGGCATTACTGCCGCAGCGGTTGGTCGCGCCGGTCGACGGCGCAGGCTGCCTATTTGCGGCGTGGTGGTCATCGCGCTGGCGGCGCTTGCCATTCAGCCGGCCCACGCCGTGCTGAACCTTACTGCTAACTTTGACCACGGTTCGCTCCAGAGCTGGAGCGGCGACCTGAGCAACATCGATCTGACTGGCCGCGACAATTATTATGGAAACGATCGCTGGCGGTGGATGTACTTTGAAGCCACCGGCTTGCAGGGCGCCCAGCCTGAGTTCACGATCGACCAACCCTTTGCTGGGGGTAATCAGGCGCTCAGCAACCACCGGATGGTCTACTCCTACGATAACGAGAATTGGAGTTTCTTCGAC
>JANQQA010000007.1 GCA_028285205.1 Bythopirellula sp. | reverse complement strand
TCTCCTCGAATCACATTGCCACTAAAAGGTGAAGGTGTGCTATACCAGGTTTCGGCAGTTGAGGGACACTACGTCAGACGTTGAACGATTAGTCGTTTCAGGTGCTACCCCGAGAGATCTGCACGATGGATTCATAGCCTCAGAGTTTACGTCCTGCGTGCCTTAAGGAGTAACGGTTGGTCCGTCTGACGCGACTTTTTTGAGGCCGAATTGCCAGCGGCGAATAAACCGATCGAACCTTGCTGGCCGCGCTCAACGCCCCTGGCGCGTTACGATCCGTCAAGGACGCTCTGACACGATGAGGATACGTCCTGTGGATTGCGGTAAGCTGCTGGTGTATTCTTCTGGTGTCGTCCCCTGTGGTGGCTCAACAGCCCAAAGTTGTTTTCATTGTCATCGATGGCCGAATCTTCCCTCCTCCCAGTAGCTTCAAACTGCCGGTCGGCAACAGAATCTGGAGAATTCATGGCTCGTATGCTTCTCGTTTTCTTGCATTCCTTGACCTCTGCGATCTGCTTCAGTCACTCCGACAGAACCGTTAAGGCAGCAGATATTGATCTCTCCCCGCCGGATGTGGTCGCGAATCCGCGGAGCGGGTTGATGCTCGATTTGCACGAATCGGGTACTGACCCCGGCGCGATCAATTACGCCAGTCTCCTGCACCTTCCCGCTCAGCCTGCAGTCGTGAACGATGTTCGTCCTGCTGGAGGTAATCGAGTCCACCAGCACGCTTATTTGGTCTATTTCGCTGGACGCTTCTGGGCGATGTGGAGCGATGGCCCTGGACTCGCCAAAGTCTCCCCGGAAAAGCACTGGAATGTCGTTCCCGATCATGATCGGCCGGATACAAGGGTCTCATTTGCCAGCAGCGACGATGGTCTCATTTGGAGCGAATCTCGCGATCTATCGGGACCTCCACGCATTAAGGGATTCGGCTACATTGCCCGCGGCTTTTGGGTAAGAGGTGGCGAACTGCTCGCGCTAGCCAGCCACTTCAACGCTCCAGGGTACCCCGGAGAGGGGCTCAGCTTGGAGGCTTGGAGGTGGAATGGTCTAGCCGAGCGTTGGGAGGAAATGGGAACCGTGCATGATGACACTCTAAACAATTTTCCTCCAAAACGGCTACCTGATGGTCAATGGATGATGAGTCGCCGCGATCACAAACGTGCCGTCACCGTCATGGTTGGTGGAGTCAAGGCCTTCGATCAATGGAGCAATCGGGCACTGGCAACCTATGAGGGAACGAACAGCCAACCGGAGGAACCGTATTGGTATATTCTGAAGGACGGAAAGACGCTCGTGGGACTCTTTCGCGACAACAGTGGTTCCAAGCGACTGTTGCGAGCCTTCTCCACGGATAATGGCCACTCTTGGACCAATCTGGTCAAAACGAATTTCCCAGACGCGAAGAGCAAATTCTTCGCCCTGCGAACGTCTCGCGGCTACTATGCCTTGGTCTCCAATTCCAATCCAGCGCGTCGCGATCCATTGACGCTGGCGATCAGCCGAGATGGGATTGTTTACACCCATTTGTTCTATTTGGTGGGAGGACGGCACGTCGACTACCCCCACATGATCGAGCATGAAGGCAGCTTATATATCTCCTTCTCAAGTGCGAAGCAGACGGTCGAAGTACTCAAGGTTCCACTGTCCGCTGTCGATTTGTTGATCGAGTAATTGCAGTTTCTTGTCGCTGAAGTGCGCAGCGGTTGCATCGTCCGCCGCACCAGAAGATTCCGGAGAATCGACTCCGGTGTCCACGTTCTTCGTACACCTCAGCGACTTCGGGCCACTTGGGTTACACCCACCTTGGGGTACGCCCGGCGTTTGCGTCCTTATAGGATCACCAGTACACCGGCACGAGCGGGGGGAAGCGGGATGGGTAGGGTCACTGCGGCGTTACAACTGGTCGGCAGCTTCCACAAGAGGCTTATTGGCTTCTCATGCGTGCATTTACCAAACATAACGATGACAGAGCTAGCATCACTGCAGAAGTGGGTTCAGGCACAACAACAAAACTCGACTGCCCAGTAAAACCAGCCACGTCTGCGTGTATCTCATACTTCCCTGGTGAGAACATCCCGAGCTCCACCACAGGCTCTAGAAGAAAAAAGGCGGGTGACAAGACATCAGCGGTCGGGGGAGGTTCGATCTCAATAGATAAGAATATATCGTTGCCTACGACTTCTGTTTGCTGAACTAGAGTTGAACCGACCGGTACTCCATAGGATCCTCCATCAAATCCTAATTGGACAGCGAGAGAGTCCGCCGGCGTTGGATTGTCCGTCAGGAAATCGAATGTAACTACCAGCTCAAATGATGCGTCTTGAGCCTCAGCATATGGCCCCAACAAGGCGCAAGCCAGAAAGAACGAGGCGATAGGCGGTGTGATATTCATTGTCAACAATCCCAATCGTGATTCAGGGTAGCCCCAGTTTCCTAGGTCGGACGCAGACCCCCGTGTCACGCGAAAAAGGCCCATTACTGTCAAGTGTAGCGCTACAACGTAACTCGGAGCCTCGATTCCACCAGAGGACGGACTCGCGTGGGATGAATAGACGTAGGCGCACTGGCACGGCGGTCATTAGCACGATGGCAGCTACTCGGACATTGCCGGCTCAACAGACACGATTGACTCGGTCAAATGCGACGACAGACTGATTCGTCCTACCACTTGCTGAGCAATTACAACCGAGTCTTTGCCAAAGCCGTTGATTGAGGTGCTGGATAGGAATAAGAAGGCGACCGAAGTACCACCTGCGGAAACCGGTAGTGTTAATGAGGAACTAAAGCCTTCGCTGACGATCAGGCGAGTGGAGGTGGATTCCGGGTGTTGACGCAGATACTTGGGCAGGTTGTTCAGGACACGAGGGCGACCGGTGCTGGCGATAAAGCGCAATGATGACTTCGAAAGCGGGGCCGAGTATCCGCTCGTCAACAGTCCGGATTTTTCTGACCGATACCAGTCTGCGGTCACGATATCTGCGACATGATCGATTTTTGCAAAACCCATGCGCTGACAAGGTACAAACGGTTGAATCTCGTCATAGACGAAGCCTAACAGATCGTGCAGAGGCATACCGCTGCCGGCCTTCTCCTCCACTGCCATCAGAAATGACTGGAGATCGCTATCACTAGAGCTGTCGGCGGGCACCGCCGAATTTGATTTTGTCGTCGATCCGCTTTCCGCCACTGGCGAATCACCGTCTAACTCGCGTGCCGCACGGCTAAGCGTCTCAGAATGCATCTGTAGAGATCGAACCTCTTGTTGCAACACTCGCACATGCTCTCTCAATTCGCCAATCGGGCTTAAAAGTCGCTTATCATTCATCTTCCGATCGAAATCACTCAAGCGTTGACGCAAGCAATTGAGCTGAACGTTACTTCGCCTGGTCGATTCTTCGATTTCAAAGATGGCGGTTTTGCAGAGTTTGAGAAGCTCTTTGGAGGCGCCATTGGTCTGGTTTGGACGCTTGAAGTAGCCAAGCATGAGTCCTACAAGGAACACCAGCAAGCCTTGCACAGCCACTAATAGCAAGATCTCCCAACTCATCGAAACCGCCCTTTCTTGATTCGTTGTGAAAATCGCCGAAAGTGAGATGCGTGGAGTTAGCTCCTGCCGCCCCAATTAGAAGCACGTTGAATCGCCCGGATAAAGCTACTTTACGAACTTGGCCTGCCCCTGTTGGAGCAGGGGTGTTGCCCCCACTCACGGCACGATTTCTGCGGCACCTAGCAGGACAATCAATACAGAACGTTGTGGCCAGCGCATAAACAAAGCGGCACTGGGAGTGGTGCCGCTGTTCTCCTATCATCCCTAGCAGCGTTCAGCTTAGGGTAAAAGTTTCTGCTATTCAATAGCTTGTCTCAGCGGAGAGCGGAATCGTCCGCTACTCCCCGCCTGAAGAATCTCGCATAAGTTCAGGCGACGAGACGAGCATCGCGGTTTCTGCCGGCGATGAATCCTCTCTCGAGCAGTACCAGCTTTTGCCGGCATCAGGAGAATAGAGTGTTTGCACCCCGATGGCTTCCCCATCCCGTTTGATCGTGTACAGCGCGCCGGGAATAATAATCATTGGAACAACCTAAGCAAGAGTATCCGTTTGAGTGGCCGGATGACGGTTGCGGGAGCGGTGAGGATTGAATTTGTTGCTTTCAGCTCGTGACTCTGCCGCAAGGCGAGGAACTTCAACGGGCTCGCTACAATCCGGACACTGCACTCGTTCAAGGGCTCCGCAATTGAGTACGCCACTACAGTCGAGAACCGTAAAACCCACTCTACAAGAACCACACTTTACTTCAATGATCATGATGAGCCTTAACTGAGTTTGAAGTCGCCTATAAGCGAATACTAGGTCGCAGAGTTGCGGTAAACCGCGTGCAATGAGTGGTTTTTACCTAGCCCAATACGACATGTTTGCGGATACAACCAGGACAACCGATACAGAGCAATGCTCCAAATCAGGCGGCCGTGCCGGAACCGTCTACAGCCGCACTTTCTCTGGCACTGCTCAGCCTGATCATCATTAGGCGAAGGTTCGTTTAGTATTTCCGGCGCTGGAACGGTCACATCAGTTAGCGTCTACATATTACCATTGTAATGCGCGCGTCGGTCGCCCCAAGAGGCAACTCTCTGTGACCATCACTCAACGAAGCTGCACCATCTTCAGCGATCAAGCCAGAGACGATTCCAGCGTCGGTGATCACCACCGGACTTGGAATCGTCTGGGAACGTATCACAGTCCCATTGAGTGGTATCAGATTGACAGCACTCGTTCCCCCTCGATTGGAATACGAATGGAGAACAGGCGTCGTTAGCAGAAGGTTCAACGGGTCAGATTCTACTAGCGATGAAATTCTTCGATGCGCGTAATCGCCGGTAACCGATCTCAAATAGAAACTCGGGCAGTCGTGCGGCAAGGCGACCGGCGACAAGAGCAAGTTTGCGTAAGAAGGCTCGTCGCCCCGTTCCGATTTTGCCTCCAGGTAAACTGGAATCTCCAATACAAATCACCCGCTTGCTGATACGGATTGTATACGCAACGCAAACTGTCGCCAGTTATACGTCACTTGAGTCGAGCTAGCGCGACTCACGGCTTGCTGAGCCCTCCGGATTGATCCAAAGAGCTCAGCGAACCTGTCACGAGGCTGCCCCACAATCTTACTTCGTCAGTGGTTCATACCTCTCCGCCTGCGTTCGCTCAGTGCAATGCCAATTGTCCCAATAAAGCAATGCAATAGAGTCGACGGTTCAGGAACAGGTGAGACAAGTACACTCAGATCGAAGACCGCACCAAACGGACTTGCTATCAGTGCTTCCCGCAGTATGACTGCATCATCTAAATCAGTGATACCATCGAAATTGAGGTCTCCTTGTGCACGAGTGTTCAAGTCGCCAATTAGTATTCCGTCGACTTCGTTCTCTAAGAGCCAGAAAGGAATAAATGCGGTGATGTCGTTGGGATCTACATCGCCGTCCATATCGACGTCTGCTTCGGGAATCCCTGCGAGCTGCTGAACCACAAAGTCGTTATCTTCACCGAGATCAAAGTCTCCCCAATCGGCTCCTCCCAGGTAGCCGAGTTCGGTATTGGTTGCAGTTGCCGGTTGAGAAGAAGTATCTCCTTCAACCGACATCTCAATATTATCTAACACACCTTCAAAGAAGTTGCCTGAACCACCATCGTCGCTACCTATAGATAGTTCTAGAGAAGTGTTGTTGAAAGTAGCTGCGACCGCATCAACGGCAATTCCGTTGACGTATAGTACAGAGATTCCTCCGGTTGCACGTTGTTGAACGTGCGACCATTGGTTTCGAACTACGGGAGTGTCAGACACCCTTAGACCTGCATAGTGATGTCCCCACACGTCTGGACCTCCGTCCGCTCCTCCGTCGTCGGTATCGGTAATGAAAAGCCCTTTCTGAGTCCCATCTCTCAGAATGTCTTCCCGTTCCCCGTGACCATTCTCGGTCCCCTCGGGAAACACCCACGCCTGGATCGCTGTGGAGAACAGACCCGACATATTGTGAGGATTGGCCGGTGTGTACAACCCATCTCCAGTAGTATCAATCCCTGCGAGACTGGGAACATCGTATCCACCCTTGATAAGATCTTCTGGCCAGAAGGCCGCAAGGTTCCAAGTTCTATTTGGAGATGCGAAGTTTACCGCTTGGCTCAATCTGTCAGAGGAACCATCGAATCTCGCGCCAATCTTATCGCCAACACCAGCCCCAGGCCTACCAGTCCCAACAGCGCTAACGTCTACATACGAAGGAGCTCCTCCGACCGTTAAGTCCTGGAAGGCGCCGGAATCTGCTGCCGCTGGAAAAGCAGTTAGGTTGACACCGACCGAATCAAAAGTTGAACTTGAAGAAGCGATTCCCACCGTATTGCCAACAATGGCACCTTCGAGCGGATCGTCGCCAAGTAGGTACTGTCGATCTTTGAAAGCGTCCGCCGACGCGGTATTTGAGATGATGCATAAACAGAGCAGACAAGAGGCCGACCGACTTAATCGCTTGCTAAGCACAGCCATTGCACCGATCGCAAGCAGGAACATACCTGCGGGTTCGGGTACCGACCGAGTCGTTGCCAATGGGGCAGAAATACCATACTGCAAATCCCATACGGCTAAGTCACCTCCATCGACCGTGCCATCGCCGTTGGCGTCACCGTTACTCTTGTCGACTTGCTCGCTAAGGCCAAAACCTCGTTGCCAGACAAGGAAGTCGCGACCGTTGATCTCACCACTGCCGTCAAAATCAGCATCGGAAGAGACATAAATGACTTCAGCTGTTGCCATCGAGCCAGCGGGCTCGCCTTGCACGTGATACGCGAAAACGAGGTCTTGTACTCCGACAACTGTGTCGAAACCGGTACCGAGTCCTAACGTAGAATTATTCGCAAACACGTAACCTCCAGGAATCGCTTCAACAAGTTCGTTGGGAGCTGCCGACAGTTCGGCCCAACCCGATCCAGTTCCCCCTCCCTCAAGGTCTTGGTCCTCAAAGCTACTCCAGCCGCTCGGAGACAGAGAGTTTGACGAGCTGGTAATCTGATACGAATCAACCTCAAAATCGAAGACGGTATCGTTGATAAACGTCATCAATCCTGTGGTCGTGTCGACTTCAACAGTAAGATCAAACGAGGTTACCTGCGTAGAGATCCCTAGCAATCCGTCGTTGTAGATCTTTTCAATGGCTACGAGGGGTAGTGGTTCGTCGTAGATCTGAATGTCGTCGATCAATCCTGGAAAGTGCCACTGGCCGCCACTTCCACCTGAGCCACTATCAACATTCCTGCCAATAGCCATACCATCGAGTGCGGATGTCATATCTCCCCAGAAAGGCTCGTCCTCTGTCTCCTGTAGAACACCATCAACATAAATGGAATCTGCAGCCTCTCCTGAATTGAAATTAACGGCTACATGGTGCCAGTTACCGTCTGCCATTGATGATGTTGATCCGAGATTACCGGACTCTCCCGGCAGAGTGCCTGTACTATCTCTCGTGTCGTAGTGGACCATGCTCTGGAGATAGAGAACAGATTCATCACTGGCCGCCGTCGAGTTATAGGCACCGATGATGACTTTTCGACCTGTCGAATCCGAGCTGTTGAACCAGGCTGAGATCGTTCCTTGTGTGAGCCCCGAGAAGTTGGAAAGGTGAGACGTCAGATCGATATATTCTTGGTTGGCGTCATCAAAATCCCATGCCCCACCGATCTGTCCAGTAGCTCCTGCAGTTGCACCAACGGCTGTACCGTTGTATCCGTTCACAGAATCCACGAGGGTTGTCGATCCGGCAGTCTCGTCGAAGGACCAATGAGCGAGGATGTCACCCGCCGCACGATCTGCAGATAGGCATGTTATGCCGAGCAGACCAGCACACGCTGCAAGTTGGAAGTAACTAGATTTCATTGGGTATCTCCTTGTTGGCTATTTCAGTGTGCGATTGACTTGTTTGAAGAAACCTGAGAAGTAAGTGATAGAGAGCTAAGGTATCGACAGTCCTAACCACACCTTCTACGCAAGAATGGTCCGAACATTACTCCACACAAGGTTAGCAATGCCGCGGAGGGTTCTGGCACAGACGATAGTGAGAGAGGTGCGGCAAGTGGATTGGCGGCCACGTAGGATTCGTTAAAGAGATGAAAGTCAGTCAAGTTGACCGTGCCGTCGGCATTCAGGTCAGCTGCCTGGTATCTCAAGGTTTCGCCTGTCAAAGCCGATGTATCATCATTGAATTTGGGACGAAATTCGTTGTAGAAATCGTCTTCATCGAGGTCTCCGTCAAAGTCTAGATCACCCAACAGAAAGGCGCTACCACTGGGCCCAGCCGTAAACTCTACACTGATGAACTCCGTGTAGCTGACACCGCTGGGGTCTTCTAAACGAAGTTCTAACAAAACGTCTTCGTCATAGGTCTTCCGCCACGCGTTTCCAAAATTGATTGAGCCCGCGCCGCCCAGAACAAGGCCATCCCCGTCAAATTGGAATTCGCTGATATCTGCATTCGTGGGAGACGCCGTGTTGGTCAAAGTGGTCCAGGTGTTAATCGGATCAAGATTCTGACTTTCGATCGTGCTCCAAGCAGAAGCATCGAGAGCACCCGCATCGGAAGTGAACGAATAGCCGACGATCTCGCGTGTTTGGTCAGAATTGGTAACCGTCAAATTGCCAGTACTGCGATCGACCGTCGCTGAAAAACCGCCATCAACGGTGAGCGAATTCCCTAATAGCCCTGCCTCATAGATCGCTCGTGCTTCGGTTGTCTGAATCGCCTCGTCATAAATAACGAGGTCATCGAGTAGGCCTTCAAAGAAGAGACGTCCGTTGGGCGTGGATGCCCGAATCTGCTGCTTCGGATGCCACGTTTTTCGTGCGTGCGGTGAATCCAATGGACTTCACGAACGTCCAATCGCGGTCGGGCATTCTCGCCGACCGCACGAGACTCCGCTGGAAATCTGGTGTATCGGCGTTCACCCTAGTGTGCTCTTCGCCTGTCCCGAGCCTGCACAAGCCCGTGAAGCCTCGGTTGTGACTGGCTCGACATGTGTATGCGAGTACGTATGCTCTTGCCCCTCAGGCGTGGTCACATGACAATTCGATTATGTTTCGTCAATTAACACTAGAGATGTTCGGATTTGGAGTATCCAAAATGTTGCGAACATATGGACCGTCGGTGCAATCCGTATTAGTGCTTCGTGCTTTCGTACTTGCGTTAACGATGTTTCCGATTGCTCCGGGAACTGGAGATGTTCGGACATGTTATTCCCAGTCGCCCGAACAGCCCGCTGAAGAGCTGAATGCTATTGAATGCCATATCTTGGATGGGTACGTTACCGATTCCAATGGCAACAATGTTGCTGATGCAACAGTTCTCCTGCCGGTAATTGGCGGAGTCGCCCAAACCAAGAGAAAGGTTGCCAGGGGAACTACGAATAGTGATGGATATTATCGCCTCGAAGTTCCAAAGCAATGGATTGAAGGTCCGATTTGGCGATACGGAACCACGCTTTGGGTGTACAAGCCAGGTTTGGCTATTGGTACAACCGGTGTTAGTAAACTGCTAACAGGAAAAACAGTCAGCTCTCCAAACAAGGTTATATTGCCACCTGATTCAAGGCCTACTTACCGAATCTTGGATGATGGCGGAAATCCATCGGGCGACATCACAGTCGAACCTCAGCACTACCGCACGGCAATGGGTTATGAACTTGTGCCGACAGAGATTCTGAAACACATCGCCACAAAGACATCAGATAGCGGCGAAGTCACCATTCGTGCAGTTGAAGAAGAAAAACTCTTTCGGCTTCGAGTGGAATCCATAAATCACGGAGTTCAGGTCTTTCGGGTAGATGGCATCCGCTCCGGTGCAGAACTTCGATTACGTGAGTCGACACCATTGAAAGGTCGAGTTGTTGGAGCTGATCCTAGTTGGGTAAGCGGCATCCGTCTCCACCTGTCGACACGCAGCTCTGCTGATTCCGAAGGCCATGCCGAAGTAACTACCGATGCGGAGGGGAGTTTCGAAATCACAAACATAGCGACCGGCAAGCTCCGAATAGAGGAGTCACTGAGTCCCAAGCTTACTGTTCGTCTTCGTTTTCCCGAACGTATGGCTGTTCCCTCTGACCAGGTTCTGGAGTTGGAGTTAGTGCCCGCCACCAAGGTGCGTGGCCGGGTCGTCCGAAAGCAAGACAGAACTCCAGTTGTTGGAGCTGATGTTTCAGTTCGATATGGCCAGTTTCGCCAGGGTGAACAGGTCATCACCGACGAGGGAGGAAGATTTGAAGCCCACGTGCTTCCAGGGAAAGTTTATCAACAGGTAATTGCGATTCCGATTCCCGGCTTGTCATCCGTTGGTGCGTCTTGGGAGAACCGGTTTGAGGTACCTGCAACGAAAGAAATATTTGAGCTGCCAACGATAGAATTAGTTGAAACTTACAAGTTGCCTGGACAGTTGGTGGATGAGTCGGGAAATCCATTGTCAAACTACCGCGTTTGGGGAGTGCAAGGAAATCGAAGATACGGTTTCGCGACAACAGACGAGCAAGGTGAATTTGAAATGAAGCTTCCCGGTGGGATAGAAATGCAGAAATTCAGATATGCGTCTCGTGACCGCGAAATGGGAGATACCACAGTTGTTACTACAGAACCATTTCAGCTACGTGCTGAGTGAGCAATCAAGATAGATGGTTCAATAATCTTCTGAGGGCAGATTCCACACGCGGCGGGACTCGCCGCGGGTGGAATCTGCTAGTTGCCAAACTGCCCAGGTGTTTCACGCTGGGGCAGGTTGGGACCGAGCAGGATGATTCATTCTTGAAGTTCCTGCTGATACTCGCCTGATAAAGCAAACGGCGACGAATGAGGCCACCGCAACCTCTAGACCGATGACAGCACCCCCGGTTCCGAGATTAACCAACCCTGTGAGTACCAGCGAAGCTGCAAGAGCCAAGTAGAAGAACAGAGTTATTCGAAATCTAAAAATGTTTAGCCCCGCAACTACTCGCCGCAAGGATATTGCCGGGAGGAATGCTGCAGCTAGAGCAATACACCAATATGGAACTGTGAAGCCAAACCACTTCGTTGATGGTAGCCACGCAGCCGTCATGACTGGGCGGGAAAACTGCTGGCTCCGCAATTCGCCTGGGGCGAACGTGTAATCGATGTGATGGAAAGTCAGGCAACCTTCACCAGAAAGCCAGGCAACGCCCTGGGACCACCTAGTTGGGTCGTAGCCTGTGGTCCACTTCGCACCAGCAGTCGATGATGGAACTTCCTGCACACTTGTATTTTCGACCCACCACTTGTCGGAGTAGAAATAGCTACGAGGCCACGCAATACTCACTGCGACCAAAATGAAATAACTTACGAAGGTAAGGCAAAAGTGCGTACATTTAAGCATATGGGTTTGCATTTTACGGATTGATTGTATGCGTCTCAGTCCTTTGAAGTGAAGTCTAGTCTAGTTTAAGAAGACGCGTGATTTACACGTAGACCAAGTTATCGTTCGCCTGGTGAAATCTGCAGATAAGATAAGTAGTCACACCTACCTTTGATAGATTGTCCAAACTTGCCTCAGCTTCATCGTCCTGTGTAGTTTTCTCGGAACCCAGTTTCCACCCGAGGTGGGACTCTCCTCATGTGGAATCGAGTTGCCGGAAATCCCATCGGTTGGATTCACCGAACGCAGTTAGCATCCTTCGGTTCGAGCCGGCGGTGGTCATCGACCTCGTAAACAAAGATGATATCGCACTCCACGCTACTCTGAATATGCCGAGGTCGAGCCGCTAGTGTACAATTACCCTATGATTCAAACCAACTCCACGCGCGCTCGACCTGGGTGTATTAGGTGGCCACGATTCGGACTACGAATGCTTCTTGCCGTAGTTACTGTCATGTGTGGCGTTTGTGGCTGGTGTGCTTATCGGCGTGGTCAAGCTCAGGCTCAAGCTCACGCCATTGCGGCTATCGAAGCATGCGGTGGGTCAGTCGTCTACGACTACTCGTTTGGGTGGCAGATTCCGCCTGGTTTTTTCGGAAGCAATTACAAGGGACCAGCACCGCCAACACCTCACTGGCTAAGTGACTACTTAGGTGTCGATTTCGTTCATCGGGTGAAGGCGGTCTATTTTTCTAATGCCCAGAAGGGGCCACCGACAGTGGAGGCCTTCGCCAGCCTCCCTTCACTGACAGAAATAGAAGATTTTGGTTTTTGGGTGTACGACGATATAGGTCAACAAGGTTGGGAAGCCTTAAGGGAGTGTCACAACTTACGGTCGCTCAATATCACTAGGACAATTCACAGTGACAAAAGCATGGACGACTTAGCGGGCCTTGGAGAGATTCAGCAACTTGAATGCCTCGCAATCGATGGTCATGGGCTAACTCCTCATGCTGTACGGCAGATGAGTCGACTGAGCAACCTCCGAGAGCTCCGGCTACGGCAAGTGACGAACTTCCCGACCGAGGCGTTGTCAGAATTCGTCAACTTGCGTCGTCTCGAAGTCTTCGAGTTCCGACGCGGGGGAAAGTGGTGGTTAGAAGATTCGCTTGGATTGACAACCAACCAACTTGCGTTTCTAAAAGACCGACCTTTACTCAAAGAACTCACACTAACCCATCATAAACATGTAGACAGTGATTTGATGGAGGTCATCGCATCGTTGAGTAATCTCGAACTGCTCGACCTTACGGGCATGGTGGGCGTCACTCAGCGTCTTGACGTCTTAGCACGTCTTCCGTCCTTAACTGAACTGAATCTCAGTTGGACCAACTTGACTAACGAAGAAGCTAGCGTCTTCCAACGGCTCATGCGCCTCGAAACATTGGATATTCATGAGAATCCGGTCGACAACCGGGCAATCGAACACATCGCGTCGCCTGAACTCAAACGCCTGGATGTCCGATTTACCGATTGCGATGACCGGTGTTTTGCAATTCTGGCGAAGTTCCCCAAAATTGAAGCCTTCAAGACGCACAGAACTCGCGTCACTCAGGAAGGAGCAATCGCATTTAAAAAGGAATACCCGACGGTTGCGAGTAACTGGTGAGAAAGCTGGCCGAAGCATTGATCTGCAGTTTTCGGCTTAGCCGTTCTGGCTGGCCCTGGCTAACGACTGCCGTCTCGAACCGCAGGTTGCTAACTGCTGTCGGTGAGAATGCCCGACCGTACTTAGAAGCAGCAGTTTCCAGCGTCGGCGAGTCCCTTCTCGTGTGGAAACTGGATTCCGAAAAAGCCGCACAAGACGACACCTCCTGTGCAGCTAACGTTCAGGATAACCGGGCGGGGAGTTGACGTGAACGAGCCAGCCTGGCTGTTCCGACTCCGGTTCATCCGTTTGTTATGCCCCGGTGCGATTGACGCTCACGAAGGTGGAACAGCATGGATAGAAGGGATGTCCCACACCTCGGCAATTCGTCCAGCCACGATCCGCCATACAACAACCACATCACTTTCTATTCGATGGCCTTCTAGGTTCATCACCTGTTGGCGATGGACGACAACCAACTCATCGCCGACGGGAGCGACTGATACCACGTTGGTGCTAAAGGCATCACCAGTTAACGACGCCAATTTATCGAAGAAGGTTTGTATCCCGGCACGTCCGACATAGTCGCCATGGAGGTCCGGAAGGCGAGGATTGTAATAGTGCCAAACCACGTTTTCCGCAAAAACGTCCACGCTTTCGGCTACGTTTGCAGGATTGAATCGCTTCAACACAGCGATGTTCGGGTGCTCTTCCGTCATAATCTCTGCTTCATGTCGGTATATCGAGGTGCATAACTTCCTATTCTACACAAAAAATATAGACAAGCACCGGCAGGCTTACCGAGTTCAGATTCTGCGAAGCCGCTAAGTTCAAATGAGTGATCCTCATTGGCCATGAAGTGCACGTCTAAGCTGCCCTGTTTTGGCCGTTCTCTGTCGGAAAATCGGCACTTTGTTTCTCGGCATGGCTTGCTGGGACTCGATTCCCGCTGTTTCCAGGGTGCCGCCCAGATTCGTGCAATTTTTCACACTAAGGAACTGGCATCTTAGGGGCGGCAACCATTCGCCCGGAAATGGGCCGTTTCAGCCGTTCAGCAACGCTACGAAAACCCAGTCGGCGAGTCCCTCCTCAGCGCGCAACGCAGTCCAATCGCAGGGTGTGTGAAACATAGCGGAAGGCACAGTTGCGGTGGCGAGCCACACTGCGTTAGGCTATCGCTGCACGCATTGCACGGTCCCCATTAGATGAGCTAATCGGTATGAGGCATTTAGAAGAGCAGTACGATGAATGTAAACACAGAATTCGGTCCTCTGTGTTGGAGGCACTAAACCGGAGTGCTGAGTACGTTCGCAAGATTACCCAAGGACCAGATGAGACACAGGTTGTTTCTGGGATTGCGCTAGATATCTGTCCGTGGCACGAGAGCATTGGTTTATCTCTTCGCATAGAGTCCGAATACTCCGCATTAGGTGAAATGAGCGATGACATGCAATTACGCTACAACTCAGCAAACTGGGCGCATTTCGGCTTTACTGACAATTTTGAAATTCCGTCACTTTCTGGGGCGAATCGGCTGATCGCCAAAATCTATGAGCAAGGAGATGGTGACAGTGAAGATCACGATATAGTCTCGCCGTCGCCAAGAGACTTTGCACATCTGATATTTATGGCGGGAGCTGATGCTTTATTGGATACGGACATCTCTACAATTCTGAATAATCTGGGCAATCGCCTCACTCAGTTTTGCATGGCGAGTTCTTTGCAGCTCGCGGCAATGCTGATCGAATTCAGCTACGAGTTCACGGGCCAGCTCTTGGCGGAGTTGCTGTTTCCTCCGAGCGATCACAGCCGGGCAGTCCGCTTCGAGTCCGACCGCGTACGCTTTCGCCAAGGCTCCAAACACGGCCCGAAAATCTCTGCCGCCCAGGATGTTGGTCACACGGTGTTGGAGCTGCTGATGCCGTCGCTGTGCCTCCCGGCCCACCACCGCTCCCTGCCGCATCAGATATTGGGCCAGGGTCACTAGATTCTCGGGAACACGAGTATCATGACAGAGCCCCAATTCGCGTGCCGCTTCGATATGACCCACCAACTTTCGCAGGCTGGACAGCAACTTCTCCCGCCCACGCTGCAGCTGTTGTAGGTCCTCGGCGTAGAGCTTCAGTTTAGCCTGCACCAGCTGCAGGGCCGCGGAGACGTACAAATTGGGCGAGAGTTCCTGCCATCCTTGCACCCGGCCAGTTTCCAGCAAATGTTTGGCGTACTGCTGCAGGTTGACCCGTTTCGTCGTACCGAGATCAATCACCCGGGGTTTTTCGACCGCCAGCAGGTATTCTTCTTCCTTGAGCTTAGTGAGCACTAGATTCGTCGTCCGCACCGTGTCTTCATAGCTGCTGATCACTTCCGCCGGAGAATCCGTGACCGCCGCTGTGGCCAACCTGGTGAGCTCTTGGACCTGGTCGACGTGATGACGCAGGCGGTCACCAACCTCGCGAATTCTTGCCACTGCCGCGGCTCGAGAAAGGTGGGACACAATACGGCTGCCAAGGTCAATCCATTAGAACATCTGAGTAACACTATGTTCTAACAGCAGTGCGGATAAGGCACTCCCCCAAAGGAGTTATCACGGCATCTTGAGGGCAATAGGTGTGACAGCCCGCAAAGAAAGTGGGCTCTTTTGCCCTGTGCCTTCGCTAACGCGTGTGCACCGCAGGTCCACTGGGCGGTTCCGTTCATGGAGTGAGTCAACTAAGCACACTGTGCCTAGGTCACACCCGCACCTGGGGGC
>JANQQA010000003.1 GCA_028285205.1 Bythopirellula sp. | reverse complement strand
CGCCACCGCGGCCCATACCACGCGCGTCGGTGCCGGCTCGCTCGCGGGCCGTGACAACGTCGTCAAACAGACCTTCCTCACCTGGTTTCTCGTCCGCCGGTTTGTCTTCCTCTTCATCCTCCTTGGGGCTTTGCATCTCTTCCATCTTCAGGCGTTGCACCTCCTCAGCCAGCGGCATCGAAGAGTGGCTCACGCGCTCGCCCCATTCCTGCAGAATCAGCGGCGGAAGCGGGTGCGTAAGCAGCGGATGCTTGACCGCCGGATCGATCACGTCCGCCACGTTGACCGGGTACTTTGAGATTTCTTTTTCCAAGCTCGATTTCTTGACGAACTTGATCATCGTCCATTCCGACTGACCACTGCTGGTGATCTCGGCCCGCTCAACCTGGTACCCAAGATATCGCGGCTTGTCGACGCTCGGGTTGTAGCCACGAGAAGTCGAGAGCGCATCGGTATACATCTCGGTCTGCGCCTTGATTGGTACCTTTGCCAGGATCGTCACCCACGACTTCGCCTGGATCTCTTCGAAGCCCTGCAGTCGGGCGCCTTCCCGCGCTGTTTCCACAATCGGAGCATCTCGAGGGCGCGTTCTGTCCTGCCCACGAGCGCCGGCACCCCTCCCGCCATAGCCGCCACCATAACCGCCGCCTTCTCCGTAACCCCCGCCGTATCCGCCACCTCGGGCTCCGCCGCGCTGGTTGCCCTCACGCTCTGCTTTCTCGCGTTCCGCCTCCTGTTTGCGACGTTCCTCTTCCCTTTCCTTCTCGAAATCGAGCCTTCTCTGCTTAATCATTTCAGCATCGGCCGATGCCCAGAGCCCCGAGTCGGAGTTCACTTCCAATTCCGAAAGCGCTAACAACACCGGATCGGTTCGCGGCGTGACGGGAGCTGAAACCGGTGGGTTGAACACGTGCGGGAATGGTGGAAATGCTTTCTCATCGATCTTGACCATCACCGAAGGTGGCAACGGTTCCGCTCTCACTACTTCCTCGGGGGGCAATCCACTCCAGGTAACCTCAGCTAGTTTCGTCTCGGTGCGGGTCGCCAACTGCTTGAGCTCGCTGGGCTCTACCTGCAAGCGTTCGCGCCCAATCGCGGACCAGACGATCAGTCCGGTGCAGGCGATAATTGCCAGAATGCCAAGTTTCTCCCCATGCGCCAGCAGCAAACGAACAATGGCGTTTCCACTCTTTAGATTCGATTTCATGGTCTTGGTCTCCGGTTTGACTATCCGCAACCGACTCCGTAGCGATGCGGGAACTTTGTGCAGTAACTTAGCGACGAGCTAGGGGCTCGTCACTTGCGCGATCTCGTCACCTGGCTGGGCAAGATCCTCACCCGGAATCGTCAATCGTTCCGTGTCGGGTTCGTTATAAATGTAAACGGCCCCGCGAATGATCACTTCCGTCAAGTCATCCAGCGACATCTGGTTCAAGCCGCGAATGTTCGACCTCGCCTGGCCGCCTCCGAAGCCGGCCCCCGACTTCGAAGGATTGATACGTACCTGTTTCACTTCGATAGGCAGTGTGGCATTGGCACACTTTAGCAGTAGCGTTGGAATGAATTTCTCGTCCATCATCAGACGCATGCGAATGGGCAATTGTCGAAACTCGGTCGAGACCACACTTTCCACCGAGCCACCTTCGTCCGGTTTTCCCTCGGCGTCGAGATAGCGTCTGCTCAGCAGCGTGCCATCTCCACCGCCACCTTCGCCCATTCCAAATCGACCGCCGCCACCGTACTCTCCACCGCCTCCGTAACCACCGCCGAACTCCCCACCACCACCATAGCCACCGTACTCGCCGCCGCCACCATAGCCACCGTACTCACCGCCACCATAACCACCGCCGAACTCTCCACCGCCGCCATAGCCACCGTATTCGCCGCCGCCATAACCACCAAATTCGCCGCCATACTCTCCGCCGTACTCACCCCCCCCGCCTCCTTCGCCTTCAGTCGGCTGCGGGATGATGACTTTGCCGGTGGATGGGCTGGACGCCATCGCGCCGACCTGAAGTTGAACGATCGCGCGGACGGCTGTGTTGTCGGGCCGCACGGCACCCTTCGCTTTGTTGGTTTGATCGATGACCTTTAGCAGAGTTTCATATACCCAGAGGTCCTCCTGCGTGACCCAAACCTGCAGCGTCGTCGGCTTTTTGGGAAAGTCCAGCTTCTTCTGCAGAGCGCCTTGGTCAATCCATTCGACCAGGTAGTCCTCCTCTTCCTCGGCGGCCAAAGCTGGAGCAGCACCTCCGTACTCGCCGCCATAACCACCCGCGCCGGCACGTCCGCCGGATCGACCGTTCGCGGTCTTCCTGGCCTGCACAATCTTCAGAAGCGAATCAAATCGTGTCTGAATGTAGTTGTGGTAGAAGCCTCGCATCACCTCAGAAATATTGTCGCCGAATTTGCGGTTCTCCATATACTTCACAAATTCGTCACCGATGGTCTCCGGCCACTTCAATACGTCCGCGCGCTGGGCATCGTACAGTTCTTGCCAGACTTCTCGGACCATATCGCGCTGCACTTGCGCCTGCTTGGTATCGC
Source organism: Bythopirellula sp. (assembly GCA_028285205.1). Lineage (GTDB taxonomy): Bacteria > Planctomycetota > Planctomycetia > Pirellulales > Lacipirellulaceae > Bythopirellula. Next base: position 30,173 of record JANQQA010000003.1, on the reverse strand, counting down.
CGGCGATCACATCGTCATTGGGGTGAAACCGCTCACCGTTGATGGTCTTGACGTTGTTGTGTGCCGTGTTGATCTCTCCTTGACGCTTGGTGAAATCAGAGGACAGATCACTCGCCGCCATGTTCCAGCACAACACGGCCACAATCGTGCCCACGATGCTGAGTACCCAGAATCGCTGAGTCCATACGACACTAAAAAATGCTCTGACTTGATCCATGGCCTTGATTCCTGTGAGGGATTGTGGCTACTTTCAACTTACTCTTACGTCAACCTCGCTCCGCCCTTCGGCGGAGTTGATACTCGGCAACTTACAGTTCACTCTCTTCATCAACGGCCGTTTCTGATAACGCTTCAGCTTCTTGTCGTTGCTGCTCTTGTTGCTGGCGAATCGCGGCCTTCTCAATTCGCGCACTCTTGGGCGTCGGCACCCATGCAAACTGCACGATGAACTCGTACTTATCGAGTTCGACGATGCTTGTGTCTTCCTCTTCGTCATCTTCTGCGCTGGCCGCCGGGAGGCGACCGCCGCCGTACCCACCACCACCATACTCTCCGCCGTATCCGCCGCCTTCGCCACCGTATCCGCCTCCGCGACCACCACGTCCCGCCGCCGCAGCGCCCTGCGGGGCATCAAGATCAATGATCTCTTTCTGAATCTGCTTGTCTTGCACTACCCAGGGATGACTAATCCCCAAGTCGGCAAATGAGACCTTTACATTCTCACCATTGGGGCCATCCGGCAGTTCGACGAAACCTTCTTCGAGATTCTTGATGAGGGTGTTGTTGACGAACCGGCTTGTTTGATTGCTCTTATCTTTGTTGTGGTAATGATAGCCGGTGAGTTGGATGACCCAGCCTGCACCACTGAGACCGCCACCGCCTCCTTCTCCATCACCCCCATCCAATCCGCCGGTATCTTCCGCCGCGGCGAAATCGTCGGCAGCGTCTGCCTCTCCACTACTTTGGGCTTCCGCCATGCCACGCTTCTGGTTGTACGTTGACTCGACCGTGGAGAACCACTCGCCCTGCAGATCTTCAAACTGCTGTTGGTCGATCGCCACGATGTGCACTTCTTCGCGATTGCTAATGTCCTCGGCCGTTTCTTCACGCTCCTCGAAGGGGCGCGGATCGCGAGGAATCGCGACCTCGATCGCTTTCATCAGTTCCAGCCAGAGCAAACGCCCTTCCACGTTGCTAACGAGCCGTTCGCCGGTCTGTTTGATTTCGTCGTAAGACGAACGAATCTCGCTGCTGGTCGTTTTGAAACCCTGCGACTTGGTCTGCACGCCCTTGAGCGCCGTCTCGGCGCGCTTCATATCGTCCGTCGCGGTGTCTTGCCATGCCGAGACGTGCATCGCGTAATTGAAAGTCATACCCATCAACAGCGCCGCGATCCCCGCGACGGCCCATGGTTTCTTCGCCCGCACCAAACGAGAGCGAATGATCTCTTCGGGCAGCAAGTTGGTCTTAATTTCCGACTTGCCCAATCCTTGCAGGCATAAGCCATACGAGACGGCGAAGCTGAGGATGTTCTCCTTAAACTGTGCTTGGCCAGCTGAACTGCCGGCGGACAGATTATTGAATTCTTCGATTGGCAGCACGTCTTGTTCGAGGTTCTGCGACAGGTACCGCTGCAGTCCCGGCAGCTTCATCGCATTGCCCAAAGCGATCACGTTGCCGATCTTCGCGGCCTTATCAATGCTGCCGAAATAACCCAAGGAGCGTTGGATTTCGGCGAGCAAGTCGCTGAACACCGGACGCATCGCTTGGAACACCGCTTTCGGGTCGTCCGCCTGAGTCGCATTGCGTTTGAGGTGCTCCGCCTTGACGAACGTCAGTTTCAGTTCCTTACTCAGCGCCCGCGTAAAGTGGTTGCCGCCGATGGGAATATTCCGCTGCCACACACGATAGCCGTTAGTGACCACCAAGTCGGTCGTGTCGGTACCCAACGAGATGACCACCGTGGATTCCGGTGGATCGGCAGGATCGTAGGTACGTGACCGTAAATCGTCCAGCCGGTCGAAGCAGACGAAGTTGTAGATTGCCAGCGGCATCAGCTGGATATACTCAACCTCGATGCCGGCATCTTCCAACGGCTTGAGCGCTCGGGCAACCTGATCGCGTTTCATGGCGAACAGTCCCACTTCGGGCTCAAGGGCGAATCCGTCTTCTTCACTACCGCCACTGAGTTGTTGGTAGTCCCACACCACATCTTCCAGCGCGAAGGGAATCTGTTGGCGCGCTTCGTACTTGACGATGTCGGGAATCTTCTTCGCTTCGACGGGCGGCAACTTGATGAAACGTGCCAGACCACTTTGTCCCGCCACCGAAATGGCCACGCTATCGCCGGTCAGATCGTTGCGTTCCAGGAACTGTTCGAGCGCTTCGCGCACCAACTCCTCGGGATCGGCCTCTGGCTGCGACAGAATCCGTGGGTACTCGATGTAGTCGAACGACTCGACAACGATCTGATTCGGATCTTTTTCGTGAGGACGACATTGCAGCGCCTTCAGTGCGCATTGCCCAATGTCGATCCCCCAAACGGCGTTGCTCTTTGCCATTCTAGAATCCTCTGTTCCTGCGACGAAAGTCTGCCGAGACGACGGCGAGCGACTTCCTCTGTGCTGCTATGGTCATTCCTGTCAACGAACTGATCCCGACGACGGACGGAAACTACGATGAGCGATAAATCCGTGGGTGGTCCGCCAACGACACCCCGACAAGTCGGTTCGGCTGAGTTGACCTCAAGCAGTGCCTCTATGGTCAATCTATCGCCAATGGCCAGAAAAAGTCAAACTGAACTTCTAGCCCCAACCCATCTGGCCGCTCAAAACGCATCCAAGCCGACGCTTAGATACCGATTGCGCAGACCTTGCGGGCGCGCCCCACGAGTGTCCATTCTAGTCGAGAAATGACGTTTGTATAGAATGCGGCTGGACTTAGGGCATCGCGAAACAGCCTGGAAATAGCCGTTTTTCGCGGTGAACCCAATGTCACCGCCTGCAGGCCGGACGCTATCGCGTCACCCGCGCGAGGAATTGGGCCTCTATGGTCTAAGGTTCGGCGGCAAACAGGACTAGCCTCGATGGCTTGGGGCCACTGCCGCGTCGAGACGAACTGAGGCGTCGGCTACTCCGCCGCGTCGGCCTTCAGCGAGAGGTTAATCTCATTGGAACCCGGTTCGATCGTCTCGATCAAATCGGTCGTGCGCACATTGCCGTAGCGCGGAGGCGAGAGTGTTTTTGGAATCCCAGGGGTACCTACGGGGCCGCTCACCGTGTAGGGCTCAGTCGCTTTCACGGTGATGTGGTATTTGCCGGGCACCAGCCCGCGCTTGTCACCGGTCCTGATTTCGTATCGACCGCCCTCGGTCAACATTCCGTAGGCTGACGCGCCGCCAGCAGCCGGATGGAAAGTAACCATGCCGGTCTCCAGTGGCATGCCATCCAGATCAGCGATGCCGAAGACCGTCGCCTCGTGGCTGTTGCCACAACCGGCTACCGCCAGCATCAGCAGCAAGAACGACAGACGACCTGCTCCGCTGCAAGTTGGAAATGTCCTGGGCAACTGCTTATTGAATGCCACAGCCTCGCGCTCCTTCAATATCGTCCTCGGCTTTGGTGCTAGTCGCCCGATAGATGCAGTAGTCAATGCTTTCTGAGACAAACTGCACCGACGCATCCGCCATCGCGAAATGCGCGCCGCCCGGATGTTCGCTGCGAAAACTCATCACGTTGGGCCACTGCACAGGATTTGGTGGCTGGGGCTTAAAGTTAAGTGGTGCGTGACAGCTGGCGTAGTCGCCGTTGGAGTAAAACGCCGCTGAGTGGTAATTGTGGGCGGGGATATCCTCGCCAACCATGTACGTGTTCGAGAGGCCATCGGTTACCTGTTCGAACGAAACGGGTTCCTGATAGTTGTTGCGGTAGAAAATCCCATTACATCCAACGGTATTGTGGCAATCGGGGACCGATCCTTGGTGCACACTCGCATCCGTACCCATCCTGGTGTCGCCGATTACGCCTTTGTAGCTTGTCACCGCCACTTCACTGTTGCGCCACTGCCACTGGGTTGGAGAGAGTTCCAACGCGGTGGGATCTGATGGGCAGGAAATTACCGGTAGCTGCGACTGCATCCCCGGGGAACCACTAAGCTCAGTCGATGAGATTCCAATATTCGAGCGGGGACGGCGCACATCCATGACCATGTTGCCCGAAGATCCGAACTGCATGAATAGGTCGAACAGCGGCTGCTGCTCCATGTAAGGTAAAACCCGGACGATCCAGCCCATGCCCGTATTCCCTTCTGGCGGCGTATTGGAGGCACGTGCTTCATGCGGCCAGGGACTGATGCTAATCGGCACGTGTCCTATCGCGTCGTGGTGCAGGTGGACGGCCAACCCGATCTGCTTCAGATTGTTCACGCACGACGATCGCCGTGCCGCTTCACGCGCCGCCTGCACCGCCGGCAGCAGCAGGGCGACGAGCACGCCAATGATGGCAATCACGACTAACAGCTCAACTAAGGTGAAAGCACGTAGCGCGATTCGGCGAGACAGAGAGTTCGCAGCAGTTTTCATCGATAGGTCCACCGCTTGGTTGAGGAGTATGATACCCGCGCGGAAAAGCCACACGAACGAGTGGAGCCTCGATTCTACCCACGCCGGCTGGTCGCGCACAAGATACTTTGGCAATCTCACCGGGGGGCAATGACCTATACTTTTCCTTCCTTACACTGTCGATCTGGCCAGGATAGTTATTCTGGTGATGTGATACGGTGGTGGAGTGTCAAGAAACCTCAAAGCCACGTTACACATGATCGAACTCCGTCAGATCGGCTCGTCAGTCGAGAAAGCTCACGCCTGCGCGCTTCGTGCGCATGTCACCTAGGTATAGGCTGTCCAAGTACTGTATGTGTGAAGTCACCATTTTCTGACGCGAATAACGACAAGAATCGCCGTATTTTCTGACGATCGCAGGTCACCACCGATTAAGACTCCTTGTTTCCCGTCGATAGACCACGAAACCGGCGTTCGCTCTCAACAGCAAAACAGCACAGCGAGCAATGTGTGTGGAAGCGACGGTGCTCCTGCACGAGGACTTTCAACAGCACATCCGCTACCCAGATTCGCGCGATAAGCTGCCTTTGACTTTTCCAGACAGAGGCGACGAGAGCACGCATGCGATGATCGAATACAACCTACTTAGTGATGACCACACGCTGGTGACCCTTAGCGCGTTGGACGGCGAAGAATACAGGCACACCGGCAACGAGTAGCGGACAAGAATTTCGATGCAGTAGCCTACTCTAAACCACGTGCGTGCGGCGCCGCCGCGCACTTTCTTGATTGAATTTGGGCCACGCCATCCGCTACGCTTGATCGTGGTAGCCACACCAACCGGAGCAGCCAGCTGCGTCGCGGGAGGCTGGCCACTGCGCGGACGGAATGGTGATAAGGGCTGAAGAGCGAAGGGCCCCTGCGGGTTGGAGGGAGTTTTGAAAGGTGCAGAATGCCGAACCTTTCAATACGTCGCCCGTCGCCCTCAGCGGAGATGACACAACCACAAGTGGGTTTTGAACTTACAGAGTTACCCGCGTTCCCGGAGGTCGGGGGTTTTGAAAACAGAAACGGAAGACCTTTCAAAACCTCAGAACGCCCGCATCGGACAACCGGTTGACCAACGCGGGAAGATTGCGAGGGCTTGGGTGGGTGCGCAGGTGAACGATGGGTCAGCCCTGCCGCAGGAGACGTCGGCAGGTTAGACTTACTCGTTTCACCAATCGTCCGACGTGCTGCCCAACCACCCATGATCATCACCATCGACGGACCAGCTGGGGCTGGCAAGAGTTTGGCGGCCCGTCGATTGGCCAAGCAGTTGGGATTTCGGTTTCTCGACACTGGGGCCATGTATCGGGCGGTCACCCTCGCCGGGTTGCGACAACAGATCGATTGGGCGGATACCGGAGCGTTGGCGAAGCTTGCGGCGGCGAGCCAGATCGAGCTGACTGACGAGCAGGTCTTCCTGAACGGCGAAGACGTCACCAAGCCGATCCGCTCATTCGAAGTCACGACGCTCACCCGGCACGCCGCCGACAACTTGGCGGTGCGAGAGCGGCTGACCGGGCTACAACGGGAGTTTGCTAACAACCACAATGTCGTGACCGAGGGCCGCGACCAGGCAACGGAAGTCTTCCCCACTGCCGAGTTGAAGATTTACCTGACGGCAAGCGACGAGGTGCGAGCCCAGCGGCGATTTGAGGATCTGCGCTCGCGCGGCGAGCAGGTCACGCTGGCGGAGGTGCTTGAGAAGCAAATCCAGCGCGACGCCAGGGACCAGCAGCGCGAAGTGGGGGGCTTGCGGATGGCGGAGGACTCGATCGAGGTCTGCACCGATGGTCTCACCGCGGATGAAGTGGTCGCGAAACTGGCAAAACTTGCCAAGGCAACCCAATCCCAAGGAGGGTGAAACTGCAATTTTCCCGATTTGTGCCCAAAATTGACCTGCTCACCAAACTACGCTTAAAATAAGCTACTTCAAGGATCGGAACGGAAGGCAATAGGCGCTCACTTCCTAAACCACCGAGGCTCCTCTCATGTTCGCTAGACGACCTACGTCCAGAAAAGTCAGAACACACGGTTTTACACTTGTTGAGTTGCTGGTTGTCATCGCAATCATCGGTGTCTTGGTGGCGCTATTGTTGCCAGCCGTGCAGGCCGCGCGCGAGGCTGCCCGTCGCGCTCAGTGCACCAACAACATTCGCCAGTTGGGCATCGCGCTGCATAACCATCATCAGTCGGTAGACAGATTCCCGATGAACGTTAACCACATTCACGGGAGCATTGGCGGTCGTCGAGATTTCGCATCGCATCTGATTAACCTGGCACCGTTCTTCGAAGAGACCAACCTGCACAACGCGATCGATTTCTGCGACCCAGCGGATAGGACCTGCGTCCGTCCGGGTTCTCAACTGCTTCAGGGCGTTCCCATTCATCAATACGTTGTCGCTGGGTTGCAATGTCCCAGCGATCACAAGAACGGCTTAGTGGACCCGAATGATGGCGACAGTGGCTGGAAGAACCTCGCCAGCACGCACAACATCCAGCAGGTCGCGACGACGAACTATGCGGGTTGCGTTGGGGCGCAGTTCATGGAGTCCTGGGCTAGCTTCAGAATCAGCGAGATTGTCAATGTCCCAGCTGGGCGCGGGCTCGTGAACAGTGGCGAGGACTGGTTCGGCCAGAACTCGGTACCGCGTGGAAACTCAGAATGTTCGGGGGCCCTCAATGTTCGCAGTGACTGCGCTGTTCCCGACGCAGTGTCTGGTGTTTTCGCCCGGTCGACCTGGGCAGCGGCAATTCATGAGATTGAAGACGGCACTTCCAATACGATCGCGATGGGCGAAGTACTCCCTCGCAGCACTGCGTTTCAATGGGTGATGGGTTGGACTTATGCCGAGGGGGTCTGGTTTGCCACCACCGCTCCGATCAACCATCCGACCGACCGTGACACCTGGGACCGCCGCGCGCCGCGCGGCGGCAATTGGGATCTGGATTTCAACGTCGCGAACGGCTTCAAATCACGGCACCCAGGCGGTGCCAATTTCGTACTGTGCGATGGAGCAACAAAGTTCATTTCTGAAGATATCGACTACGAAACCTACCAGGCACTTGGCGCTCGTCGAGATGGCACGGTTGTGGGAGACTACTAAAGTCTGAGTACGTATTGGCATCCATTAAAGCCGCCAGTTGCATATGAATAACCCAAAGCACTGCTTGCATTTTTCCTGTTTGTTTAGCCTAGTTCTCCTAGGCTGCAACTCCTCGTCCAGTGGCCCGCCCACGGTGCCGGTCACGGGGGTGGTGACCTATCAGGGCGAGGTGGTCGAGGGCGCACTGGTCTTGTTTCACCCCGCGACAAAGGGCAGCGGAGTGAAAACTGGCAGTGCCGAAACCGACGCCTCAGGTAATTTTGCGATGGAGACGCTCATCAAAGGCGACCAATACAAGGACGGCCTGCCGCCGGCTAGCTATCAGGTGACCGTCGAAAAGATGGATCACAGCCACCGCGCCGCGAATCCTCACATGCCGCCCAAGAACGTGCTGCCCAACCAATACCGCGATCCCAGCACCTCCGGCCTCACCGCAGACGTCAGCGAAGGTGCCGACAACAGCTTCGAGTTCACCCTCGAGTGAAGCTGATTTCACGACCGGATCCTCGCCTCGCGCCGGCGAATTGATGTGCTAGTGCGTTACGCTCTAACCCGTGAAATGGCGACGACTTACCGATTGAATCGGCCACCGTCATTTGCTAGGATGAGCAGCTTCGACTCCCGGCTTTATCCCAGGCAGTGTCAGCGTTGACAGCCGAGTCGGGAGAGAGGTTTCTTTCGCGTGGTCTTTGGGTAGGTTCACTTCGTCTGTTTTTGGTGAGCCAACCACAAGCCCAGTATGGTTTTAGTTTTTCATGGTCAACCGTAACTTAATTCGTGAATTCGACGTTTCAGAGGATGAATGGGAAGCAGAAGTCGGCCTAATGGCCGAAGACGACACCACTTGGCTGGAGGCCGAGTATGTCGACGTCAATCAAATTGTTGAAGGCACCATCATCCGCGTCGATGACGAATTTGTGCTCGTCGATGTAGGCTACAAGAGCGAAGGTACGATCGCTCGCGACGAGTGGGAAGAGGAAGAAGAGCAACCCGAAGCCGGACAGAAGATTCGCGTCCTTGTCGAAGACGTCGAAGATGCTCAAGGCCACAACGACGACCGCGGCATGATCGTCCTCAGCAAACGCAAGGCTGAGAAGATCGAAAAGTGGATGAAGGTCATGGAGACCGTCCACGAAGGCGATGTGGTCAGCGGCGAAGTCACTCGCAAAATCAAAGGCGGCCTGTTGGTCGACATTGGCGTCAACGTCTTTCTCCCCGCCAGTCAGGTCGACATTCGTCGTCCGCACGACATTGGCGAATACATCGGCAAGACCATCGAGTGCATGGTGCTCAAGATCGACGATGCACGACGCAACATTGTGGTCAGCCGCCGCAGCCTGATCGAAGCGCAGCGTAGCGAGAAAAAAGCCGAACTGCTCAAAGAGCTGGAAATCGGTCAGCTGCGCAAGGGTATCGTCAAGAACATCGCTGACTTCGGCGCGTTCGTCGACCTGGGCGGAATCGATGGCCTGCTGCACATCACCGACATGAGCTGGGGCCGCATCAACCACCCGTCCGAAATGGTCAAGATCGACGACGAGCTGGAAGTGCAAATCCTGCACATCGACTACGACAAGGAAAAGATCGCTCTGGGCCTGAAGCAGAAGAGCGAAAGCCCGTGGGAGAACGTGGGCGGCAAGTACCCCGTCAATTCGACGGTCAAGGGCACGGTCGTCAACGTGATGAGCTACGGTGCCTTCGTCAAGCTGGAAGACGGCATCGAAGGTCTGGTGCACATCAGTGAGATGTCCTGGACCAAGCGCATCAGCCACCCCAGCGAACTGGTGAACATCGACGACGAAATCGAAGTCGTCGTGCTCCGCATCGACGAGCAGAAACAAGAAATCTCGCTGGGCATGAAGCAAACGCAGTCGAACCCGTGGGAGAAAGTCGCGGAGAAGTACCCCACCGACCAGCTGGTCAAGGGTCGCGTGCGCAACCTCACCAACTACGGAGCCTTCATCGAAATCGAGGAAGGCATCGATGGTCTGCTGCACGTAAGCGACATGTCTTGGACCCGCAAGATCAGCCATCCCAGCGAGCTGGTCGAAAAGGGACAAGAGATCGAGTGCAAGGTGTTGTCGGTCGATCAGGAACGTCGGCGTATCGCGTTGGGTCTCAAGCAGATGGATGAAGATCCCTGGGCAACCGACATTCCCAACCGCTACCAGCAAGGTGAGCTGGTCAAAGGTGCCGTCACGAAGATCACCAATTTCGGGGTGTTCGTCGGCCTGGAAGACGGACTGGAAGGCTTGCTGCACATCTCGGAACTCGCCGACCACAAGGTTGAGAACCCGCAGGATGTCGTCAACGTCGGCGACGAACTGGAGGTGAAAATCTTGCGGGTCGACTCCGAAGAACGCAAGATCGGCCTGTCGCGCAAGCGGGTTGAGTGGGCGGAAGAAGACGAAGCTGCCGCCGAGGCTGCAGAAGCCGCCGAAGCAGGCAGCCGCGAAGCACCTGCCGACCTGAAGGGTGGTATCGGTTCCGACTCCGGCCCACTGTTCAAGTCCGCCGCTGCCGAGGCAGAAACAGCCGTCGCGGAAGCGGAATCGCCTGCGGAATCGGAATCCGAGCCCGCCGCCGAATCGGAAGCTGCTGAAGCCGCAGCTGAAGAGTCGGAAGAATCGGACAAGTAGGGATTTAGCGGTGAGGGGTTAGGGACTGGAAGTTACGAGCCTGCGTATTCCGGGAAGATCTCGCGCAGCGAGAGCTTGTTGATTGCCCAATCGTAACGGCCACGCCCTAGCTCCACACTATCTGCGGTGCCGTCTTGACCGGCATGGTCGGAACGTCGCGAACATTCGTCGCACCGTGTCGGAAGCTACGCATTCTGTAGTGTGCGTTCTCTCTTCGTCGATACTTTTCTTGCAACGACAAGCAGCCCGCGCGGTCGGTCTTGCAGCCACCACCCGCGCCGGAGCGCCTCTCGCATTAGGCAGGGACTGGCCAGTAGCACCGAGAGCGGACGTTGCCCCCACCAGCCTCCCACCTGCTACCGACGGTACCCGCACCATGCCCACGAAGACCAAACGCAGTTCCAGCTCCGCAGTCCAAACTCCGCTGGAAACCTACCTTCGCGAGATAAACGAAACGGCCCTGCTTAGCGCGAAGGAAGAGAAAGAGTTGGCCTCCAGCATCGGCGAGGGCGACCTCGCGGCACGCGATCGTATGGTGCGTGCCAACTTGCGACTGGTCGTCAACATCGCTCGCGGCTACTCTGGCAAGGGCCTCAGCCTGCAAGATCTCATCGAAGAAGGCAATCTAGGCCTCCTCCGCGCTGTTGAAGGCTTCGACCCCGCGATGGGCACCCGCTTCAGCACCTACGCGAGCTACTGGATCAAACAATCGATCAAGCGGGCGTTGATCAACACTGGCAAGACGATCCGCATCCCCGCCTACATGGTCGAGTTGCTTTCGAAGTGGCGTCGGGCCACCGCTCGACTGACCGAGGAGTTGGACCGCTCGCCGACGCCCGAAGAAGTCGCACGCGTCCTGGGACTGCCCAAGAAGAAGCTCCCGATCATCAAGAAGGCGATCAAGATCTACAATGCCACGCCCCAGACCGATCAAACCGAGGCGGGCTGGACGCTGGGTGACATGGTGATGGACGAGCGTCAACTCAGCCCCGACGAAACGCTGGTCGAGAGCGACAGCTTGCGGCACGTCATGAGCATGCTGCACACGATGGACGAACGCGAAGCCACCGTCCTCCGCATGCGATTCGGCCTCGATAACCACGAGCCACGCACGCTTAAGGAGATCGGCGAATCGCTCGGCCTGACGCGCGAACGGGTCCGTCAGATCGAGACCGAAGCACTCAATAAAATGGCCGAAAGCATGACCGATCCTCGCGATCGCGTCTGAGGCGAGGCGATTTCTTGACGGTCTGGAACGCATCTGCCTAGTATGGAAACGGTATCACTCCGCTTCATCTGGCAACGTCCATGCGCGCAAACCTGCTCTCACTCGCTTTCGCAACTGCGTTAATCGGCAGCGTGGTTGCAAGCAGCGCTGCGGCTCAAAGCACAGTGGCGCCCGTCTACGCTCGCCAGCGTGCGGCGGTCATGACTGCAAGCATGAGAGATCCCAACTATCGCCCGCCGCCGAGGCCGCCATTTGGCCACGGTGGCTTTGGCCATGGGGGATTTGGTTTCTGGCCCTATCAGCCGACGATCGCTGGCAGTTGGTATGAGCGGCCCTATCCCTACCACTTTGATTACTATCGCTGGCGGTACAGCGCGCCGCAGGCGGCACCTGGCTGCGTCTGCGCGGACGAGGCGGTAGGGTACTAGGTGTAGTTCCGGCGATGCGGTTGCATCGCGGTTATGTACCTCCGCTGGCATCAAGTTGCTGCCAGCCGCTGCTAGTTCCGTCCGAAGCCCATGCTGAAGCTGAACACTTCTGTGTCGTCGGTATCGGCCTCGTTGATCGCCCAAGCGAAGTCCAGCGCGATCGGGGCCGGGCCGAGTGCCGGAACGGTCACCCGCAAACCAACACCAGGCGCTACGCGGAAGTCGTCGATCTCGACGCCCTCTTCCACGGTACCGAAATCGCAGAACAGCACGCCGTGCAGCATCTCGTCGGCCGTCACAGGGAACAGGTACTGCACGGAGTTTAGCCATTGGAAATGACCGCCCTCTTCGACTCCTCGGTCTCCCACAGGCGAGGCACCTCGGAAGTCGAAACCGCGGAAGGTCGAAAAGCCACCAGCAAAGAAGTGATCGTAAATCGGTGCATCGTCACCTAAGAATCCAACATTCGACGAGATGCTCAGCACATGTCGACCCGAATGATCGGGGCGCTCACGGAGCAGGAAGAAGCGACGATAATCCGCCGTGATGCGATGGTACTGGAACGCACCAATGACGTACTCACCCGACATCTCGACGTAGCGTCCTTGCGTCGGCAGGAATGCACTGTCGCGTGTGTCATTGATCACCGTAAGCCGAAACCCGTGTAGATCGTTGCTACCGATCACTTCTGCGAGGTTCTCGTTTGCCGGAACTGCCGGCGAGATGACTGTACCTGGCGGAATAGCCGGCGTTTCCGCAGGGTCGGCAGGATCAACAACGGCAGGAATCGCTATCCCGCCGGGTGCATCGGTGATTTTCACCCCCTCGCCGCGGTACGAGACGTTGGCCGAAAGGTCCTTCTCGACCCATTGGTAGCCCAAGCCGACTCGACCGCCGAGGCGTTCTTCGTCCCAATCGCGAAAGCGGCGGTCGAAGAACGAGCCAGCCAGCGAGAGTGCGATCGGGCTGTCGAACAGATACGGTTCCTGAAAGCTCATCAAGTAGCGATTCACCTCGCTACCCGGTGAAGCATCGATACGCAGCCGCTGACCCGCGCCACGAAATGCCGTGCCATTGCGGATGTCTTCAAAGCTGCGTGGAGGTCGACGCCAGTCGAAGTTGCGCTCGTCGAGTACGATGTTCCCGACCAGACCGGCATCGGAATTCACACCAATGCCGAACATCAGCCGACCTGTCTGAGTTTCGCTACCGTTAAAGATGAGGTCGACGGTGCGGTCGGGAAACGGCACGCCAGGTCCGCCGAAGCGTCCGTCTGGAAATACTTGATATCCCGGCAAGGTGCCCGGCACAGGTCCCGCATAGCCGGCGGGCGGCGCAACGATTTCGGAGTACTGAACCGGCTGCACGCCGTTCTGTGCGACCACTGGATTCGAGGAGGGGCCTGTCGCTCCCACAATCTGACCACCGTAAGCCTGCTGCGGAACTCCGCCAGCGGGCAACGTCGAATAAGCATTCTGTGGCTGAGGATTTGGGCTTTGACCGCGCAGATTCTGATACGGATTCGCGGCGGGTCTATGGACGGTCTGCCGACCGCGAGGTTGTAGCGATGGGCGATACCAGCTTGGCGTCTGAGCGCTCGACTGAGGGCTCTGGCCACGGTAGTTGTAGGGCAGCGCGGCTGGACTCTCCGTCGGCGGCTGCGTTTGATAGCCCGGTGGCGGCAGGACCGGCGGTCCCCAGTCGTCGGGGCTCTGGCCACGAAAGCCGCCCGTCGTCGAGCGGCTGCCAAAACCTCGACCGCCGGCTCCCGGTGGTGGGCTGGAACGGTTGGGCGCGGGCCGACTTTGGGGACGCTTAGCAAACTCGTATTGGTTGTTGTCGTCGCTGATGCGGTACGTCAGTTTAGGACGCACTCCCCGCGCCGCGTCGGCGTCGAGGATGTTGCGGGCTATGATCCGGCGTTCGCTTGCTTTGATTTCACGAATGTCGGCAATGTCGCCCGGACGAATACTCATCGGGTTTAAGATCGTCTGAATCCGCGTATGCGGGTTGTCTCCCCCGATGTTGACATAGATGTTGCCAATGCGAAATTGCTCACCTTCGTCAATGTGATAGATCAGGTCGACCTCGCCCGGTTCTTCCAAGAACACTGTCTCGGGGCGAATATCGGCAAAGACGTACCCGCGGCTCCCGTAGAGTTCCTGAATCCAGCGTTGATCTTGGGCGACCTTGGTCTGTTCGAAAGATTCGCCCGGCTTCAGTTTGCCCGCCTCGGCCAGTGCCGTGGGCTCGAACTTCGTATTCCCCAGGAATCGCACATCGCGAATCTTATAACGCAATCCTTCGTGAATGACGTAGGTCAGCTGCACCCACTTCTTGCCCGGATAGTGGTCGATCTTCCGACTCACTCGCGCTTGAAAGAACCCGAACGAACGGTAGTAGGCGGTGAGACGATCGACGTCGGCATCGATTTCTTCGCGATCCACATAGCCCTTGAGGATCAGAAACTTGGGTGGTTTGCTTTGGATAATCGTTTTCAGTCGGCCATCGCTGACGAATTCGTTGCCCACGAACTCGACGTCCCAAACCTTTTCGAAAGTACCCTCATTGATCAGGTAGACGATGCCTTTGTCGGTCGTCTTCGTACCCTCGACGATCGTGACCTGAACTTTGTTGTAGCCTTTGCTCTGGTAGTACTCGACAATCTTCCGTCTGCCTTCTTCGACGGCATACGGGTCGATTGCTCCGCCCGCCTTGAGATTGGTTTCCTTGGCGAGTTTCTTGTCGTTGATCTTCTCATTGCCTATGTAGGTCACGTACCGGTTGGTAGGTCGTTCGATGACCTTGAAGATCACAATGCGGCCTTGCGGCGTGGTTTCGTACAGCGGTTTGACGTCGACAAACCAACCCAAATTCGCCAGCTGGCGCACGTCGCGCTGCACGATGCTGGGATCAAAAGGCCGACCCACACGAGTGCTGATCTGGCTTTCGATCTGGTTGAGCGGAATCGTATCGTTGCCCAGCACGCGAATTTCAATCACGTCCTGGGACGTGGGGGTGATTTCTTCGGCCTGCTGCGAATTCTGCGGCGGAGGTGGCAGCAGCTCACTCTGGCCGAAAGCCGTCGAGGTACCTACGGCGGTAACCCATACGACACTCGACACGAGCAGGACCAACCGCTTCGATAATCGGGTCGAAGCAGACTCAGGCAATGAATCGAGGTTGTGCATAGGGACGTGCGTTGATGTTCGAGAGAAGCAATGTTCTACCTCGATTGTGGGGATACCGCGGATTCGCGCAGCAGTCCCGCTAATCGGGCCGCGAAGAAATAGCTAATCCACAGCGCACCGGCAAGGTTAGTTTGTGCTGGCAGAGTCGTTCACAGCCGATTGAAACGACTGCTAGCTAGAATTCCGTCTCGCCGTAGGCTTCGAACTCTTCATACGGCTTTTGAGAGTAGCTGCGGAAGCGAGTGAAATCGTGGATCCAGGCGAGTTTCACATCACCGACGGGCCCGTTACGCTGCTTACGCACAATCAGATCGGCCTCGCCGCGGAACCGTTCGCGGTCGTCTTCGTTGGTCTGATAATACTCCTCACGATGGACGAACATCACCACGTCGGCATCCTGCTCAATCGCCCCAGATTCACGCAGATGACTCAGCTGCGGTTTGTTGTCGCGCGTGGACTCGACCTGACGGTTGAGCTGGGCCAGGCACAACACCGGCACCTCCATCTCGCGGGCGAGACCCTTCAGACGCCGTGCAATCTTCGCCACCTGCTCCTGACGTGGGTCGCGTGAGTTGTCGGGATCGATGAGCTGGAGGTAGTCGATGATCACCAAGCCCAGCCCTTCGCGACGCTTCATGCGCCGCGCGTTCGCGGCGATTTCGGTCATCGTGCGGCTGGGTGAATCGTCGATGAAGAGCGGTGCCTGGCTAATCTCAGCGGCCGATTGCACAAGTTTCCGTCGTTCGTCGCCTGTGATGGTGCCGTTTCGCAATCGCTGTCCGTTGACCTCGGCAACCGAACAAAGCAGCCGATCGCCTAACTCGATGGCCGACATTTCCAAGCTTACGAACAACACCGGCACTTGGGCATGCATTGCGGCGTACTCCGCAATGTTCATCGCCAAAGCTGTCTTACCCATACTCGGCCGCGCCGCCAGGATGATCAGTTCCGAGTTCTGCAGTCCACCGGTCAGCTGATCGAAATCTTCAAAACCCGTTTCCAAGCCGCCGGCTAGATTGCTCTGATCCATGCGCGAATCGAGACGATCGAGCGACTGCTGCAAAACGTCGCTGATCGCAGTGAGTTCGGCTCCCCCTTTGGATTCCAGAATGCCGAAGACTTTTTCCTCGGCTTTACTCAGCATCTCCCGCGTGTCAGAACTTGGATCATACGCGTCGTGCAGAATATCCGTGCCGACATGGATCAGCGAGCGCAGCACCGACTTGTCTGCGACGATCTTGGCGTAGTACTCCGCATGTGCGGCGGTGGGCACGATGCCGCCGATCTCCGCGATGTAGGCGGCACCGCCGATTGATTCGTATTGCTCGGCGCTACGCAAGCGTTCTACCAACAGCATCGGGTCAAGTTGCTGACCGGTATCGTGCATCTGCAACAGATGCTCAAACAGCGTGCGATTGGCATCGTCGTAGAAGTCGTCAGGCCGAATGATCAGCGCGACCTCGTCGAACACTTGGGGGAGCAACAAGATGCTGCCCAGCACGGCCTTTTCTGCTTCGAGATTACGAGGCAGTTGGCGCTCGATCAGCTGCGACGAAGAACTACTGGACCGTGGCGTTGGGTTCCGATCGACGGTGGCCATGATTACCTTGCTCCCTCAAAGCTATCTGGATCAGCATTCCATTAGAATCAATCACAGGCAAAAAAGAAGCGCCCCTGAAACGACGCGGAAGCACGCAAATCTTGCCTTCTTAGCCGGCAAGTCTCGCGTGCTTCCGAGCATTTCTGTGCCAGAAGGCGTTGCTGCGAAGATCACTCGCCAACGGACGGGACGACCCAGACCTTCAGCTCGCCTTCGATCTCGCTCGCCAGTTTGAACTTGACGGTGTAGAGCCCAAGTTCCTTGAGCAGGCCTTCCAGTCGGATCTGATCGACTTTCAGCTCGATGCCATTCTTCTTCAGTGCAGCAATAATCTCAGGTGCGCCGACACTGCCGTACAGGTGACCTTCCTCGGTCGCGTTGGCCTCGATCGTGACACTCTGCTTGGAAATCTCGGCTGCACGCTTACGCAGGTCGGCTTGCTGGGCACGCTCAATCGCTTGCAGCTTCTCGCGATGTTTTTCCACCATTCGCTTATGGTGTTCAGAAGCCATCGTTGCCAGACCTTGGGGCAACAGATAGTTGTACGCGTAGCCAGGCTTCACCTCGACCACGTCGCCCTGATGACCAAGGTCGTCGACACTATGGATCAGCAGCAATTCGATGCCACCCTGCGGACCACGTGGCAGCCGCTTGGAGTGACGTGGTGTTCGCTTCTTCTTTTTAGCTTTTGTAGGCATGGCTATTTCTTGTCTTTTTGCTTCCGCTCCCAAGCGGAACGGGCTCCGGACCTTCCTTCTAATGGTGGACCGCCGTTAGTATCAAATTACCTTTATTGACTCACCTCTCCCTGAATGCAGGAGAGTGAATCTGCTTAATTGCGATTCAAAATGGGATTTCATCGGCTGGGGGCATTGATGGCCCCGACGATTCTTGAGTTTGGGGTGCTCCGGTTTGGCTTCCGCTACCGCCACTCCCCCCAGACCGTCCGCCGACCATCTGCATCTTTTCGGCGACGACGCGAAGCTTGGAGTGTTTTTGGCCATCCTTTTCCCAGGTGTCAAACTTCAATCGACCTTCGATCAAAATGTTAGAACCCTTGCTCAGGTACTCGTTGGCAACCTCAGCAGTGCGTCCCCACAGAGTCACGTCGACAAACACCGGTTCATCCACCCACTGATCATTCTTCTTAACGCGTTCATTCACAGCCAACCCGATATCGGAGACCGCCGTGCCCGAAGGGATGTAGCGAAGCTCCGGATCGCGAGTCAGGTTTCCCATGATAATGACTCGGTTCAAATAGCTTGCCATCCGTCAGGCCTCCACAATCCTCGGTTATCCTAGCTAGCTCTCAGGGCGGGCTTAAGTCGCGGCAACTTCTTCTGCCACCGGCGCCTCGGCGGGTGCTTCCGCTTCCGCCTCTGGTTCCGTTTCAGGCACTAAGCCTTTGGCATGATCCAGAATCGGTTGGACCAACGGATCGGGCAGACGGACAAAAAGTTGGCGGAGGATGCCGTCAGCGAGCTCGCAACTGCGGGTCAGCTCGGTCACTTTCGCGGTCGGCAGCTGGAAGTACGTAATCCAGTAGGCCCCTTTGCGCTGGCCCTTGATCGGATAAGCGAGTCGTCGCTCTTCCCACAGCCGGCTTACTTCAATTTCGCCGCCTGCGGCCTCGATGAGACTGTTCACATCGCGAGGCAAGCCCTCGCGGTCGCGCGCCAAGCGATTGGCGTCGAGTATAAAGAGGCCCTCGTACACGACTTTTTTGTCTGCCAAAACGTAAACTCCTAAAGTGTTTGTTGGCTACCAGCCACCGATGCTACGTGGCCGCGCCGTTGAACCGATTCATCGCCGCCGTGATGCCTTCGGTCGCCCAGGTATCCACCGCGTCACAAAGCCGAATGATCTCACTTGTCAGTAACTTGATTTCTGCCGTGGCGAACTTGCCCAGGACAAAGTCCGCCGCATTCCAACGATCAGGCACGGGCCCAATTCCAACTCGGAGGCGAGCGAACTCGTCCGTGCCAAGCTGCCGGATCGTGTCCGCCAGGCCCTTCTGACCGCCATCGGTGCCACGGGCCCTCAACCTCAATACTCCGAGGTCGAGATGGAAATCGTCGCACACGAGCAACACGTCTTCCAACTCAATCTTGTAAAAATCAATCGCCTGCCTCACGCTCCGACCACTGAGGTTCATGAACGTGTGTGGCTTGAGCAGCAGCGATTTTTGGCTGCCGATCAAGCACTCTTGCAGTTGGCCTTCAAACTTCACTCTTCCTGGATCCGCCTGGTGCCGTCGTGCCAACTCGTCGACGACTTCGAACCCGATGTTATGTCTTGTACCTTCGTATTTGCCGCCCGGATTGCCCAAGCCGACGATCAGTTTCATTCGATTCGATTCGCTGTGGCAAAGCCAACGCCCAACCGTGTGGCGGGCGAAGGTTTACTCCGAGGCCCCTCCCTCGTCGTCGGCTTTCTGTCCGATGACCTCTGGCTCGGCGCTGCCAGCAACCGCCCCTTCCTCTTCGTCTGGCACGATGGTTGGTTGGACGCAGTTGACGATGACGAGCTCTTCGCCGCCGACAAACGTGGCCCCTTCCGGCAAATCTTCAATGTTGGACGCGCGTAGGGTTTCACCCAAGTGCAAGTCCTTCACATTCACGTGCAGTTCGTCAGGGATGTTGCCGGCGGGCACTTCGATCTCGATCGAATGTCGCACGTGCTCGAGGATGCCACCTTCGCGTTCGCCAGGTGCCTCGCCACGCAGCTGGACGGGCACTTCGACTTTCACGCGTTCTTTGGCATCGACTCGAAGCAGATCAACATGCAGGATGTGTTGTTGGAATGTGTCCCATTGAATGTCTTGCAGCAATGCTTGCCCCTTGGCGGCACCTTGCAATTCGACCAGGTGTGCACCGTGGCGCAAACTCGCCCGCAGCTGGCTTGCCGGCAGCTGCAGACTGACGGAGCCCTCGCCATGACCATAGAGCACCGCCGGGACAATTCCCTCGGCCCGCAGGCGACGATTGTTCAATTTCCCCAGCGCCTCGCGCGCTGAGACTTCAATCACGTCAACATCCGACATGCTACTGAGGACCTCATGTGTCGTTGGTCCCGACTCAACTTTTGCTGCCAGGCGTTTCCTGAGATCAGCACGCAGATGGTCGGGGCATCGAAAATAAGCGAATCGCTGATTGTCGCCGATTCTGGCGGAAATTCAACCCCGCGAGGATCCAGACACCCAGAATTCTGAGCGGATTTTGCCCCCGCAGATGGCTCTACCGGAAAAGCCGGCTGACCGATTCGTTGCGGTGGATCCGTTTGATTGCCTCTCCCAGCAGCGGTGCGATCGAGATCACCTGCGTCTGTGGCAGCACCTGCTCCGGCTGCAACGGAATCGAGTCCGTACAGACGATGCTAGCCAGATTCGCTGCCTCGAGCCTCTCGACAGCCGGTCCGCACAGCACCGCGTGAGTCGTGGCGACGTGAATTTCACGCGCCCCCTTGTCGTGCAAAACTTTAGCGGCTCCGCAAATTGAGCCGGCCGTGCTGATCATGTCGTCGAACATCAGCACGATCTTGTCGTCGACCGGGCCGCCGATCACGTTTGCCTGCACGGTCTTTTCGGCGCTGGTGCGCCGCTTGTCGACGATGGCCAGCGTGCCGCCCAATCGTTTCGCGTGGCCCAAGGCTCGCTTGATGCTGCCTTCGTCAGGACTGGCGATCACCAATTCGTCGGTCGGCAGATCTTGCTTCAGAAAATGTTCGTTCAGGACGGGCGCCGCGTACAAGTGGTCCACCGGAACATCGAAAAACCCCTGAATCTGTGCCGCGTGCAGGTCCATCGTCAGCACGCGATCGGCGCCGGCGCGGGTGATCAGATTTGCGACCAGTTTTGCGGTGATAGGCACGCGGCCTTCGTCCTTGCGATCTTGGCGAGCATAGCCGAAGTAGGGAATCACTGCCGTCACGCGTTCAGCGCTAGCGCGCTTGCAACTGTCGATCATGACCAGCAGCTGCATCAGGTGATCGTTCGCCGGGGGGCACGTCGGCTGAATCAGATAGACGTCGCGTCCGCGGATGTCCTCTTCGATCTTGCACGAGGTCTCACCATCGGGGAACGCGCCCAACGCGACTTGTCCAAGCTCAACGCCGAGGTATTTGGCGATCGCGTGACCCAGCACGGGATTCGCGTTGCCTGTGAAGAGCATTAAGTCAGCCATGGCAGCTCCTTGGGAGTGAATGACGAAATACCCACGGACGAACGGTGGCGACCGTTTCGAGGTGCGCGGGCCTGACTCCTTTCGTCATTGGGTACTTCATCATGCTGTCATTTCCCCCCGGTCATCCTCTGCAGTTCCGCTTCGACGATCGCCAACTCGGCCATGTTGTTGATGCTCATCGATTCACAGGGTTCCAAAACTTGGTGAGCACTCACGCGTTTGCCCGCAGCCAGCAGTATCGCCGGGCAATCCGTCAGGTAGTACTCCTGCTGGGCGTTGTCTGAGGAAAGGTGATCCAGGGTGGACAGCAGTTCGGCCGCGTCGAACACATAGGTGCTCACGTTGACTTCTTGAATTGCCCGTTGAGCTTCGCTGGCATCCTTCTCTTCCACGATGCCGACGAAGCCACCTGCATCGTCGCGTAGCACGCGGCCATAGCCGGTCGGATGCTCCTTGTGGACAGTTCCCAACAGGCATGCGGGCCGCTCGTCGTCGAAAATGTCGAACAGTTTCCGCACTGAGCTGACCTGCACCATGCATTGATCGCCTGCGATCACCAACACGGGTCCATCATGCTGCTCCAGCTGCTCGCGGCACATCATCACCGCGTGTCCGGTACCCAGCTGTTCGGTCTGCTCGGCAAACACAACCCCAGCCTCATCGGCCAATTCTTCGCGCACTAAATCGGCCTGGTACCCGACCACCACCACCGTTTGACGCACGCCGGCTTCACGCAGGGCATCCGTAACGTAGCGCAGCATCGGACGTCCGCCTACGGGCACAAGCACCTTGGGCAGGCTGGACTCCATGCGAGTTCCCTTGCCAGCAGCCAGGACAATGGCCATGGTGGCGGGATTTGGAGCGGGTGGCATACTGTCTACTCTAGAAGCGGAAAGGTTGGACAAGTCGCCATCTTCGCCGAACGCCGCCGGTCTGTCGAGGCTCGAAACGTCGTTGCCTCTTTCGCCACAATCGTCCAGGCCCTAAACTATGAGATTGGCCTGAATTCGACCACCTCCCCTGGGGCGACTGCCTTGGAAGACGCGATCCAAAAAGCTGATGTTCTGATCGAGGCGATGGGCTGGATCCGCCAGTTCCGCGACAAGATCACCGTCATCAAGCTCGGCGGGAGCGTGATGGAGGATCCCGAAGCACTGCGACATTTGCTCGTCGACATCGTATTCATGGAGACCGTCGGCATGAAGCCAATCGTCGTCCACGGTGGCGGCGCTGCAATCAGTCGGGCGATGGCCGAAGCCAACATCGAACCGCGATTCATCCAGGGGCGGCGTTACACCGACGCGGCCACGCTCGAAATCGTAGAGCGTGTGCTGGCGGGCGAAGTCAACGAACACATCGCCGCCCGAATCGAGGAATTTGGCGGACGCGCGATGCCGCTGAACTTTGCTGGCATGAACAACAACGTCCTGTTCGGCGAGAAACTGCAACTCACCAGCGACGACGGCCAAGCTGTTGATTTGGGCTCGGTCGGGCACGTGACGCGTGTCGATCGGACGGCGCTAGACAATCTCACCTACGCCAATCAGGTTCCGGTGATTCCCTCGATGTGCGAAACCGAAGCGGGAGAGCGGCTGAATGTCAATGCCGACACTGCTGCCACTGCGGTTGCGCAAGCGGTCGGTGCCGAGAAGCTCGTGTTCCTCAGCGACGTCAATGGCGTACGCCGCGACAAGCAGGATCCCGAGTCGCTCATCGCGACGCTCACGGCCAGCGAGGCTCGGCAACTCATCTCCGACGGCAGCATCGAGGCGGGCATGATCCCGAAAGTCGAAGCCTGCCTGGACACACTGAGCAAGGGGGTCCGGAAAATCCATATCATCGACGGGCGGCTCCGCCACTCGTTGCTCCTGGAAATCTTCACCAACCGCGGCGTCGGCACACAAATCGTCAGCGAACCCTGACTCAGGTAATTGCGTCCTGCAGACTCTCACAACACACTTCGCCGTCCAAATCCCTCTAGTCCACTTCCTCCCATGTCCACTGCCGAAAAAACGACGATCTCGCCCGCCACAGCGGAACTCTTTGACCAATACGTCATTCCGAATTACGGACGGTTTCCTGTCGCATTGGTCCGCGGTGAGGGTTCGCAGGTGTGGGACGACCAAGGCAACTGCTACCTCGATTTTTTCCCCGGTTGGGGGTGCAACCTGTTGGGCCATTGCCCAGCGCCGATCGTCGAGGCGGTGCAGGAGCAAGCTGGCCAGCTGATCCACGTGCCCAACACCTGGTACATGGAAGCCCAAGGACAATGGGCGAAGCTGCTTAGCGAGCGGAGCTTCGGTGGCCAAGCGTTCTTTTGCAATTCAGGCGCGGAGGCGAACGAGGCCGCTATCAAGCTCGCCCGTCTGCACACGCCCAGTCAGCGCTACAAGATCATTACCTTCCAGGGCGGATTCCACGGGCGCACCTATGCTGCCGTGACTGCCACGGCACAGCCGAAGTACCACGAAGACCTGGGACCAATGCTGCCAGGATTCGTTTACGCTCCGTTCGGCGATCTGGAAGCGGTTCGGAGTAAGATTGACGACGAGACGGCCGCCATCATGGTCGAGCCGATTCAGGGTGAGGGCGGTATTCGGCTGCCGCCTGAGGGATTTCTCGCCGGGTTACGCGAGCTGGCCGACGAGCACGGGCTGGTTTTGATTTTCGACGAGGTCCAAGCCGGCTGCGGGCGAACTGGCAAGTGGTTTGCCCATCAGCACTTTGGCGTCGAGCCCGATATCATGACCCTCGCCAAGAGCCTGTGTGGTGGTGTCGCCGGTGCCGCGATGCTCGCCAGTAAGGAACTCGCTCCTAGCCTCCGCCCTGGAATGCATGCGGCCACCTTCGGCGGTAACCCAATTGCCGCCCGCGCCGGCATCGCCGCCATCGAAATGATTGAACAGCACAATCTCCTCGATCGGGCGGTCGAACTGGGCGAGGCATTTCGCGCACAGCTGCAACCATTGGTTGATGAGCTTGCGTTCATCACCGAGCTACGCATCTGTGGCTTGATGATTGGGCTGGAGTTCAGCGTGGATGCCACGCCGCTGGTACAAAGTTGCCTCGAACAGGGCCTGCTGATCAACTGCACCCAGGGCAACGTGGTTCGTCTCTTGCCGGCACTCACGCTGACCGACGAAGAACTTCAGAAGGGATGCCACATACTGATTGCCGCGATCCGACAATATGCCGAGGCACTGGCAGCGAATACGTAAGTCGCCTGTTGGCTCGGCTTTGGACACAAGCCTCTCGACATTCCCATGCGTCACTTAATCACGCTCGACGACGTTTCTACCGACGAAATCCAACGGATTTTCGCGCTCACGCAGGACATCAAAGCCAAGTTCGCGGAAGGCGTCCGCGAACCGCTGCTACCTGGCCGCGTGATGGCATTGCTGTTCGAGAAACAGTCGCTGCGCACCCGCGTCAGCTTCGAGGCGGGGATCGCCCACATGGGCGGAAGCAGCATGATGCTCGGCGAGGATGCGGGCTTCGGCAAGCGCGAACGGATTGATGATTTCACCAAGGTCCTCTGTCAGTTCGTCGACGTGATTGTGATGAGGTGCAAGTCGCACGAAACCGTCGAGCAGGTGGCCCAGCACGCCACCTGTTCGATCATCAATGGTTTGACCGACGTGGCCCATCCCTGCCAGGCACTGGCCGATCTGTTCACGCTCAAAGAGAACCTCCCGTCGCTGGACGATGCCAAACTCGCTTGGGTCGGCGATGCCAATAACGTGGCGCGGAGCCTGGCGGTCGCGTGCGGCAAGCTAGGCGTGCACTTTGCCATCGCGTCCCCCGCAGGGTACGAGTTTGCGCCTGAGTTTTTGGATTCGCTCAAGCAGCAATGTCCTGCCATGCAGATGACGATCACCACGGACCCACACGAGGCCGTGACCAATGCGTCCGCTGTCTACACAGACGTGTGGGCGAGCATGGGTCAGGAGCAAGAGCAGGAGAAGCGCAAACAGGACTTTGCCGACTACCAAGTCAACGGGCATTTGATGGCCTCCGCCCCCAAGACTGCGCTGTTCATGCACTGTCTGCCGGCCCGACGAGGCCAAGAAGTCACCGACGAGGTGCTCGATAGCCCCAACAGCATCGTTGTCGAGCAGGCAGGCAACCGCATGCACGCTCAGAAGGGCGTGCTCGCTTGGCTGTTGGGGACCCAAGGCAGCTAGGTCCCACGAAGTAAGCTCTGCCTCCTCTGCGGGATTTTCTGATTCCCAACCCGGGCTGAGCATTAGGATACCCCCTTAAACTTGCTACAGGGGCCAGACCAGCATATATTCAGTGATGGCCACTGAGAGCCGAATTACGGTTAACCAATGGCACTTTTCATCAAGGCGGGAGAAGAAGCAGAGGCAGTTCTTGCACGCCCGTTTTCAAGGAGTATTGCTGTGAGATACCCGGGACGAACAAATCGAATGTTGTTGTCGAATCGTCACTTCAGAGCATTCACACTCGTTGAGCTGCTGGTCGTGATCGCGATCATTGGTGTCTTGGTCGCGCTGCTACTTCCTGCGGTGCAAGCCGCGCGCGAAGCAGCACGGCGGACCCAATGCGTCAACCAGATGCGTCAGCTTGGTTTGGCGATGCATAACTACGAAAGTTCGAACGGTTCATTGCCGAGCGGCTCTACCGGTACGATCGATGGCACTAAGGGCCCAAACGGCGAGGATCCATACTTCTCGCCACAAGCAATGTTGTTGCCGTACTATGAAGGACAAAATATATATAGTCAGTTGGATCTTGAGGAATCTCCGTGGGAAAACGAACGTTCAAGCAACTTCGACGTTGCTCGCAATCAACCTGAGGTGCTCCTTTGCCCAAGCGAGTTTGTCCAGCGGGGCGAGGATACGGCAATGGGCTGGACCAACTACCACGCAAATGCCGGTAGTTGGGTGTACTACACAAAGAGTTGGGATGGCGTGTTCGGAGCTGACGAAGATATCGGCCGCCGTACGGTTTACGAAGCGATCCCCGAATTGGGGTTTCGGCAAATCACGGACGGGCTAAGCAACACCGCAGCGTTCGCTGAGATGCGCAATGGCGTTGGCCCCACACGGGCGACGGGCAATGGCGACGTCAAGACCGACTGTTACGATGCGGG
Organism: Bythopirellula sp.; assembly: GCA_028285205.1. Classification (GTDB taxonomy): domain Bacteria; phylum Planctomycetota; class Planctomycetia; order Pirellulales; family Lacipirellulaceae; genus Bythopirellula. The sequence continues at coordinate 4,080 of JANQQA010000003.1, read as the reverse complement.
AATCAGCGGCTTCGGCACCGGAACACTCCAAGATCAGTGGACGGCATTCGCCGCTTTGACTCCGACGAGTGTACCCTGGAGCGGCGACTGGCGCTGGCGCGGTTATCCGTGGACGGAAGGAACCATGTGGCGTAGTTGGTACAACCATATACTGCCGCCGGACTCGATCTGCTGGCGCGTGGGACCTGATTTTTGGAATCTCGTCTCTCCACCTTCCAGCTATCACGCTGGAGGCGTGGTCAACGTCACAATGTGCGACGCCAGCGTCCAAACGATCACTCCCGACGTTGACCCAATCATGTGGGTCGACATGGGCACACGCGATGGTCCCCCCCAGCCTCCAGAGCTGTAGTCGCCGTTAAAGGCAGCAACCCCAAAAGCGAGTTCATGAGGAAGTGATGAACAATACCTCGATCTTCAAAGTGATGGTCCTACTGTCGCTCGTATTCGTGTCGACGGCACTCATCGGCTGCTCGAAAGAGCGCGTCGTCTCTGACGATCCCGAAGTCATCGAAAAAGAGCGCAAGGCCCATGTCGAAATGACGAAGCGCGAACTGCAAGGACGATAAGCACAGCTCAGGCTAACGCGGCGCCGCTGTCAGTCCCACCACCAGACGAGTTTCGCGTCTGCCGCTTCCGCAACGATCGGCGGGCCCGCTTTCGCGGTTGCTAGTTCGGTCGCAGCGGTGCCCACGTTCATCGCCTGGCGTGAGTCAACCCACACGCCACCGCTGATGCCTGCGATGATGTGCTTTCGTCGCACAACGCGATGGTTGATGACCGATTCGACCTCTGCCGGCACATTCATTCTCGGCAGCGGCAACCAATCAGCATTGGCAAACAACGTCGGCTGCCAATCCGCGCGCTGGATCAGTCCTTCGCGTTCGATCAAAGCCAACACCATCGACAGATCGAACACGTTGCGCAGCTCCGTGTAGAGCGGATACTTCTGACAGATTTCCGAGAAATGCTCCGAGAATGATTCAGCATACTGCTTGTTGAGATCCTCGGACTGCCCTGTGTGAACACGCTGTCCTCGCGCGGCGAGCATCTCGTTCTCGCTTAGCACCTTGGCCCCGGGACCGCGCAATGCAAAGACGGTTCGCTCCGCGTTGGTCTCCAGTGGCTCGTAGTTCATTGCGAACCACCACCGCAGCACTGTCATCGGCGGCACGCTGCCATCGGCGCCGACTTTCACGCTCTTGAGATAACTGACAACGCCATCGACTCCCTCAGCCAGCCCCATGCCGATCAATTTCATGTGGTAATCAGCCACCAATAGCACGCGCGCGACATGCGAGTCGGGCTCCAATCCGAAGAACTCGACGTCCTGCTTGCCTAAACTATCGCGCAAGCCATCCAACCATCGGCCACGCTCACCTGGTTCGAGCGGGCGTGTGCTCGTCGCGCGGACATACTGCTGCACATTCGCCAGGTTCGCTTGCCGAGGGTTGATCGACACGCCAAATGGTTTGCCGTCACGTAGTAGGTGCCGACGCCACAGCGTAATCAAGTCGTCGAGCCGCACAATCGGTTGGCCGCTCTGGGTGCTCACGATTTTACCATCGGGTCGCACCATCCAGTCGCCGGCGCTGCCCGCCAGAATCAGATCGCCCGGTTGATCGTCGGTTGCCGGCAGGACAATCACGTACTCCACCCGTTGTAGACCCGCGAGCGTGAGCATCGCTTCTTCCAGCGGCTGCCGCTGCAATTGCCGCTCGCGAATCACGGCCTGCAGTCTCGGCAATGAAATATAGCGCAGTGCCGACTCCTGTCGCACGTCTTGCGCAGCTTCCCGAGGAGCCGCCTTCGGGACTTGCTGTAGCGAAACGGCCGAGCTCGCCGCCGCGGCTGCGAATTTCAGTGTCCCATTCGCGTCTGCGTACACACCGTTGGGAAACGGTTGAATTTCTCCATCGCCGGTGCCGTTTTCCATCCAGCTATCAGCATCAACCGTCGACGTGATCAGGTCGATCAGCGAATCGAAATCCGCAGCCGCCGCGCCACCGTCGTTACCGTTGACACCTTGATTGGCACCGCCTGCCTGAATGCCCTGACCCTGTCCTTGACCGATGCCAAAGGGAATGGGTGCCGGCTGTTGTGCGCTTAGAGAAAAGGGGGCGACAATGAAGGCCCACAAGCAGAGACAAATCCACCAACCCAACGATCGTCGTTTCATCGCATCTCCTCGCTCTGTTCCAGAAAAGGGAGGGTCCAACGCTGCCACGCGCATGCCACCCATTCTCGTATGATCGGCCGCCAAAGTCCAGGGAAGCGAGAGTTCTCGGCATTTCACGGGCTTCTTCACAACAAAGCGTGGTGCAGACGTACCGCCTGGCCTTCGATGGTCTGTGTCGTCTCGGTCTGCAGTAAGGCAGCCGTGAGCCTCTCGGTTCACGTTACTTCGTTTCCGGAATCGGCACGGTTGGACCGCGCGGGCGAGTGTGGTAAAAGAAATGCATTGCATCCCTCCCGCCGACCTTCCCACCTCGATGCTCTCGCATCACCACATGGAGCTCAGAAGAACCATGACCATTCGCGCTTTGCTGTCGTTTGCGATGTTGATAGCCGCCACTGAGTCGCACGCCAATTGGGGTCACTGGCGTGGTGAAGGAGGCAACGGCGTTTCATCAACGGCGAAACCGCCGACTAGCTGGTCGGCAACCGAGAACGTGAAGTGGAAGGTCGCCGTGCCGGGACAAGGCTCTGGCTCGCCGATCGTGTGGGATCAGAAGGTGTTCGTTGTCACGGCGGTCACGGAATCTGGTGGGGTCCCAGACACGTCCGGCCAAGCCAAGCTGCGTTTCGACTTACTTTGCTACGATCGCCAGACCGGGAAGCTGAACTGGCAAGAAACTGCCGTCGAAGCAGCGCCGCACGAAGGCACGCACAAGACCAACGGCTTTTCCTCGGGCTCACCTTGCACTGACGGAGAGCACGTTTACGCCTTCTTTGGTTCGCGGGGGATTCACTGCTACACGATGGACGGCGACCACGTGTGGAGTGAGCAGCTTGGCAAGATGACGATGCGCCGCGGTTTTGGCGAAGGAAGTTCCCCCACACTGGTTGGCGACAAATTGATCGTTCCGTGGGACCACGAAGGCCAGTCATACTTATTCGCCCTCGACAAGAAAACGGGCGATACCACTTGGCGCGTCAAGCGTGACGAACCGAGTTGCTGGGCGACGCCGCTGGTGATTGAACACGAAGGTCAACAACAGATCATCATGAACGGCCAGAACTCCGCGCGAGCCTACGACTTGGAAAGCGGCTCGGAGCTCTGGCGCTGCGGTGGCCAAACGCAGCGGCCAGTCGCTTCGGCGGTCGCCTCAGACGGAATGGTGTTCGTGGGTAGCGGCTATCGTGGCGCGTTCATGGGAGCGTTTCGACCCGGAGGCAGCGGCGACATTCAGAACACGGACAGTGTCGTCTGGACACAGACACGCGACACGCCCGACATCGCTTCGCCACTGCTGTCGGAAGGACGCCTGTACTACAGCAAAGCAAAGACCGGCATCCTATCCTGCTTCGATGCTGCCTCGGGAGAACCGCACTACAAGTCCAAGAGGACAAACCTTGGTGTACTGTACGCCTCGCCAATCGCCGCGGGTGGATATGTTTACATCACCGATCGCGACGGCAGGACGGTCGTCTTGGAAGACTCCAGTACGTTCAAAGTTGTCGCCGAAAACTCCGTCGGCGAAACCGTTGACGCCACGCCAGCGCCCGTCGACAACGAATTGTTCATCCGCGGTGAGAAACACCTGTTCTGCATCGCGGAGTAGCAATTACTTCACTTGCAGCGGCGTCTGATGCCACGCGTTGAACATGTAGCCCTTCAGGTTCCAGGCAACCGTCTCAGGCTGCATTTCGCCAGCCGAGTCAGTCGCGCGGACCGTCAGTTCGGTGGTCGCCGCGTTGAGCGGCACGTCCGCCGACCACAGCCGCCAGCAGTAGGCCGCTGCATCGCGGTCGAACTGCGCGGCAACCCAAGTCTGGCCCTGGTCGGGTGAGACTTCCACGCGCTCGATCGTTCGGCCTGGAAGTCCTGATGCCAGTGCGTAACCACGCACGCGTAGA
>JANQQA010000357.1 GCA_028285205.1 Bythopirellula sp. | reverse complement strand
GCAATATGCGGCCATTAGCCGTACAATTGATACCGTAGGTGATATCGCTCTAGATTTCATGCGGCAAGTTTGGCGGCCCTCGAGATGTCTTCATATTGGAGAACAATCGTCTCCTACGCTGGTGTTGGACTGCTGATCCCTGTCCTTAGTTGTTGCGCGAACTCCTTGATTGGTTGGAACAGGCCACCATTTGTGTGGCAGGAACTTCCGAGCCTTCTTGAAGTTTTTGGAATCGTTTTCTTGTTGATCGGATGGGCGACAGCTGAGCGGCACAAGAATCTATCCAGACCAAGCGAACAACAAGAATGACTCTTGTCTAATGCAGCTGTTCTCAATGAATAGAGCTCAGCGTGCGTGAAACACACCGCTTCAACGCCTTCACGGGGTACGCTACGCTATCGCTTACGTCACCACAGAAGCAATAAGCAGATAGTGTTGCGACAGATAGACGAAATCACGGCTATGCTATGTAGAAGCAACCGCTATCCAATATTCTAGTTCGGAAACTATACAAGCTATGAACATTCACAGAGTTCTACGCCGCGTCACATTGATCGCAATTCTATTTCCTCTCGCCCGACCATCGTTTGCGGCGAACTCTAACTACAACGTGCTGTTCATTATCTCGGATGATCTGACGTACACGGCACTCTCGTGCTACGGCAGTAAGGTTTGCAAGACGCCCAACATCGACCGGTTGGCTGCGCGTGGGGTGCGGTTCACGCACGCCTTCTGTCAGGCTCCCTACTGCGGTCCGTCTCGCGCCTCCTTCTTGTCTGGCTACTATCCGCACGCGACTGAGGTGTTCGGTTACAAAAGCCCGCGACCCCAGATCGGAGACCGCGCCACCTGGCCCCAGCATTTCCAGAATCATGGCTACTACTCAGCGCGGGTCAGCAAGATTTACCACATGGGCGTGCCCGGCGGAGTGGAGTTGGGGAAGGCTGAGGTGGGTTCCGACTATTACAACGGGGCCGATGACCCGCGGTCTTGGACGCAACGGTTCAACACACCCGGGCCAGAGTGGAAAGCCAAGGGCGATGGCGAAACGCTCGAAGGCAATCCCGATGGCACACGGCCGGTTGTCGGCGGCAACACGTTCGTAGTTGTTGAAGCCGATGGCAACGACGACGTCCATGCTGACGGCAAGGCCGCGCGGAAGGCTGTCGAACTGATTGAGCAGCACAAGGACGAACCGTTCTGGCTAGGGGTTGGCTTCGTTCGCCCTCACGTACCGTTTGTCGCACCACGCAGTTACTACCCGCCCTACAAACCGTACGAAAAAATGGTGTTGCCCGAGAAGGTCGAAGGGGACTGGGACGACATTCCCGCGGCGGGTATCAACTATAAGACTAGCGTGAATATGCAAATGGATATTCGACGACAAAAGAAGGCCGTCGGCGGCTACTATGCCTCGGTGGCGTACATGGATGCGCAAGTCGGCAAGGTCCTCGATGCGCTTGAGAAAGCGGACCTGGCAGAGAAGACCATCATCATCTTCACCAGTGACCACGGCTATCATCTGGGCGAGCACGACTTCTGGGCTAAGGTTAGCCTCCGCGACGAGTCGGCGGGCGTTCCGCTGATCATTTGCGTGCCGGGCAAGGAACCTGCCGTATGTCATTCGCTGGTGGAGTTGATCGATCTGTATCCGACCCTCACCAGCCTGTGCGGCTTGGAGATTCCCGCTCACGTGCAAGGTCAGGATATCTCGAAGATGCTTGACGACCCGACCCACGAAGTCCGAGATGCCGCCTTCTGCGTGTCCCCGATGAGCAAGGGCTTTCTGTTGCGCGAGCACGAATTCGTCTATATCCAGTACGGCGAGGACGCGTCGGATGGTATCGAGCTATTCGATATGGAAAACGATCCGAAGCAATACACCAACTTGGCCAGTAGCCCGGCCCATCAGGAAATCGTCGCGGACTTCAAAGCCAAGCTGTCGGCGAAACTACAGGAAGTTCGCGACAACGATCTGTAGCCTCGCAGTCAAGATTCCAGCCGGCGTCGGCCGTGTTCGCACGCTACTCACTGGCTTCGTTTAGTTTGATGAACCGTGGGATCAGGTGCTCGTGACCATTTTTCTTCATCACGTCAAGGATCATCTCCCGCGCCTTTTGCGCTCCAACTTTCTTTCCGAATGCCTCACCGAGGGCTTCGGCTGTTTCTTTCTCGGCTTGCTGCTTGCTCGGCTTATTTACAGCCGCCTGTGCTCTAGACTGCTCAGCGAAGTCCGGAACCTGCGCGATGCTGATTCGTACTGCAAACACCGACCACGCCATACTCGCCCGCGTATGTGCCGGCGAGGAGTACGGTCTTGCCGGTGTCTCTTCCTCAATTCCTTGACTTCAGCTTCGATCGGTGACTAAAATGCGAGCTCTCGTCAGCCAATAAAAACCATGGGCCCTCTCGATGCCCGGTTCAGCCAACTACCAACGGATATCGCTCGGTCCGCGTAAATCTTTACGTCCACGCTTGGCAGCTTTTACCCTCGTCGAATTGCTGGTCGTGATCGCGATCATCGGCGTATTGGTGGCGCTATTGCTTCCGGCGGTACAGGCGGCGCGCGAAGCGGCGCGCACGTCGCAGTGCAAGAACAATCTGCGGCAACTGGCGATTGGGATCGCGAATTACGAGACCTCCCTGAAGACACTGCCCCCGGGCGGGGTGACCAACGGCGCGTGTTGCGGCACTCCCAGCAAAGGCAGCTGGCCGATCTACATTTTACCGTTCGTCGAACAGCAAGCTCTGTACGATCTGTACGACTTCGACGACGACAACGAGTCGATCCGCGACACCGACGGTGACGGACTGAACAACACGGTGGTGCGCGAGACGAACCTGCAAGTGCATAACTGCCCCTCGGACGAAGAGACCGATCGACTCGACACTCCCGCGAGTGGACCAGGTTCAAGTCCAAGAATAATGTACGCTCGCGGCTCGTATCGCGGAAACTCGGGACTAACAACGGTCGAATCGCAATCGTTTTGGGATAGTTCGTCGCAGCAAAACGAGGAGTTCGCGGGCGAGCGCGGACCGTTGCCGGGCATCGGCGACCTGGGCAATCGCTGGAGCATCAAAAAACCGACCGAGCTCTCCCAGATCACCGACGGAACCAGCAACACCGTGTTACTTGGCGAGAAGGCGCACTTTGCCAATTCGGACGAAGCCCGACGAAGACGCACCTTCTGGGCGTATTCCTACACTTCGTACAACCGCTCGACGACGTTCCTCCAGACAAGATCGATCATCAACGACTATGACCGCTGCCGATCGATCCGCGGCTCCTTCGGCGACAACCCCTGCAAGCGTTCCTGGGGCAGCTTGCATCCAGCCGGGTTCAACGTCGCGATGTGTGATGGCGCCGTGCAGTTTATCTCTGAGGCAATAGATATCTTCGTGTTCGCCGCGATTTCGACCATTGCCAACGGCGAAACACTTGGTCTGGAAAGTCAGTAACATGACGCAATGCCCACGGACGGCCGCATGTGCCTTGTCTTTACTCGCGTGCGTTAGCGTGCTTGGCTGTGGCGACGGACTCAACACGGCAGAGGTTTCAGGCCGGATCACCTTCCAAGGCCAACCGCTCGCGGGCGCGGCGGTCGCCACACAACCGATCGCCACGGAGGGGCGCAACCCGGGTCCGGGGTCGTTTGGCGAAACGGACGCCGAGGGTCGCTACCAACTTGAACTCGTCAAACCGGCAAAGCCAGGAGCGATGGTCGGCGAGCACCGCGTGCTCATCACGCCTCTGGCCGACGCGCCCGACAACGACGGATACTCCGCAGCGGAGGACGCCTGGAGCGATGACCCCCGCGGCAACGTGCGTCCACAACAACGGCGCTGGCCCAAGAGTTTCCAAGACGGCAGCCTTCGGCTCACGGTACCCGCCAAGGGTCGCACCGACGCCGACTTTGACTTGTAGTGCAGTTCGGACCAGGACTTGCTCAGGGTTAATGCACCATATTCTGCGTACGCGTCTGCTGATCCAACCGACGGCGTAGGTCAACGCACCAAATGTAATCGTCGGCTGCAATCAACTTGCGTTTGTCTGCTGTATTTTGGGAGCGATGAGGAGCCCTACTCTGTGCTACCCGTGCGAACCTAGTGCGGCTCATAACGCTCCGAAGAAAGCTCACACTATTGATCCTTGTGGACCAACCGGTCCAAAAATAGGCCAACAATAAAACCGGCCACTGCTCCCCAAATAGCTTCGTTAGCCTCTGTGACCGTAGTTCCATTGACGCCAGGGAGCCATCCGTATAATCCGCCTAGCAGCGTGCATGGAAGGAGAGGGCGAAACCAAATATAACGCGAATTCAAAATCCTCCTTCGCATGAATAACCTATCGCAGGTCAAGCAACTGGGATGAGTCTATCATCACTGAATTCTAGTCAGCTTGCATCCAACTGCCAAGAACGAGTCGCGTTATGCGATTGAGTCGGGCTTACTGGTCCGCTGCGCAAACCAAACCGTTTACTTCGTTGGTCGACACCATGCCAAAATCTGACGACGAAAGAGCGCAACGAACGTGGTTGGCTTTGCGGCCACGCGTTCATTGAACTGTCACATTGGTGGAAGGAGCTAACACGATAAATCTCGATCATCTTCTTTCCAGCGACCATGCTGACCCTCCCTTTAACTGGTGATCCGAGCGATAGACATGCAAGATGTACCCACTGAATCAGAAAAAATCTGTGCCTCACAGAACTCGGCTTGCACAAAATAGACAACTCGTCTATTTTTCACAGACATCGTGGTTATCTTCCTTCCCAATGAAGTATGAGCAAAAAACAGCGACATGCGACGGATGCGGAACTCGCAGTGCTCAAGTTGCTGTGGGCTAACGGTCCTATGTCGGCCCGCTCGTTAACCGAACAGCTCTATCCGAGCGAATCGGCATCGGAGGTCGCTACGGTGCAGAATCTGGTACGTCGGCTCGAGAAGAAGGGTTTCGTCGATCGTGAACGAAGGCCACCTGCGCATCTCTTTCGAGCAACAATCACTCACGAACAGTTTGTTGGTGAGCAACTGGAAGCGATGGCAAAAAAGCTCAGTGATGGCTCTCTAGCTCCCTTTGTGATGCATCTTGTGAATGCTCGTGGTCTTTCGAAACGAGAACGCGATGAGATTCGAAAACTGCTAGAGGAACGTTAGTTCTGCATACAATTTAGCTCCCAATAACGGAATGTGGTTCAGCTATGAGTAGTCTGGTTGTTTGTGGCCTGATCAACGCCGCGATTGCAAGTTTGCTTGCCCTCGGAGCACTACTCGCGACTTGGAGATGGCGGAATCCCTATCTGATTCGCGCCATCTGGCTCGTGGTACTACTCAGATTCGTTGTTCCACCCATATTCACGGTGCACTTGCCGTGGCTGACGGATTCTGTGCACGGGCAGATGAACTCCACGAAGGTAGCCAACAGCCCAGGGCAACCATTCGCAAGGCAAACATCGCCAACGACGAATCCGACTGCTGTGACTCCGGGACAAATTGCAACGACTACCGTACAAACATCATCGACCGATTCGAGAGCGGCATCGCCACAAACTGAGCCTAGGTTCGGTGGGCTTAGCCGGACCGAATCAACGCCGTTCGCAATTGCGTCCGTGTGGCTATTGGGAGCAGTGTTCATTTCTGCTCTCGTACTACAGCGCATTTGGAAGTTCGACAGACTAATCCGTAAGACGAAAGCCGCACCTAAATCGTTGCAGCGCCAAGTAAATCAGGTCGCAGCTAGAATTGGCGTCTCAAGACCAGTCCACGTACACGTCACTGACAGCGGCACACCTCCACTGGTGTGGTGCCTAGGAAAGCACCCCACTATTGTCCTTCCTTCGTCCTTTATGGATCTTCTTGAGGAAACACAAACGACCTCAATCTTGGCTCATGAGGTGATGCACGTTCATCGAAATGACAGTTGGTGCCGTTGGCTTGAGGTACTTGCCGTAAGCCTCTACTGGTGGTGCCCATTCTCTTGGACGGCTCGTCGTATGCTTCAGGACGCAGAAGAACGCTGCTGTGATGCAGACGTCTTGAATTGTTTCCCAGAGCTTCGCAAGAGCTATGCAAGTGCTCTCTTGGCAACTCTCGATTTACTGGCTGGGGCAGACCGTCTCGGTTTTGCTGGAACCGGATTCGCAAGCAGCAGTTCAATGAAAAGGAGATTCGAAATGATTGTTTGTCCGCAAACACGCGGCCGCCCCGCGACCAGCACCCGAATACTGATGACTGCGGCAGCTGTCGCTCTGCTTGCCGCAACCCCGGTCGTTTCCTCTTCAGCCACGCCACCGGAATCAGCGACGCAAGGGGTCGCGCAGGCACAACCGAATAGCTTGGAACTGAAACACGACAATCCATCGGAAGGTCAGACTACGGTTTTGAGCAATGATCGAATCGCAATGCCAAGAGACCATCAAGAGTCGTCTCTCGAGACAAAACCTGAGAAATCGAAACTCTATGAGGCGTCAAATATCTGGAGTTTGTCCCTTGCCGAGTGTTTCAAGAATGCACTTGTTAACGATAGTGAGATCCAAGTTGCATCAGAAGCCAATGGCGCTCTGCTGATAGCCCCCAAGTCAACAAGCGATCTCAATGATCTGGACTTTCACGGCATGGTCAGGAACAAAATCAGAGACCTTGAGGACTCATATTGGACAACTTGGCAAGCATTCCGCAATCTGGAAACTCAAAGGGCTGGCCGCGACCGTGCTTTGGAGACCTGGCGGCAAGTCACGAAGTTGCAACGCAGCGGAAGCACCGGCGGCGAGGCGGACAAAGAAGTTCAAGCACGCGCGACGTACTTTTCGTACCGCTCGCAGGTCGAATCGGCACTCACCGACCTCGTCCGCATCGAGAATCGCCTCCGTTACATGATGGGGCTCACCTCAAGCACCGAACGACTTATTCGACCGAGTGATCAGCCAACGGCGGCTCGAGTGCAATTCGATTGGCAAACCGCCAATCAAGAAGCACTATCGAATCGAGCAGCACTCGCGAGGCAAGATCGGCAGGTCAAGAGACGACAGCTTGAGTTGGAGATGCTGCAGAAACAGATCGCAACTCAACGCAAAAAAGCTGACCAACAAGTCGATCCCTTGGGGTACACGTCTTTACAGCATCCCTCTAAATACTCCCGGTCTTGGATCCATGAACGAAAAATGAACTCGGCAGTCCGCCATCACGAGCTGCTGTTGGCGAGAGAACAAGCTGTGCAGGCAGACATGAAACTCGAAGTATCGCACCAACTGTCCGATTCCTTGAGAGACGTTGACCAATGCTACGAGTTGACTCAAACCAATCAGAGTCGTTCTAAAGTTGCTCAGGAAGCTTGTAAATCGGTCGAGGCCGTCTACGATTCTGGTCGAGTCACGCTGGACTTACTGATCGATGGTCAACGCCGCGCGACGGAGGCACGAGAAGCGTACGATCAAGCACGAACTGATTACGTCCGTGCAATATCTCGATTGCATTACAAAAAAGGCACCTTGCTAGCGCAACACGGAATCTCAGTCAAACAAACTAAGTGAGCACAGAGTCACACGTAACGCTGACGAACGCCGCGCGGCGACATGAGACAACCCGGCCACGAGCGTCTGCGGCCATGTCCACATCTGTGCCGTTCATCCCATCAAGATAGTGGCCCAAAAATCGTCGCTGAAATCGATGCTATGATGCGTTAGATTGGCGTCTGGCACCTGATGTGTCGAAAGTTGTTTGACAATGGGAAACGCGGCAGCAAATCACGCTGATTCTGCAGATTGGGATTTTTAGGAATTCTAACCCGAAGCGTGCTAAAACTCCAACGACCGTGTTTTTCCAGGTCGAAACGGGATGCTCGCGCGTGCGACGAACCGAGTTTTAGGACACTATTGGGCCTCGTTTTCCGAAAAGTCGCGTACTTCGATAGCCAAGGCGAAATCGCAAGTTGTTGTAAGGCTGTAACTTGCGAACTTGAGCGCGGTCACGTAGGGCCCGACTTTTCGGACACGAAACACGATTGTTATCACGTGTTGCAAAACCCCAAACGGGGGGCAAATCCTGGCGCGATGGCCTATCGCGCCGGTTGCGGAAACTTTCGCATCTTGCCGTAGCGACGATAGGTCTCGTAGATCTCGCCACCGTCGAGTTCGCGAGGGTCACCCGTCTCGCGAAGATGTACGGTCAGTCGGTCGGCGAGTTGCTGTTTCGTTGATGCGTAGGCTGGGTTGTCGGCGAGATTGGTGAGGCAACCGGGATCGGTTTTGATGGCAAACAACTCCCACTCCGGCCGCTTGTCGACGGCCCAGTGGAAGTACTTACTGAGGCGATCGTCGTCGCGCTGGTCGATCAGGAAAGTAAGCGAAGGACAGGCATCGATATCGTGATACCCGCCGTGCGGAGGCCCGAGTTGCCCGTTGCTCTCGTATTTCTGCGAGGCACCGGCGGGCCAACGGTCAGGGCGGTAGTTGTGGATCAGCAGGTAGTCCTGCGTGCGGATCGCCCGCTGGGGGTAGGTGCGATTGCTCCATCGCGAACACGAGTGCCGTTCGCGGGCGCCGAAGATGCAGTCGCGATTTACTTCGACGATTTCATCGCGGGGACTCGTGAGCAACGGCAGCAAGCTTCGCCCGACCATGGATTGCGTTGGCGTTCTTGCAGCCGCCTCGAGAAACGTTGGGGCCAGGTCGACGAAGCTGACCAAATCGTCAGCAACCCGTCCGCCGGGAACTCGCTTGGGCCAGCAGATCGCCATCGGTACGTGGAAGCCGTATTCGTAGCAATTTGCTTTCGCCCGCGGGAAGGCCATGCCGTTGTCGCTGGTCACTACGACGATGGTGTTTTCCAACTCACCAATGTCGGCGAGCTTTCGGAGCATGCGTCCTAGATGAGTATCGAAATACTCGATCTCGACACAGTAGTCGAGGATGTCGCTACGGATCTCCGGTGTGTCTGGCAGGAAGGAAGGCACCTCGACATCTTCCAATCGCTTGCCCAAGCGAAGACCGCTGCCTGCTTCGAATACGCGATGCGGCTCGGACGCGCCGTACCAGAAGCAAAACGGTTGGTCCTTGGCTCGCGCGGCCAGGAAGTCCTCAAAATTGCCCGCGTAGTCTGTTCGTCGGATACCGCTGGCCGGAACCTCGGCCGCGGTGCGACTCTGGAAGGGCGAGCCAGCCGGATTTCGAGTTCTTCCACCGGCGCGCCAGTTGCCCGGGCCCCACCCCTTGCCGGTGAAGCCCACGAAGTAGCCCGCTTGTTCGAGCAGATCGGGATAGACATCGAACTTTTTCGGGAACTCGCTACCGTGTGTGCCGGCTTGTTCGAGTTGCCAGGTGTAGCGACCGGTTAGCAACGACGCGCGCGAAGGACTACATCCCGGAGAGGAACAGAAGCCATTGGTAAAAAGCACCCCCTCGCGCGCAACGCGATCGAAGCTGGGAGTTTCGACCGACTGACAACCACCAACGGACGTGTGAGCAAACGACTGATCGTCGGAGATCGCCAGCAAGATGTTCGGGCGATCCGCGGCAATCGAGGTTGCTGCAAAAGCAAACAAGAGAACAACGACTGCGAGACGAGCAACGAGGCGGTTCATCTGGGTCACCTTAAGCCTTCGCCGCGAGGGTACTGATTCTGTCTTCGGCGTTCTGTACCTGCTCGCTGTTCAGGCATGCATCGATCTGCAAGTCGGCGGCCCACGATTCGCCCGGCGCAAGCGTCACAACGCGTCCGTGCTGCTCTTCCACCGTGCGAGTGTTGGGGTAGTTGGTCCCCGGTTCCAACCCGGTGACGTAGCCGTCTTCGCTAGCGACCATGTTCTTCCACAACGTGAAGCAGGGCAGGGCAGATGCGTCGTAATTGAGTGAGGTACCAGAAGTGCCGTCGGAGTTCTTGAGCAGGACTTCCGTACGACCGTCGTCGTCGGTGAGCAATTCGAGGTAGAAGCAGTCTTCACGTTGCCCAGCGACGTGCGGACCATACACATTCCAACCGTCAAATTGGTCAGCCTTAGGATTGTAACGATCGATGATCGAGTTCATTGGAGTCACGAGCTTATCGCCGGGCCGTAGCAGGGGCTCGCCGAAGTTGATGTGATAGAGCAGTTGCATGTCGGCGGGTGTGCCACCGAAGTTCTCGACGTGGTCGTTGACGCGGAACGACGTCGCATCGAGTGGTACCGTGATGGTCGACTCGAGCCGGAGTTTTTGGAAGTGGAAGCGGGTCTCCTCGACGAGCCCTCGCAAGGCAATCGTGCCAGCCGTGTCGTCGACGGTCACTTCGACCAGATGCGCAGGCCTGTTGCCAATGCGACCGTGGAGCGGATACAGCAGCTGGCCTTGTGCATCGAAGTCGGGGGCTCCGTTGCTTTCCAGTCCGCAGCGCACAAGGAACTCGTCGAAACCATCGAGCCAGCCCAGTCCGCTGGGTTCATGGAGCGGGACGAACTTCGGATGGACCGGACCGCGGACGGGTGACTGCCAGCCGAGCGTTTGTTCGGCGAATTGGACTTTCCAAATGCCCATGCCCCGCGTGGGAAGGACCGTTAGCTGCATGCAGCCGTTATTGATCTCGACAACTTCGACGCCGTCGCTCAGCCCACCAGTAAGTGTGCGTTTTTGTATTGACCATAATCCCCCTGCACTCGGCATATCGCGATCCGAGATTTGAATTGACCTTTCCGCTTCGATGTCACCGCTGTCAGTGAGTACCCAAGTTTGGCTTGCCATCTGGGATTCCTTGAGCGTTAGAGCGATCTTCGTTTGCGAATTCGCAGGTTGTCCTGGTCGTGCGGCAGGCGGATTGCGCCATCAAAATAGGTGTCCGCAAAATATACCAGAATTACAACGATTTATACATTGATCAATCGCCGCCTCGTGGTGGAAAATAGCGACTCTCATCGGAGTCGGGTGATGGAAAGATTCAAATGACTGGCGTCGGACATGATTCGCCGCCGTAGCAAAAGATAGGCAAATAAACCCGCGTTCAACCCATTTGCCATTGCGCTGCAAAAACTATTCGTTGAGGTTTCGAGGATGAGTTCACAAGCAATTGCCAACCGCGCGTTGGACCAAGGGGCTGGCGTGCTACGTTTGACACCCACATGGGTGCCACGATCTTTTTGCATTCCTGGTTGTCGGATCAAGCTCCATCCGGACGATTACTATGCCTTAGGCGCGGAGCGCGGCGGCATCGACGAACGATGGTTTTCGTCGACCACGCCCGCTGACAATGGGCCACTAACCAGCAAAAACGAAGGGCTAAGTCACATCGTCGTCGAGGACGGCGACTCCACTGAGCAGTTCCTATTGCGTGACGCGGTCAATGAGCTGAAAGGCCAGCTAATCGGCGAGAAACTTTGGGAAGAGCACGAATGCCTGCCAATGTATTCGAAGTTCTTCGACAACCAGGGAGCGCTGCCCTTTCACATTCACCACGACGATGAGTACGCCGCCCGCGTGAATGCCAAGGGCAAACCCGAGGCGTATTACTTTCCGCCGCAGGTGAACAACCACGGCGGTGACTTTCCCTACACATTCATGGGCCTCAACCCAGGTGTCACCAAAGATGAGGTCCGCGATACCTTGGTGCGTTTCACGGAAGGTGACAACCGCATCACCGACCTGTCCGCTGCGTACGCACTCAAGCCAGGAACGGGCTGGGATATTCCGCCGGGAGTTCTCCACGCCCCTGGGAGCATGTGCACCTACGAACCGCAGAAGGCCTCCGACGTATTCGCAATGTATGAGTCCGTCGCCCACGACAAAGTGATTCCGGAGGAACTACTCTGGAAGGACACGCCCAAAGACCAAGTTGGAAATTTCGACTATCTGGTCGAAGTGATCGATTGGGAAGCGAACATCGATCCGAACTTCGTAGCCAACCACTTCATGAATCCGATTCCCGTTGCTGAACTGGAAACCATGCGGTCCGAGGGGTACGAAGAAAAGTGGATCTGTTATCGCAGCGAAGCTTACAGTGCCAAGGAATTGACCGTTCTCCCTGGTGGCTCAGTCACCATCAGAGACAACGGTGCCTACGGCTTAATCGTTTTGCAGGGATACGGAAAGCTGGGCGTTTGGGACATCGAGACGCCCTCGATCATCCGCTACGGTCAACTCACTCATGACGAATACTTCGTTTCCGAATCGGCTGCGAAAGATGGCATCAAGATCTCGAATCCGAGCAAAACTGACCCAATTGTGATGTTGAAACACTTTGGCCCTGGGGTGAACCCTGTTCTTACCCCATGACGTCTCAGATATCACAAGGACTCAACAAATAGGATTTGCATTATGGCCTCATCCAACAACTTCCCAAAGCTTCACAACGCCGCTTGGCCGGGCCTCGTCGGCAAGGGCGAAGACGGCGAACCGATAATTGAGTTGGATACGCTGCTCGACTTCACCGCCAGTGCGGAAGTTGATGGCAGTAAATTCGACGGCATCGACTTAATGCTCAGTGCACCGCACGTCGACATCGAATCGACCGACGACGATCTGAAGGCACTGGCCGACATAGTGACGTCGAAGAACCTAGAGATTGGTAGCCTCGTCGCGCCGGTGTGGCCGCCGCTGGGTGGCGGCTCGGCGATGGGCGAGCCGTCGGACGTGGAGGGCTTTCTACGACAGGTCGAGAAAGCGTGCCTGATTGGGGCGAAGCTCCGTCAAATGGGCGTGCGTCCCAACGGAGCAATCCGCATCGACTCGGCCTGCGATCCCGGTTCTTGGGCGGCGGACCCCGAAAAGAACCAAAAGGCGATCGCCGAGACCTTCCGTCAAGCATCCGACATCGCCGAGCAACACGGCGAACGGTTGGCCGCCGAGGGCGAAATCTGCTGGGGTGGTATGCACAGTTGGAAGACGATGGTCCAACTGTTGGAATTGGTCGACCGACCCAAGACACTTGGTTTCCAGGCAGACATGGCTCACACGCTGCTCTATCTGCTCGGCTACAACGCACCCGACGATGCGTTGCTGCCCGAGGATTTCGACTGGTCGGACACCGCGAAGTTCTATGAGCAGTACCAAACGCTGACCGACGCGTTACGGCCGTGGACCATCGACTTCCACGTCGCGCAAAACGACGCGACCGTCTTCGGCTCGGGTTCTCACGACAAGACCGGTCGACATTGCTTGCCTGACGATCCTAACGGGAAACTCGACATTACGAAGTCTGCCGGCTACTGGCTCCGCGATGGATCAGGCGAGCTCACCAAGACGTGCCGCCACCTCTGTTGGGACGGCTGCATGTTCCCCAACGAAAAGATGCTGCAACAAGAAACCTGGAACAAGATCCTGGCCGCGATGGTCGATGTGCGTAACGAACACGGCTGGGTCGAGTAGCGAACACCTGCAAAGTCCCCCCTTACCGCGGCGAAGGAGTCACGAAGATGAGCGAACCAATTCGAATCGGCATGATCGGCTACGGCTTCATGGGTCGAGCCCACACGAATGCCTATAAACGTGTGCCTGACTTTTTTCCGGAACTAAAGTACCGTCCCGTCTTGCAAGCCGCGTGTGCTCGCAACGAAGAAAAGGTCAAGGCCTTCGCTGAGCAGTGGGGTTACGCCTCGCACGAGACCGACTGGCGGGACCTACTAAAACGCGACGATATCGACGCGGTTGACATCTGCGTTCCCAACAATCTGCACAAAGAGATGGCGATCGCCGCTGCTGAGGCCGGCAAGATGATACTGTGCGAAAAGCCGCTCGCCATGAACGTCGCCGAAGGCAAGGAGATGTGCGATGCGATCGAAAAAGCGGGCGTTGCCAACACGGTGTGGTACAACTACCGTCGCATCCCGGCTGTCTCACTTGCCAAGCAATTGATTGATGACGGCCGATTGGGACGAATTTATCACTATCGTTCCAACTTCCTGCAAGACTGGACGATTTCCGAAGACGTACCGCAGGGCGGGGCGGCGACGTGGCGGCTCGACTCTGCGGCCGCAGGCTCCGGCGTCACGGGCGACCTGCTGGCGCACTGCATTGATACCGCGATTTGGCTGAATGGCTCGATCGTTGATGTGAGCGCCATGACGGAAACGTTCGTCAAGCAGCGTCTCCATGCCGAAACACAGCAAGTCCAAGAAGTCGGCATCGACGACGCCTGCGCGTTCTTGTGTCACTTCGACAACGGATCGCTGGGCCTATTCGAATCCACGCGCTACGCACGGGGCCACAAGGCGCTGTACACGCTGGAGATAAACGGCGAAAAGGCGTCGCTGCGTTGGGACCTACATGACCTAAATCGGCTCGATTTCTTCGAGCACGCCGACGGACCCGAAACACGTGGCTGGCGGACGATTCACATTACCGAGGGTGAGATGCCCTACATGGACAAATGGTGGGTGCCAGGACTGTGTATCGGCTACGAACACAGTTTTGTGCATCAAGTGGCCGATTTCCTCAAAAATCTGGAATCCGGCCAGCCAACGAACCCCACCTTTAGAGACGCGCTCGAGACGCAGGCCGTGTGCGATGCCGTGCTCAAGTCAGGTGCCGATCGCACTTGGGAGACGGTCTGATGGTTCAGTGTAAATTTGCCATGCGGGGGCTTTGCCGGCTGGCTTCATTGTTGTTTTTTCTTGGACTCGTAGGTGCCGCACATGCAGGCGACAAGCAAGAACTGTTCAACGGTCGGAACCTCGATGGTTGGGACGGCGATCCGCAAGTTTGGTCGGTCGAGGATGGCGCAATCGTCGGCAGTTCAGTGGATCACA
Organism: Bythopirellula sp.; assembly: GCA_028285205.1. Taxonomy (GTDB): domain Bacteria; phylum Planctomycetota; class Planctomycetia; order Pirellulales; family Lacipirellulaceae; genus Bythopirellula. The sequence goes on along the minus strand of JANQQA010000357.1, from coordinate 3,360 downwards.
AGATCAAAGCAAATACGTTTCTGGTCTGGAAGGGCAGCGAGTACGACAACTTTCGCCTGACGTACAAGGCACGGCTCGAAGGCGACAATAACTCGGGCGTGCAATACCGTAGCACGCTCGCGGATCCGAAGACTTGGAAGGTCATCGGCTACCAGGCAGACATGCACTCAAAACCAGAATACACCGCGATGTTGTATGGCGAGGGCACTGGTCGGAGCATCATGGCAGAACGTGGCACCAAGGCCGTGCTGGAAACCGAGTCGAGCGCATCAAGCGTCGACAAGGCTGCCTTCGAAGTGACGCCCGTCGACCTTTCGCAGTGGCACGAGTACGAGATCATCGCCAATGGCAACCGCCTCATTCACAAGCTCGACGGCAAAACGACGATCGACGTCACCGATAACCACGAGAAGGCGTTAAAGCGCGGGATCATCGCTCTGCAAGTTCATGCAGGCCAACCAATGACGGTTTACTTCAAAGACATCAATCTCGAAATTCTCTCCGACAAACCGCGAGACTAAAACCATGGCAAAAGTCCGTTGGGGTATCCTGAGCACCGCCAAAATCGGCACCGAGCAGGTGATCCCTGCCATGCAGCAGAGCGAGATCTGTGAGATCACGGCGATTTGCTCCCGCGATTTGGAGAAAGCCAAAGCGACAGCCGACCGACTGGGCATTCCGACGGCCTACGGTTCCTACGAGGAACTCCTTGCCAGCGACGAAATCGATGCGATCTACAATCCGCTGCCCAACCACTTGCATGTGCCTTTGTCGGTGCAGGCAATCGAAGCGGGCAAGCACGTCCTGTGCGAGAAACCGATCGCGCTGACTGCAGCGGAAGGTCAACAATTGGTCGACGCGGCTCGCGCACATCCGCAATTTAAGGTGATGGAGGCGTTCATGTATCGCCATCATCCACAGTGGCAACGTGCGAAGGAAATCGTGCAAGGGGGCGGAGTCGGCCAGCTACGCACGATTCAGAGTTTCTTCTCTTACTTCAACGACGACGCCTCCAACATTCGCAATCAGGCCGAGATCGGCGGCGGCGGTCTAATGGATATCGGCTGCTATTGCATTTCACTGTCACGGTTCATTTTCGATAGCGAGCCGCGGCGTGTGATGGGGCTTGTCGAGTTTGATCCCGAGATGAACACCGACCGACTGGCCAGCGGGATTTTGGACTTTGGCGAGCACACGTCGACGTTCACGTGCTCGACGCAACTGTGGAAGTATCAACGCGTGAACATCTTCGGCACGACGGGTCGGGTTGAGATCGAAATCCCGTTCAACGCCCCCAACAAAGTGCCCTGCCGACTGTGGCACGAGACTGACGCCGGGCTCGAGGAAATCTCGCTGCCCGTCTGCGATCAGTACCTCATCCAGGGTGATCTGATGTCTGAGGCGATTCTAAACGACACGCCGGTGCCAACCCCGATCGAGGACGCGGTGGCGAATATGAACGTCATCGAAGCCGTGCTGAGCAGCGACAAGAGCGGTCAGTGGCAGCTTCTGAATACGTAAGTTCATCAGCCAGAAGATGAGCCACGAAAAACACAAAAGGCACAAAAGATGTCGTCCGGAACAGGCTCTGACGCAGTAAAGGCCAACACACAAATCGAGAGGTATTTAGTTATACTCATCAGCGAGTGGCACATGAAATGACAGAGCTTTCAGCGATCAAGTCAGTCCTCAGAAAATATGTTCTTCGGAGAATCTCAGAGCATCCGATCGATCAGCCAGTTAAGTACATTGAATTCGGCTACGAAGCTTCTCAGGGCGGGCTATTCTGTCTCTTTCTTGACACAAGAACCGATGCGGGTCCGGATGGCACATGGACGATCCGCCTTGAGGGTAACTCGATCGATATGCCCGACTGGCCAAAATTATCAGAACGTATCGGCGACACATTCTGTGTTGAACTTGGCGAGACCATTAGAAACCTTGCAATTGAGATGCGGGACCAAGGCGGATTTGACGACCTCCCGAAGGCAGCCGGATGTGAGTTTGGAGTCGAGGAGATGCATGGCATCTACGGTTGGCCTGCATGGGAAGATCGGAGAAAGGAAAACCTGGCCTAGAGGGCACCTCAGAACTTAGGCTCTGCCAGCCTTACACCTGCCGAGCCGACGATAGAACCGAATCACGCGATGATCTCGGCGATCGGCTCGGTGTGCTCGACACCCACGAGCTTTTGGTCAAGGCCGTTGTAGAAGTAGCTGAGCCTGTTCGGGTCGCAACCGAGTTGCTTCAGCACGGTCGCGTGCAGGCGTTTGACATGCATCGGCTGTTCGACGGCAGTGCTGCCTAACTCGTCGGTGGTGCCCACCGAGACGCCACCCTTGATGCCGCCACCAGCCATCCACATCGTGAATCCCTTCGAATTGTGGTCGCGTCCCGAGCCTTGCGAATACTCGGCAGTCGGCTGCCTGCCGAACTCGCCTCCCCAGACGACCAATGTTTCGTCGAGCAGTCCCCGCTGCTTCAGGTCGGTCAGCAAAGCGGCGATCGGCTGGTCGGTCTTCTTGGCATTGAGGTTGTGATTGAACTCCAGGTCGCCGTGGGCGTCCCAATTCTTGTCATTATGGTGGCCGCCGGAATAGACCTGTACGAATCGCACGCCACGTTCGACTAATCGCCGCGCGATCATGCAGCGAGTGCCGAAATCGCGCGTGGTCTCGTGCTCGGTGCCATACAATGCGTGCGTTGCCATGGTTTCTTGCGATAGGTCGACGGCCTCGGGCGCCGCGGTCTGCATGTTGTACGCCAACTCGTAGCTTGCCAGACGAGCAGCCAGATCGCTGTTGTCACCTCGCGTCGCAAAATGCCGCTGGTTGGTCTTGCCGATCGCATCGAGCAGATCGCGTTCTAGTTCGCGCGACATGCCTTCCGGCGATTTCAGGTCGAGAATCGGCGCTCCCTCACTGCGAAACACCGTACCTTGATAGGTTGCCGGCATGAAGCCGTTGGACCAGTTCTTAGCGCCGGAAATGGGACCGCCGGAGGGATCGAGCATGACGACGAAACCAGGTAGGTTTTCGTTAACGCTACCCAGTCCGTAGTTCACCCAGGAGCCCAGGCACGGGTTCCCCGATTGCAGCTTACCGGAGTTCATCATCAACAGCGCGGAACCGTGAATCGGCGACTCGGCCGTCATCGAATGCAAAAACGCGATATCATCGACGTGCTGCCCTAAGTTGGGAAACAGATCGCTGATCCACTTGCCGCACTGGCCATACTGGCGAAAGTTCCAGCGCGGTTCGACGATACGTCCGGAGTTTTTATGGCCACCACGGCCGTGAGTCTTCACGGCAACCGTCTTGCCATCCATGCCAACCATCGAAGGCTTGTAATCGAAGGTAT
>JANQQA010000354.1 GCA_028285205.1 Bythopirellula sp. | reverse complement strand
ACGATCCTTGGCTGTAACCATCCGAAACCAGGACACGACCGCCGTTATCCATGCGGCAATAAACACCAGGACAAAGAAACCCAAGAAGATAGGATTAGGGTCTTCTACGTCCATTACGGAATTTGCCGACACTCAACGCTTACGACTGCTCGCTTTCGGCCAGGAGCGGTCGGCTGTTGTAGCTGGTTAGCCAGGTGGTCCATCGGTTCTCCGTAGGTCGTCGAAAATTGTGTAGAGGACCAGGCTGCCGGGCACAAATATGGCGGAACCGATGAGTGTCGCTGCGCGAGCCGCCAACTCAGAGAAGCGAAGCCAGAGAACTGGATTGATCGCGACCTCTTGCAAGTGCCCTTGAATAACAAGCTCGGCGATTACCAGATTCCCAAAAACTACGCTTAGGGACACACGCCAGAACTCGCTTCTAGTCCACACTCGCCGATTGACAAGAAAAAACGCTGTTGTTGTTCCAATTCCAGTGATAAGCATCCCGGCGATTGGTAAAGCAGTTGGTCGATCGGTCCCATCGAATCCAATCAAATAAAAAAGTACTGAGCCCAACAAGAACTGGATTGACAGGTATCCGACTGCGTACAGCAGCCATGCCGATGGATCGGAGTCCGGCGGTGCGAATCTGCCAATCCGCGTGTTGTTTTTCGTTGAATCCACGAAACAGCTGATTTTGTGGACGCTGCGCCGAGATACGTCGCAGCTTTCTGCGTGTGACGTACGACGGCTCGTTGCCCAGATTGTACCGAATCTGGCGCTATTGACTGCGAATGCGACTTATCTCGATGTCAATCGTGACCGGCTGGAAAGGGTCATCAACGGACGTTGACATTCACATGCTTTACATAAACCGCTGTTTCGAGCACAAGGTAAAAGTTCTGTTAGGATCGACACAAACAATAGTTGAAAGGAATCAACAATGCCAAATGAGCGCCGGTCACTACTTTTGTTCGCGGCTGTGCTCTGTTTGGGCATCTTCGAAGGCACGGCCTTTGCATCCGCGCTGCGTTTTTCATTGCAGGGCGAATTGCCGTCATCGACAAGCCTATTGCCAGGGGGTCCGGTAGATCTGAATTTCTCGCTGCCTACCGACGCGACTTGTGAAACCGTTTACGAATCTCCGAGCGCAATTGGCGGCGAACTCTGCGAGTACCGGGGCGTCGTCGGGTCAATCTCAGTAGGCGACGACACATTTGGTCTTAGCCTCGACGAGTGGGATGACGTCTACGTAGTCGTATCTAACGATCGAGAGTTGGAAGCGGAAAATGGTGAGACAACCGGCCCGTTCGACCTACTGGCACTCGTTGCATATCTCGTAGTCGATTCGGATTTGGCGGGCGATAAAAATTTTCAGTCATTTCAGGTTGGACTGTTTGACCCATCGGCTTTGGCGTTTCAATCGACAATGACGGACGTGCTGGTAGGTTTGTCATCTCGGGCTTTCCAAAACAACTTTATCAATCTCGTCATTGATGAAACCAACACAGACACGATCGTTCGTGGAGAAGTTTTCGCAGACACGTTCGCAGTAAGTGTTGTTCCGGCGCCACCGGCTGTGCTTTTGTTTGTCTCAGCCCTCGCCTTATTGGCGACTCGACGTTCTGAGCCCGCACGCCTGACTGGGCTGCAATCGAGAACTTCTGTATCCGGTTAGCGGGCGATAAAAGACCTGGATACGCCGGTTGCCGTTGTCCGCGTCGTTCGTTGTTATGGATGCTTGCTTTTGGCCGAGAGATGCAGTTCAGGGACGCCACAAGCGCCTGATCGGGCGATGGAGGCCGCCGTAAAGCGCGTCTGATAGTCTGCTCCTGACCCATTGCACACCTTTGCCTCGAACATAGTACGGTAGAAGTCGCTGCAACAATGGATGCAATAGTGCGTTTGGACGACGAGATCGGCGAAGACGAAACCCTCGATCTCTATCGCGCGAACAGGTGGTCTGCAGCAGACAAGCCGATCCAGTTGATCGCGGCACTCAGAGGCTCTTCATCGCTTGCTACTGCTCGTGTTGACGGCCGCTTGGTCGGACTTGGAAACGCCATATCTGACGGACACCTGGTCGTCTACTATCCGCATTTGCTTGTGCACCCGGAGTTTCACAATCAAGGGATTGGGAAAAAGATTATGAAGGCGCTGATCGGGGTCTACGACGGATTCCATCAGCACATGATCACTGCAGACAACGGCGCAGTCGCGTTCTATAGGAAGCTGGGATTCAGGCAGGCGGGTAATACCCATCCACTATGGATATACGCTGGGACAGACCACTAGTGTCTATGGAGGCAAGCGCCCACCTGTGCTTGGTGGAGCGCCGACAAGAGAGGCATGTCGCCTGGCCACTTGATGACGCCAGCAAAGTAGACCGGTGATAGACCTACACGACTACTTTCTATTCATCGGTGCCAGCATCTTGCTCTGTATCGTCCCTGGGCCGGACATGCTCTACTTGCTCGGCAGGTCGATTGTTCAGGGTAAGCGCGCAGGAGTTATCGCTGCACTCGGTATCAACCTCGGAGGCTACTGTCATCTGTTTGCGGCTATAGGTGGGCTGTCAGCCATTCTCGCTACGTCTTCGTTTGCTTTCTCGGTTGTCAAGATGGCCGGCGCAGCATACCTCTGCTATCTCGGAGTGCAGGCCTTTCGCGGGCGAGGAACGGGCAGCGAAGTCGATACCCGGGGAGTCTCCAGGCTATCCGGGAAGGCGGTTTTTTGGCAGGGCTTCTGGAGCGACGTTCTCAATCCGAAGGTTGCTGTCTTCTTCCTGGCTTTGCTACCGCAGTTTGTCGTACCGGAGAACGGAAACACGCTGTTTCAGCTCCTTGTACTGGGCTTCACCGTCAACATCATCGCGGTCGCAATCAACATTCTGATCGTGTACTCATCCTCGTCATTCACAGCGGCGTTGCGTTCAAATGTTGAGCTATCGAGCTGGCTTAACCGAGCGCTTGGTGCGTTATTGATAGGTCTGGGTCTTCGTCTAGCGAATGAAGAGCTTCATTGAGGTACAGCCAGCATAGGCAAGCGGTGCTTGTATGCGCGCGGTAATTTTCGATATTGACGGTACTCTTCTTCAGTCGAATGAACTCGATGACAGAACTTATGCATCTGTCATCAAGCACGTATTGGGGCCTGTGCGGCTCAGAGACTCCTGGAGCCAGTACAAGAATATCTCCGGGTCCGGAACCCTTCTTGAGATTCTTGCGGACAACGACATCGCAGATTCGGAAGGCATGCTTCGCGCTGCCGAGAATGAGTTCGTCGCACAAATATCCAGTCACATAGAAGACCACGGGCCTATCCTGGAGGTACCGGGCGCGAAGGACTTCGTTTGCAAGCTAGCCAAGACATGCGACTGCAAAATCGCGTATGCCACCGCTGGCTGGGGAGCCTCGGCGCGACTCAAGCTGAAGTCATCTCAGTTTCCCCTCGATAACGTACCTTTGGCGTCCTGCAATGATCACATCGACAAGGCATCGATCATGGCGCATGCGCTTGTACAGCTTGACGCGACATTCGAATCCATCACGTACTATGGCGACAGTGAGAGCGATAGGCGTGCTGCCGAGGTGCTGGGCTGGAGCTTTGTGCCTGTGGGGGAGAAATTGAGTGGTCTCCGGCGCTTCGGTTGAACTACGAGCGTCTCCTTATGGCCGATAAGGGTCAATTGGGCGTGCCCAGGTAACAGTAATCGGGCGTTTCCGGTGAAGTGTTGGATCGGCAGATACTAGTTTCACGCCCGTTTATCTCAGCAGTTCGGAAATTGCAATCTCGTGACGACACTTGAGGCGGCACTGTTTGACTTCGACGGCTTGGTCGTCGACTCGGAACCTTTGTGGCAAGCGGCGGAGCGTTATGTGTTCGGTAGCGTTGGCGTTGTCGTTACTGAACGACTACAGCTGCAGACGCAAGGCATGACGACGCAGGCCGTCACAGAGTTTTGGTTTCGCCGCCAGCCATGGGTAGGCCCAAGTCTCGAAGAGGTTGAAGGGAAGGTTGTTGCGCGGGTTGCAGATGCCCTCTGCAGTTCGGGAGCGGTTCTACCCGGTGTCATCCAGGCGTTCAGTGTATGCGAAGAGCTGGGCTTGCGGATCGGTCTCGTGACGAATTCACCTCGGCAAATCTGTCTTCCAGCACTAAAGGCACTAAACATCGAAGAAAGGCTGGATGTTGTAGTCACGGCGGACGATGTGCAGAACGGAAAACCCGCCCCGGACAGCTATCTCATGGCGGCTGGTCGTCTGGAGGTAGGCGCCGACAGATGCATTGCGCTGGAAGACTCGCCTACTGGGGCGATCGCCGCCCGGTCGGCCGGCATGCCAGTAGTTGGAGTACCGTCGCATCCAAGCCAAATTACTGCGATGAAAGATCACGTAGATTTTGTTCTTTCCAGTCTCAATGAACTCAATGAGTCGCTTCTACAGAGGTTCTGACAGCAATTGCTCAACGGCTGCTCCTGGCCGATTACTGCGAGTCTGCTACCGATAGTCCGATTTAGCTGTTTGTCGCCACGCCGGGGCATTCTCGACTGCTTGAACTCAAGCTTCCACTTCCCCGTTCCGCGCGGTGCTATCTCGGCGGTCATGCCACGGCGGAGCTGTCGACGGGAGGCCTACGGTCTCGATAACGCTTGGCCAACTAGCAAGTACAAATAAACAGTATTGAGGCTGGCAGATCAGTTGCAGGATCTACCGGTTCTTGAATCGTTTGCAATCGCCAACCGGACTCGCAAAAAGTCTGCGTCCAAGATGAGAGCGTTCTGAAGTACCATGGAGAAGCTGCCGGAAAGCCTCCGTCCAGATCCGTGAAGCGTTCTAGTCGCCAATCGTCGTCGTAGCTCTCCGTTCCCGCGACCCAAGGGTGTAGGGTCTGGATAATCAGACTTCCGCCGGGCACTACCAGGTCGGATACTGCCGCAAGTGTGGAGGCTAGATCTGCTGAAAACAGTGAAAAGTTAGCGATTACAGCGTCGACCCTAAGCGGTAGACGAGACAATTGATCGTAGTCCAAGCAGTGGTACACCCCATCAGGGTCGGCGGCAGCCGCAGCAGCAATCAATGCAGGCACAAGATCGATACCGACCGTATCAATACCTTCGGCCTTCAATGCGCGACATAGCCACCCTTCCCCGCAGCCCAGGTCCAGAATCGACCGAGGCCGGGATTTTTTGATTTGGTTTATGACCGCAGCGTCAGTGACCCGTGCCCGTGATCCGATAGCGCCGGACCGAACCGCACGCGACCAAGCGCTGGCGTTCGCTTGCCACGCATCACGGACTTCCTGCTCTTGATTACTCATAGCCCTTCTCTGTTGCAGGCGTTCTCGGCCTGGCACTCGCCGGACATGATATCGACCACGACGGCCAGTGCCGGATTGTCACTACTGCGGGACCAGATAGCCCGGGTTTCGAGCGAGGGTGTCTTCGGTGACAAGCGGCGGTATACGACCCCCGGTCGGGTTAGCTGCCGCATGGAAGCTGGCACGATCGCGACGCCGAGGCCGCTCGATACGAGGCCGATTATGGTTTGCATCTGCACGGCTTCCTGGATCGGGTTGAACGCTACCGAGTGTTCATCGAGATAGGCTGCTATCCGATCAAACAATAGGGGCGCCAGCCCGCGCGGAAAGCCGACAAACGACTCACCCGCCAAATGGGTCGCTCTGAGCGGTCGCCGACTGTCGCCGTGCGCACGCGGATGGTCCACGGGCAGGCAGGCAACCATCGCTTCCGTCGCCGACGTACGATGTATCAAGTCGGGCTCGGTATCGACGCATAGCGCAACGCCAAGGTCGATGCGCTGGCTACGAATCGCTGCGAGTTGCTCAGTGAGCGTCAGCTCATGCAGTGACAGTCGGAGGCCGGGCTCTAACTCACGAATTTTGCGCACCCAGTTAGGCAGGTTGCCGTATAAGGCCGTACTCGTGAAGCCGATCTCGACACGGCCAATGCGACCGGCAGAGATCTCCGCTGCCGTGCTGCCGATGTCTCGCACCCGCTGTAGGACTTCCCGGGCTTCTGACAGCAGGTATTCGCCTGCGGCCGTAAGACGCAGTCCTGCCCGGTCGCGAATCAATAGTTCAGTTCCGAGATTCGCTTCCAGCGCCTGGATCTGGCGAGTCAGTGGGGGCTGAGTCAAATGCAGCGCTTCGGCCGCCCGCGTGAAACTCTGGTGTTCGGCTACCGCGATGAAATAGCGAAGCTGACGAAGCTCGGGCTGACGTTGCATACCGAAACCGTATCCTAAGTCCAGAAATATAGTATTGGACGGTATTCAGCATAACAGACAGTATCGCTTGCACCAGCCGATTCTGAGGCCTTGCTAGCGATGCGTCGCCAACTCAATCACTACAGCGCTCAAATCACTCAGGGCCCGGGGCACGGGGCCGCACAGGCAATATTGCACGGCGTGGGGCTGACCCGCGACGACCTCGCCAAGCCACAAGTCGCGGTAACAACAGTTTGGTACGAGGGCAGTACCTGCAACATCCATACACTGGATCTCGCAATGATTGTCGCGGACAGCTTGCGGCAAAGCGGCCTGGTTGCATTCCGCTCAGCCGCGGTCGGCGTGAATGATGCGATATCGATGGGCACGCCCGGTATGCGCTACTCACTGCCTTCGCGGGAGTTGATTGCAGATTCGATCGAGACCATGGTGGCTGCACATAGCTACGATGCCAATGTGTCGATCCCCGGGTGTGACAAGAACCTGCCGGGATGCCTTCTGGCTATAGCGCGGCTCGATCGACCGAGCCTGATCGTATTCGGCGGCACGATTGCGCCAGGCTGTCTTGACGGTGAAACTATCGACGTCATTTCGGCATTCGAGTCGTACGGCGAACTCCTCGCAGAAAAGATCGACCGGACCCGGCAGCGCGAAGTTATCGCCCGAGCGTGCCCAGGCGCCGGCTCCTGCGGCGGCATGTACACGGCGAGTTCAATGGCGCTGGCGATCGAGGCGATGGGCATGAGTCTGCCAGCCAGCAGTTCTAATCCGGCCGAGAGCGCCGAGAAACGTGCGGAATGCAACGCAGTTGGACCGGTGCTCAAAAAGATGCTCGAGAACGATCTTCGGCCGTCGCGAATACTAACTCGCGAGTCACTCGAGAACGCATTGACGGTCGTCATCGCCATGGGTGGGTCCACTAATGTGGTCTTGCACCTACTGGCCCTGGCTCGGACGCTGAGAATCGACTGGCACCTTGAAGATATCGCTCAAATCAACGACCGCGTGCCGCTATTGGCGGACATGAAGCCGAGCGGTCGCTATCTGATGGCAGACCTGCACAGAATCGGCGGAGCACCGGCGTTGCTCAGGACATTACTGGAGGCAGATCTACTGCACGGCGACGTGATGACCGTGACCGGAGCTAGCCTAGCCGACAACCTTGACGGCGTCGCACCCCTTCCCGAAAGCCAGGAGGTAGTGCGCCCGACAAGCTCACCGATCAGTCCTCATGGCCATATGCACCCGCTTTGGGGCTCTCTTGCGCCTGGGGGCGCCGTCGCCAAAACCTCGTTGCCGCGTTCGCAGGTGTTTCGGGGACCCGCTCGAGTCTTTGAGACGGAAACGTCAATGGTTGCCGCAATTGCATCTGGGACCGTTTCGGCAGGTGATGTCGCCATCATTCGTGGGCAAGGGCCCAAAGGCGGGCCCGGCATGCCGGAGATGCTCTATGCATCGTCGGCGCTGGTGGGTGCCGGACTAGGTGGGGATGTCGCGCTGGTCACTGACGGGCGATTCTCGGGCGGGTCACACGGGCTGCTGGTGGGTCATGTCGTACCCGAGGCCGCGGATGGCGGGCCGATTGCCTATGTCCAGGATGGCGACCCTATTGTGATCAATCTCGAGCAGAAGCAGGTCGACCTAGTGGTCGCTGAGAACGAGCTCGCAACCAGGAAGAGCGACCCGGCTGGTCAGTCGATAGGGCGCTGCGCAGGGGCACTGGCCAAGTTCCGACGACTCGTCGCTCCTGCGTCCGACGGGTGCGTGACGGACATTTTTTAAGCCGTCTGAGTCCTCGTTATCTGTAACCTGAAAAGTTTGCTCTGTCGGATTGCGGCCATTAGCGGCCGCTGAGATCAAGACGCTACTGGAACCCTGCTGCGCAATCACGGCATCGGCCCAGACGGTCAAGGGAAATGGGTTCGTAGTACCTCTTCACCTGCTCTCTGAACAGCGCCTCGGTTCGTTCTTCGAGCTTCTTCTCGTCATAGCCGACACGTTGGCAGACTACGCACTGCTTCACAAACTTTTGAAGTCTGGCATGGTTGTCTAGCTAGTATTTGGATTGAATGTGCCGAGTTCTAGAACTCAAACTAGCACCCCCCGCCAGGATGACCGGGACGGCTCAGTAGTAGGAGTTGTAGCCGAGGGCCAGGTTTGCGCCTGCTAGCAGCAACCTCTCCGCATATCGAGGATTGTGGGGCCGATGACTAGTCGCCGCCTTCGCCGCCACCGCCGTCGATATCGTTGACGAGGTGCTGGGGCGTCCAGCCGCCTCCCTCTGCCTGATTGGCTTGCTTGGCACGTGTCAGTGGTTCGCCTGCTACGGCTCCACCAACAAAGGGGGGCAACCAAATTCGGTCGATCAACTCTGGAGCGTAGTCTTTGATCAGGTGCAGAACAAACATCGCTCCTACGAACGGGACAAGCCATATAACAACGAGCTTTGAAACCCGCTGCATCCTGGGCAAATCAGGATCGACTACTACCAAGAAAGAGGAAACGCAATTGAGGTAGAGCCAAACAAGCGACGTACCCAAGAGAAAGACCGTGAGTACAACTGAAACCACGCTCAGAACCTGCGGTAGATGTCGTTCGCACAGCTGGAAGTCGGGTTCCAACTGGCGACGCTGAAAGCTACTAGGGTCATGGCCTTGATTGTAACGAATCTGGGCTCATTGTTCGCTGAATAGGACTTACTTCGCTACTGAACTGGCAGTCCGCTTTAGGTCAGGACCAGACTATCAAACCCTTCGAGACAGCCTGAATCACCCGTTTGGGCTACCTCTTTGGCACTTGAATGGCTCTTCTCGGCCAGCAGCGGACGGTAAGCAGCCTTCATCTATTTGATACTCCAAGAAGGTAACGCGGAAGGGCAGTTGCTCAAACTGCTTGGTCTCGCATTCTGAAAACCCCATCTGTAGGTACCATCGTTTCAGTGCGGTGTGCTGAGAAACAATGGATATGCGTATCTTCGCAATTCCATTCTCACGCGCATGTACAAAAATTGCGTTGTTAAGCTGTTTGGCGATAGCGCCACCGCGATTCTCAGGTAACACTGCAAGCCGTTGAGCCTCTAGGGTTCGAGAATCGGTCCTTTTGTATGCAATGCATCCAATGACCGCGCTTGCTTCCTCAGCCAGCAAATACACCCAGCCAGCGTCCATGTCTCGCTGGATCCAGTCTGGTTCGCAGTTAGATGGGTGAGTTGGCGCGGCCGCTCGAGTAATCGCGAACTTCTCAGCGACATCTCTGAACGATAGGCGCACGGTTTCAGCGATAACTTTCGCGTCAGAATAACAAGCTTCTCTGAACGCGATTGTCATTGGAAACCCCTCAGCTGTGGTGCCCGCACATCAAGGACGCCAACGGGTCTACGTCTGTCGCTAGACCACTGTAGAGTCGCTCGGCAAGTACGTCCAAGTCGATGCTCCGTCAAACTTTCGGATCGGCGTCCCACGAATACAAGAATCGTCTATGAGTCTGGCATTGACGGCTCGCCTCTGTCGGCCGTTAAGACTGTCGTAGTGCGTCGTACAGCCGCAGGTACGGCAATGCTGGAACACTAGCGACTTGTCGCCCCATGCGTATCCGACAGTAGCTTCGAGATCGCCAACTACCTGCACCTGATCCTGACGATAGTAGGCCCAGAGAGCGCCCAGCCGGCGACAGATCGAGCAGTTGCATTCGGTGACTGATTCCGGTTTCGAGTCAGCTCGGAGCCGAATCGCGCCACAGTGACAAGATGCTTCTATCATCTATCTGATACCGGCGTCTCATTGCGGCCAGGAGCGGGCGCTAGGCCTCGCGCCAAACAATAGCACTGACGTCGGGGTCGGACGTAAGGATCTTGTCCAAAGTGGAGACCAGACTGGTCAGTTCAGCTGTCGCGTCAATCTTCTTGAAAAGCCTCTTTGTCAAAGGCTGTTGCGGATCAGTAAAGCATAGGAATTCGTCGTCGTCGCCATATTGGTGGCCGCAGCAAAGAGCGTGCTTCATACCTTCACTTCGAATTGGCAAGTAATAGCCCCAGTCCTCTGGAATGATCTCAATGGGTTCAACCCCATGTTTGGGCAGCTCGGACATGAAGTACTCAGCGAGGCGTCTCCCCCACAGACCCGGATTGATCTCCTCCTCCTCACCCGCGTACGGAGGAAACTTATTTGATCGAAACTCGACGAAAGTCTTCAATTCAGCGTTTCATCCAATGACTGCATCGGGTCCGGAGCAGACTAGCAGCGCCTTTGTGACGCTCTGAATCACCCCTTCAGACGACATCGACGGCCCCTGGGTGGCTACTCTCGGCCAGAAGCGGAAACTAGAACAGACCGAAAACTGCTACTAGAAACGTCCACCAAATCGCTATTCCGATGCCGAATTGACCAAGCATAGACCAACCGCTCTCTCTCCAAATGTCACGGATCAATTCCGATTGCTCCGTCATGGAAAAAAGCGCCGAATAGTACCGACCGGCATTTCCGCGTTCTTGACACCACCTGTACTGAAGGTGGTTGCCCCAGAACACGAAGCCTAGAAGTAAAAGAACTGTTGCTAAGAAACCCACAATGTTCGTTCTGCTGTCGGCCAGAAGGAGCCGCTCATCTACTGCCCGCCTCAAGAACCGACTTCAGGTTCTCTCTCGCTCGTTTCTCGAACTGCTCTACATAGAAAGCACTCCGATAGATCGCTTCTCTCGACAGAAACTCCTTGAGAATGCCTCGTCTTCCTTTCCAGTAGAGGAACCTTGGGATTCTCCGGTACTCCTTTCGAATAGCCTCTTCGAACAACTGGTACTCGTCAGGCTCTACACCCAAGATCGCCAGGTCGATATCAACAATTAGAGACTCGTCTGGAGTTCTCGGCTCTGCATCATGTTTCGTGACGAGTACAAGATCTCGAACGCGATCGACGATATCACCACTGACGTTATTGGCCCAGAGAAAGTCCACGGCCCAGTCGGCACTCTTCTCTTCATTAGAGGATGACGGGATTTTGTAGACAGCATCGTGGAACCATAGTGCGAGCTCCACTTCTTCGGGATGCTCTGCCTCCTCCCGAGAAAGCCGCAATTGGTTGAGGCACTCGCGAATATGTACCGTCGTATGGTAGTGCCGATGAGGCTCGGTATACGCCTCAATGAGATCGTCGTAGGTGTCCGAGTTTGGCTCGAGACCGAGATCTGACATCAGGGACTGCCATTGATCGCGCATCATCAATCTTGGTGAATGACCATCACTTCGTTAGGGCGGCGAGCGGCCCGATGTCGGAGCTGGCTTTGCAGACGATTCATCGTCTATTGCCGTGATGTAGGTCTTCGCGGCTTCGGCAAGCATTGGCTCCACGTTTGCGACGTGCTCAAACAATTGGCGTGCTTCGCTGTTTCTCCCCAGTTTGCGAAGAGCCAGGGCCCGATAGTGAAGGTCATTCCATCGATTTGGGTGCTTTTCCAAAGTCTCCTCAGTTAATGCGAGCAATGTGCTCAGGTCGTCCTTGTCCCATAGCTCCTCAGGCTTGTTCTCGTCATCGTTGCGTCTACGATTGGCTTGCATATTCCTGAGGTTCAGCACTCCACAGAATATGCTCATTGCCACAACGGTAAGAAGGAGCCCAATCAAGGCCCAGTTTTGCGCGACAATCAGATCCAGACGGTCTTCCATCAGAAGCAGGTCGGGCTAAAGGCCGAGTCTATGAACGCGGACAGATAACCACGCTTGGTTGTCCACGTTGGCCGCGTGAGTGGTCATAGCCCGATTGTAGCGAATCTGGGCCTATTGAGCCCTGAATACGGCCGTTCTCTTGCCGGGGTCTGAATTGCTGCAACGGGTCAGCACCAGCCTATCAAACGTCCTGAGACGCCTTGAATTACCCGTTCGTACTACCTCTGGAGCCCCAAAACGGCTCTTCTCGGGCGACTGCGGACGGAACTGCCCGCTAGTCACCATCGTCCAGTAGCATTACCTCGACGCTTCCGATACCAGGTGACGCCCTTGTCAACCAAAGCGCCGCCCAAGAAACCAATCAATGCGATGACACCTCTGTTGTCACACTCGGCGAATACAGAAATCAATATCGCCGGCAGGAGAAGGATCGATACAAGGAAGAAATCTGCCAGTATCGCAATGAACAAGTGTTCAAACAGGCCAAAAGAAAAATCTCCGACGGTACGGAGCAAGTAGCCTGCGAGAAAACAGCTTAAAAGCAGAGCAGCCTCGCTAATGCCAAAGTCCAAGATCCTGCCCTCGGTTGTCCGAGTACGCTGACGGCCGCTTTGAGCCAGGACCAGACTATCAGACGGTCTGAGGCAGTCTGAATCACCTGTTTAGGCTACTTCTGGAGCCCTTGAACGGCTCTTATCGGCCAAACGCGGTCGTTCATCAACTCCAGTTTCTAGACGTCGTTCGGGAAGGGAAGTTCACGGGCCGACGCCGATTCGGCCTTTTTGCCATCAAGCAGTTTGATTTAGCAATCGCTGTGAGGATCTCCCTCGTTAAACAGGCTTACACAGCCACTCTAGCGGGAACACGCTCCAAGTTTGGCAAATGTCACAAGCGAAAAGCGGCAGGGAGGGCTCGCCGAAAAACGTCGAACGCCACCACATGCGAGCTCAACATGCCGGATCAAGTACGTCGGCGACGACGAAGAATTGAGCGGACTTCCTCTGCCAGCACTGGATCATCGCGAAACTCGATTAAGGCGGTGCCCGCGCGGCTATCAGGCGTGCGCGCCAAGACGCTGAGGAGCAGGAGTCTGCTGACACCGTGTGTCGCGTCTCTCAGAAGTTCGAGTACATCCGGGACCAGCTCAGCATTGGCCATTTCCGAAATTGCAGCCGCAAGCCCTTCCTTCGCGGTGGTATGCGCCTCTTCTTTCAAATAGAGACTCATTACCCTCTCCCATGCCTCGTCGAAGGTAATATCCGGCGCCTTTACCCAGTAACTGCGACCGACAGCTATGGACCTCGCAATGCCCTCGCGAGTTCGGTCAGCGTACGGATGATCGAGATGACTCAGCAGGATGGGTAGCGCGTTGGAGTATGGCACTCCTTTGTCTTTGGGGCTCAACGGATAGTCTTCGATACGTAGATCCCATGCGCTCTCAACGTCGAAGCCTGCGGATCTTAGCTCTCGCGCCAATGGCCGCTCTGCCCTGCGCCACTCCGCCACGTTCCGCTCGTGTTCTTGCCTCCTTCTTTCGTTAATCTCCCTCAGCCTAGATGTTTCATCTTCACTCAATCGAATTCTTGCGATATCGGCACTTCTCAACCGTGCCAACTCAGCGTCGCTCAGCGGCTCCCGGTGGGAAGCAGGCTGGTTTTTCGTATTCATTGAATCCCTATCGCTGAGCGAGTATCGGGCACACTTCGGCCAGCAGCTGCCAGTCATTCACGAATCTCGATCGGTGTATTGACCGGCACAGCGTCCCAAATCTCGTCCATTTCTCTGTTCGTTACTGCTATGCAGCCGTCAGTCCAATTGAATCGTTGCGTCACAAAAGACAGCCAGCCGAGCCCGTTGCGCTGACCGTGAATCATGATCAGCCCGCCCGGATCGACTCCATTTTCCGCCGCGGTCTGCCTGTCAGCTTCATTCGGATAGGAGATGTGGATCGCCTTGTAGAAGGAGCTGTCCGACTTCTTGTAGTCGAGGATGTACTGACCCTCCGGTGTTCGCTCATCGCCTTCCTCCTGTTTATGGCCGTCTGGATTAGCGCCGAAGACTACGGAATACGACGCTATGACAGCACCTTCTTGCAACAGGTAGAGCTTCTCGTCTGATTTGTCTACCAGCACGCTATCGGCTGTTTCAGCCATGGTGCCAGGCGACCAGAGGCACGCGACAACGACTAGGAAAATGAAACGAAGCAAGCCACGTCCACATAAGACTCTGATTGAGCGTATCGGGTCAGAAAGAGACTACCAGAGCCCCTATGGCGGCTGGAATCGCCCGTTCAGGCGATCCTGGAGGCCGCTGAAGGGCTCTTCTCGGCCAGGAGCGGCCATATGTTTCTGCTCGCTAATGAATGATCTACCAGACCGCTGCAACTCCTATGAAGAACCAAATCGCCGGCACTGCCAAACATGAGACCCAGAACCAACGCCTCGCAAGCACCCCATATCTCTGGTAGTCAGCCCACTCGTTGTCACGCGCAACGTCTCGCATCTCAGCGTCAGTAGGTGACGTGAACGATCCGCGACCCCGCTGCGCTCGTCGTTCGAGTTCTCTGGCAATTCCCCCACGATAGTTCAATCGGAGCCATCGAAAATACAAGGCTGAAGCTAGCACCCCTGCAGCAAAAACACTTGCGAAAACACCGCTAATAATCATAAACCCGACAAAGGCGGCAGTGGGTCAGGACCAGGCGACCAATGAGTCGCCAGTAGGTCGAGTGCCAAAAGACTGGATTGGAGCTCCAAAGTCATCCGTCTAGTCTGAGGCCTCGCAGTCGCTACGGGTGAACTTCACGATTGAGACAAGCTCTCCGGATTTATCACGATACTCATGAATCATAGTGACCATCGCCAGCGCGTCCACTTGCCAAAAATAGTTCTGCATATAGTCGCAGTAGAACGGCCGGTTCCGTTCGAGC
>JANQQA010000350.1 GCA_028285205.1 Bythopirellula sp. | reverse complement strand
CAGCACTGTGTTTCCCATATCGGCAGTCGCTTCGGAGCTAATCGCCGACGTGTACCCTGAGATCGACGTGGTGGTCAAACACTCGGGAACCAGTTCCGGGATGAGCAAACTCCTGCTCGGGGAAGTCGAAGTTTGCAACGCCTCACGGCAGATGACGGCATCGGAAATCGAACTTGCAAAGTCCCGCGGCGTTGAGTTCCTCGAATTCACGGTTGCTCTGGATGGAATCGTGGTGGCCGTCAATCCGCAGAATGATTGGGTCGATTCACTAACAGTCGAAGAACTGAAAAACATCTGGCGACCGGAGTCAACCGAGACGCTGACGCGATGGAACCAGGCAAACCCAGCATGGCCTGACGTGGAGTTCAAGCTCTACGGACCCGGCACCGCATCTGGTACGTTTGAGTACTTCACCACAGCCGTGATTGGCACCAAGAAGGCCAGCCGCTCAGACTACACTGCGAGCGAGAATGATAACACCCTGGTCAACGGCGTTGCCGGAGATTTGGGGAGCTTGGGCTACTTCGGCCTAGCGTACTATTTGGAGAACGCCGACCGATTGAAGTTGCTTGCGATCGACAACGGCAATGGACCTGTTGCACCAGACGAGCAGACCGTCAGGGACGGCAGCTACGCACCGCTTTCGCGCCCACTGTTCATTTACGTCAACAAGAAACTACTGAGCCGCCAAGAGGGTCGGACGTTCGTGGAATTTTACCTCGAGAAGGCCAACGAGATGGCCGGTCTGGCAAAGTATGTCGAAGCGCCCGATTCGACGCTCGAAGAAAACAAAGAGCTACTCGCGATGGCTCTGAGCAGCGAGTAATGGCTATGTCTGAAAGTGATGCGCGCGAACCGTAAGTTCCACCTTTAGATTTGACTCAAAGATTTCCCCGAGGCCATGGCCACGACTACCACAAGCAGCGCTGTTGCAAAACCGATGCTCGCTCACAAGCGTCCGCTCTGGTTTGAAGGGGTCATTCATGTGCTGTTGATCGGATGTGCGGCCGTATCAATCGTGACCACGATCGGCATTGTTCTGATCTTGCTGTCGCAGTCGATCCCGTTTTTCTCGGAAGTCTCCCTGGTGGAATTCCTAACAGGGACACGCTGGACTCCTTCGTTTGAGCCGCAGCACTTCGGCATCCTCCCGCTGTTTTGCGGTACGGCGCTCGTCGCGGGCGGCTCAGCGCTCTTGGCAATTCCGCTCGGACTTGGAACAGCGATCTACCTCAGTGAGTATGCGTCGCCGCTGGTGCGTGACGTCGTGAAGCCGATGCTTGAACTCCTGGCCGGCATCCCGTCGGTCGTCTTCGGTTTCGTTGCCGTGGTGTTCGTCTCGCCGCTGGTGCGGCAGGCCTTCCCGTCCGCCCACCTGTCCAATGCACTGAACGCCTGCGTTGTGGTCAGCATCATGATCCTACCGATGATTATCTCACTCAGTGAGGAAGTCTTGCGAGCGGTACCGCGATCGTTGCGTGAGGCCGCTTACGCCCTCGGAGCGACCAAGTTGGACGTGACCGTCCGAGTTATTCTCCCGGCTGCACTCTCGGGGATCGTTGCCGCCTTTATCTTGGCTATCACGCGGGCTATTGGCGAAACGATGGCCGTGAGTCTGGCAGCCGGCGGCACGCCGCGTTTGTCGCTGAATCCACTGCAGAGCGTCCAAACGATGACCGCCTACATCGTAGAAGTTAGTCAGGGCGATATCGCCGCCGGAACGCTTGAGTATCGCACAATCTTCGCTGTGGGTCTCGCACTGTTCGTGTGCACGTTGGTGCTCAACGTCTTCGCGCAAGGAATCTTGGGCCGCATGCGGGAGAAGTACGAATGAGCCTCGTGCAACGGTCCAACGGTCGCCCCTACGCGAAACTGGCATCAAACTTGTTTGCGATTTTTTGCGGAACGTGTATGTGGCTTTGCATCGCCACTTTGGTCCTCTTGCTGTGGAATATTTTCTCGCACGGTTGGGGGCGAGTTAGTTTTGATTTCATATCCTCACCGCCTTCGATCATCTTTCCCGAGAAGTCCGGCATCAGGCCCGCGTTGGGTGGGAGCATCTACTTGATTGGTCTTACAGCTTTGTTCTCCGTGCCCATTGGTGTAGGAACGGCGATCTACCTGGAAGAGTATGCTCCAAACAACCGGTGGCGAACGCTCGTCCAAACCAACATCGCGAATCTGGCTGGTGTTCCCTCGATTGTCTACGGAATCCTGGGACTGGGGCTCTTTGTTCGTGCCCTCAACCTGGGGGTTAGCCTGGTCGCTGGAGCGCTTACGCTCACGTTGGTCATCTTGCCAATAATTATCCTCTCGGCTCAGGAAGCACTTCGAGCCGTACCCCATTCCATACGTACGGCCTCCCACGCGTTGGGAGCAACACGCTGGCAGACGATTTGGCATCAAGTGTTGCCTGCAGCGTTGCCGGGCATGCTGACCGGAGTGATCCTTGCACTCTCACGAGCCTTGGGAGAGGCGGCGCCACTGGTGGCTATCGGAGCGGCGACCTACATCCGCAACGTGCCCTCCAACATGTTCACGGATGAATTTGGCGCGTTACCACTACAGATCTACAATTGGACCGACCACTCCGACAAAGACTTTCACGTCGCCGCGGCAGGCGCAATCGTCATCTTGCTTACCGTGCTGATCAGCATGAACGCGCTCGCGATCGTGTTGCGGTATCGGTTCAGCAAGAGAATTCAATGGTGATTGAGTCCCTAGATTGAGATTCACCTTAACTCCCTCCGCATCGTATGCCAGCAAATCTTGAAGCCAACTTGCATCTGACAGATGTGTTACCGCATGCTGCCGACGAGCTGTCCGCTCTAGCGCAGAAGGTCGCAACCAAGGCTGTCGATTTCTTTTACGGCGACCATCAAGCGCTGCATGGAATCTCATTGGGAATGCCAATCCATCGCGTAACCGCGCTGATTGGCCCGTCGGGGTGCGGCAAATCAACGTTCTTGCGTTGTCTGAATCGCATGAACGACATGATCGAGGACACCGTCGTTCGTGGGGAAATACTACTCGATGGCGAAGACATTTATCGGCGCGGTGCCGATGTCGTTGAGTTGCGCAAGCGTGTGGGCATGGTATTCCAGAAATCCAACCCGTTTCCCAAGAGCATTTTCGAGAACGTCGCCTACGGGCCGCGCGTCGCGGGGATTCGCGATCGAGGTGTTCTCAATGAGATCGTCGAGCGATCGTTGAAGCAAGCTGCCCTGTGGGATGAAGTGCAGAACCGATTGAGGGATTCCGCACTGCAGCTTTCCGGAGGCCAGCAACAACGGTTGTGCATTGCTCGTGCCCTTGCGACCGGGCCGGAAGTCCTGCTGATGGACGAACCTGCCTCAGCACTCGACCCCAAATCGACGGCCGCGATCGAGGATCTCATTTTCGAACTCAAAGAGACTTATACAATTGTGATTGTCACTCACAATATGCAGCAAGCGGCGCGTGTCTCGGACCAGACGGCGTTCTTTTTTGAAGGCCAGTTGATCGAAGTCGGTGCCACGAACGAGCTGTTCACGAACCCACGAGAGAAACAAACAGAAGACTACATTACGGGTCGATTCGGCTGAATGGCCTTTCGAACGAACTAAGAACCATGTCCAAGCACCTCCATCGTGATCTCGAATCGCTTGAGCAAAGCTTGCTTGCCCAATCGTCGGTCGTCGAACGCATGATCTACCGGGCGAGTCAGGCCTTGCGCGAACTCAAGACCAACTTGATTGAGATCCTGTTGGAGGACGAAGACTCCGTCAACACTCGCGAAGTTGCCATCGAGGAGGATTGCCTGAAGATTCTGGCTCTGCACCAGCCTGTCGCGATCGATTTGCGTCGCGTCGCGACCGTGCTGAAAATCAATGGCGATTTGGAACGCATTGCGGACTTGGCCGTCAACATCGGCGAGCGCGCTCAAAGCTTGGTCCTGTATCCGGAATTTCCCTTCCCCAATCACATGGAAGAGATGGTCGAGGTATCGATCTCAATGGTTCGAGAGAGCTTGGACGCCTTCGTACGGCTGGATATCGACGCTGCCCGTGAGGTTTGTCTGCGGGACGACGTGGTCGACGATTTGAATCGCACAGTGATCGATAACCTACACGAGTATGTTCAAGACCATGTCGGCGACTTTGCTCCCGCGATGCAGTATTTCTCCGCGTCGCGGCACATTGAGCGAATTGCCGACCATGCAACCAACATCGCCGAAGACGTGATCTACCTCGTCGACGGCGAAATCACACGACACCGCCAGGATGAATTTACGTTCTAAGTAGTGCCAGGATGGTCGGGCCATCAGAAACTATATTTAACCACGGACGTTAACATGCCAAAAGCGAATATTCTAATTGTCGAAGACGATGCCTCTCTCGCGGAAGTTCTTGACTACAATCTGAGCCAGGAGGGTTATGCCACGGCAGTCGCACGCGATGGACAGCAAGGCCTGCGCGAGATGCGGTTGCGTTGCCCCGACTTGGTCGTGCTCGATCTCATGCTCCCAATGATTGGTGGGCTGGAGGTTTGCCGTCAGTTGCGGGCCGATCCCGCGACGCAAGAGGTGCTCATCCTGATGCTCACCGCACGGTCCGAGGAGAGTGATCAGCTCGTCGGGTTTTCCGTCGGAGCCGACGACTATGTCACGAAGCCGTTCAGCGTCAAAGTGCTGTTGCAACGCATCAACGCCCTGCTCCGCCGCAAGGAACAAGGTTCGGTGGATCGCGAGATCCTGGTCAGCCAAGGCATCATGATCGACCGGCGTAGACATCGGGCCACCGTCGGTGACTTGCCGCTTGACCTGACGCCCAGCGAGTTCGGACTGCTGACCGCATTCGTCCGCCAGCCGGGACGCGCGTTCACCCGCGCCGAGTTGATCGACGTCGCCCTAGGCGATGATGCGATCGTGCTGGAACGAACGATCGACGTCCATATTCGAGCGCTACGCAAAAAACTGCTCGGTCACGCCGACCTCGTTCAGACGGTGCGTGGCATCGGCTATCGCTTCCGTGACCCCGCGGATGTGGCTGCTCCGGAACCCTCCGTTTGACCATCCAGCAGAGCGGTCAGCACGTCGGACTCAATTAGTTCCACGTGGTCGGCGGGTACTTTTTCGCTCTCGGCTTTAGCGCCCGTTTCGCAGCACTCACACTTGTCACAACAACCGCACTGCCCGCAACAGTTCACGAATACGCTCTTCTGAAATCCACAAGGACACGATGGGTTGCAAATCGTGCGGTAATACCATCGCATCACCTCGACGTGATTGGAGCGACTCAGGTCAACCATCCCGATGATCGGCGCTTGGCCGTCGCCGACGTTGTAGTTGCGGACGCCGCGATAATTGGCATGGTCTCCGTAACCGCTGATGCGAGGTGCCCAGTAGTTCTCGACGACGCATGCCAGTCGCTGGGCTTTCAACCGACAGAAGATCTCCTCGTGCAACGAAGTCGGTGGGTCGAGCAACGTGAGTTGCGCCGTCGGACCGAGGTCTTGCAAACAGTAGGCCGCTTGCGTTACGACCACTGTCCCGAGACTGTGAGCAATCATCTGAGTGCGCCGTGGATTCACGCCGCGTGCCCGCAACGCGGAAGCCAGCATTTTTCCCTGGCACCGTCCGATGCGAAACGGCTCGTCGTTGAACGGCGAAACCCTCACCGCGTTCCAATCCCAACTCAGCAAGTTGTAGCTGTCCCCACAGCGACATTTGATCGCGTTGGCGGCCGAACATGCGAACGTTGTGTGGATGCGCTCCGGCATGGGGTTCCAGCCGTGCGTGATGACAATCGTTGGCTTGCTGGGATCGATCGGATCGCAGAGATGAGCACCGCATGAGTAGTTGAGCAATACCCCCTTACGGCCATTCCCACCCCTTTGCAGAATCGCGTCGTTCAGCCCGCAGCCGGTCGTCAATCCGGCGAGCATGATCATCAGCAGGCAACGATTGCGGGGGGTATCCATCGGTGGGCTCTGTAAAAGTTTGACGGGTTGGTCGACACTGACGGCCGACTTTAGCGATCGGCGAATGTTGCGCGGCAACCCAGGGCGCTCGCCGCGCATAGCACACCTGAATTATCGGCGTCTGCCGAACAAACACTGCAACGTCTCTTTCGAGGAGCAGTGGAAGAAGCAACAACGTTGTGCTAAAAGTTATGCATTCGACAGCCGTCAAACTTTAACACGCGTGGTGCAACTCCCATGGCCAAGAAAGAACGTGCGACCAGCACCTCGTCCGCCCCCGCCAAGCGCAACACCGAGAAGGCAAACTTCCCCGGCTTCCCGTTGGGCTTGCTTCATTTCCTAAACGATTTGTCAAAGAACAATCGGCGCGATTGGTTTCAAGCTAACCGATCACGCTACGAGTCTGAGTTGCTCGAACCGTCGCTGGCCTTCATCGAAGCGATGGCCCAACCGCTTGCCAAACTCTCGCCACACTTCCGTGCGGTGCCCAAAAAGGTGGGCGGCTCCCTGATGCGCATCTACCGCGACGTGCGATTCTCCAAAGACAAACGTCCTTACAAAACCAACGTCGGTATTCAGTTTCGACATGAAAAAGGTAAGGACGTCCACGCTCCCGGCTTCTATTTCCACATCGACCCCGACGAAGTCTTTCTGGGGGTAGGCATCTGGCATCCCGATTCCCAGACACTTGGCAAGCTTCGCAAAGCGATCGACAAGAAGTCGACCGATTGGAAGCGAGCCAAAAACGGCAAAGCCTTCCGCGACCGCTTCGAACTCGCCGGCGATAGCCTCATCCGCCCGCCCAAGGGTTACGACGCTGAGCATCCACTGATCGAGGACCTCCGTCGTAAAGACCACATTGCCGTCTTGCAACTCGACCACGATGTGCTCTTCGACCCGTCGCTCGTCAAGGAAACCGCCGCCGCCTTCCGTGCTTCCAAGGCGTACATGAGTTTCCTGTGCAAAGCGCTGGGTTTGAAATTCTGAGTGCCCTCGACCTGACACGCCCGCCGTCGACACCGACGATCGTGGCTCGGCCGATTTTTTCTGGCCACCCTGCCCTGCCCCGTTTTTTCGGACACTTGGACACGCAACGAAAAACGTCCTCGTGTCCGAAAACTCGCGGCTCCACGCTATCCTTTGGCGCCCTTAGTCCTTTCACTGTATGGATTAACGAAATTTGCCTCGGCGAACTACTAAGTCTTTTTCGGAATATCGGTTCCGAAAGTGTCCGAAAAACATGCCGTCCTTGTCGCTGCAAGTGCTGACCGAGTATGAACTTACCGCCTGATTCTTGCCGGAACCGGCGTCCCAAAACTCGCGTTTCACGTTAGCAGCTGGAGAACGACCTAGTCCCAGCCAGATCAAGTTTACCTGAAGCGCTGGCCCAATTGCAGCAAGTGTTTTTGGGCCACAGTGGAAAATTGCAAGGTGCATTCGGTCGATGACGTTTGGACATTTCATCGCACAAGCAATGCAGCGCAGACGCCCCGACCGTTTCAAGATGGGTTGCTGTCAAAAGCGATCTTGAGGCTGCCGGACGAGCGCTGGCATAATCTTGCGGGAGGCGGTTCATTCCTCAATTCGTACAGCGTGATCCCATTGCAACATCGACAAGGTTCTTTGTGCTTTCGCCGGTAAGACACATTAAGCGATGTTGCTGGGTCACGTGGGTGGTGTTTGTGCTCGTGAGCCTCGCGCTGACGCTGATTGTCGTACCGGGTGACCTAGTTACCCGCTATCAGTCCACGGACGGAATCGACCGAAGTGGCTGGAGCGAGCAACTCGAAGAGGCCATCAAGCGTAAGTATTCGGCAGACAAACTTCCTTCCAATGCGCGGTTACGCGTCGATCAATACCAACACGGCTGGCCTTTGTCGTGTATGACCCGTGGCATTGGGAGGGTTGTGCGGCTGACAAGAGTAACGGGTCCCGCGAGATGGAAAGATAACTTCACTCGTGGCCATCCCCGCTCGCAGCCTCACCTTTCACTCCAACTGCCAAACGATGGTGATTCGTTCACTCCAGTTTCGGTTCGCAACTCGAACTCCATCAAACTCGTTCCAACGGATCGGGAAAATACTCCACTTTGGTGGAGCGACTACAACCGTTGGCCACTCGCGATTGATCACACTGAATGGCGCTTCGGCCGTTTATTGCTCAACTTGGCCGTCATGCTGGCGATCTTGCTGATCGCTTCCGCTGCAGTTGAGTTGTGGACGCGACGGCGTGGTGGAGCGATGCGATTTCGCTTAGTTGATCTCATGATGGCCTTTGTTGTCTGCTCTGTCGTATTCGCATGGTATCGGAGTCATGCAGACCTTCGTCGAACTGAGCAGAAAATTGAGGCAACTGGTTCGCCTTTCCTGTTTCGATCTAGCTCCTTTAGAGACGCATGGGAGCTGCGCGAGAAAGGTGAATCAAACTTCAATTGCTATCGACGCGAGTACTTCGGCCCCGACTGGTTGAGGAGACTGCTCGGTAATCGCGAGTTCCTCCGGTTCTCAAAACACATGATCGGAGTGCAGTTGATCCCAAACGACTCGTGGCAAGCAAACCTCAGAGCGCTGGCAGGTTTGGATTATCTTGAATTTGTGTCGTTGCCAATGGGTGTCAATCAGGAGCTCATCAGCCAGCTTGAAAGGCTTCCGCGGCTAAAGGAAATCCAGGTCAGCATCAACACGCGAAAGAGACAAGAGTCGATTGCTGATCAAGCAGGTCTCAGTGCAAAACGATGGATGGGCGCAGCAGACTTGGATATGCTGCGGTCCCTGTCGATCGAGCGATTGAGCTTGTGTGGAGAGGAACTGCTCATGGAGGATATAGAAAAAATCGTCACGATGCCCACCTTAACACGTCTCGAACTGGTCGAGGCCTCGGTATCTTCGTCCGAACTGAAACGGCTGCGAGACAGTCACCCTCAAGTTGAGATCGTGTCCGCATGGGGCGAGCAGTTCTGGTCCACAGCCATGCCCGGAACGCATTTCAGCTATTCCGAGAGCCCGCCGAATCGCGTCGAATGGCAGATCGAGCGAATCAAGCACCGTCGAACTGCAGATGTGGGCGACCATTAGGCTCACCATTGTGTATGATTAGGAGCACCGACCGCCGTCTTGGTAGGATCTGCTGTCCAGTGGCTGCCGACGCGTTAGCTCGAAGCGAGACCGTTGGCGCTCCACTTCCCGCCAGGCATGTGTAGAGGTGGAAACCTACCGCCCTACACGTTTATGGCACTACGTAACCTGGGAATCAAGCAATGCGCAATAAGAATCGGCGAGACATCCTGTGTTTTGGCTCGGCCTCACTCGCATTCCCGGTGCTGGCAGGCCCGGTCGTTGGAGGCACGCCCGCCGAAGGGGAAACAACGGGGAATACTAAAGATGCTGCCGGCACGATCTCCTCCGACGATACGGGAGCGATCGCCGTCGGAGCCCCAACGAAGATTCAGTACTTGGAGATCGTGAGCCCTGAGGTCGATGCTATTTGTAAAACCTACGAGCAGATGCATGGTTTGAAGTTCGGCGACCCAGATCCAAATCTAGGTTTCGCTCGCACTGCTAAGCTGCCGAGTGGTGGATTTGTCGCTGTGCGTGCCCCGCTCCGTGTGACAGAGGAGCCGGTGGTTCGCCCCTATTTCCTTGTGGACGACATTGACGCGTCGGTCTCGAAGGCGGTCGAGCTGGGTGCCAAGATTGCATTGCCGCCGATGGAACTTGCCGGCCACGGAAAGTGTGCCATCTTCCTACAAGGCGGAATCGAACACGCACTCTGGCAGCTGTAGCGTGCCCAAGTGCGAATGCGCCGAGATAGCTGGATCCGCAGCAGTTGGAGGAGTCGTCTGCAGATAGTTACGTAAGGTCAGCAGGTGCCGCCTAGCTCCCGGCTTCGGCGCCCTGGTCGAGCAAGAACTCGGCGAATTCCTCCATGCCAGGATGACCTGCGCGGCTGCGGACCATGCTCAGAGGCGTGTGATTCGACTTGGGGTCGCGATAGTTCACACCATCGAATCCATAGTCGAGCAGCAGTTGGGCAATTGCAACCATACCCTCTGGGCTCGACACGCCAGCCCTGTAGCCGTAGTTGCGTGGCCAGCAGTAATGTTCCGCGAGCATGAAGATTGGCTGGAACTCATCGGATGCGCGCAAGGAATCCAGCTCACCGATCTCGTCGAGATAATCCAACTGCGACTTGATCAACTCCAGATACTCTTGCCAGCTGCCATCGCGATTGTGACTGATGATCGCACTGCCTATCGCGCGACGAGCGACCTCGGCGTTGTACGAATCCGGGCAGATTTCCATCGCCAGCTGAATGACCTTGGGGTAGCCAAACCAGCTGGCGGAATGCACGATAGAGTTGAACACCGACTCAGCCGGATAGTCCAGCGCAGGGGCGGGTTGGTTGGGGCACGTGCGGAGCAGTTTCTCCAGCATCGTCAAACGCTCGCTGCGCAATAGTGACACGAGGTTTGGTTGCCCGCCCAACTCAAGGAATCGCGTGTACAGCTTGATCGGCTCAGGCGTGTCGTTGCTGACTTCTGGCAACTGGATCCCTGCTGTCGCGTCCGCGCCGAGCAGGTGCTCGAATCCGGCACAAACGATATCGGGCGAAGCCCCCGCGTCGAGTGCCTGGTAGTAGAGCGTTTCGATCGTGGGACGCGCACAGTACGGATAGCCATGCACGCTGGCGCCCTGATCGAGCAGCAGGTTGGCAAGGTCGTAGTCCTGGTTTTCGATTGCCGCCAGGATCGGTATGCCGAGTTCGCGCTGATCTTCACTGGGACTGCGCGCGTCGGGATCGGCTCCCATCTGGAGCAATAGCTCGACCATTTCTAGGTTGCCATTCTTCGCGGCTTGCACAATCGGAAAACCGTTGGTGTGCGGGTCTTGCTGCTCAGCGGCACGGCAGTCAGCTCCGGCAAGCGATGCGTCCTGGTCGAGCAAGGTTGTCACCAGCGATAAGTCGTCCGCACAGACGGCATCCCAGAACTTGGCCGCCAGGTCGGAGTCGCTGGAAGAGCTAGCGGACATCTAGCAGATTCTCGTTCTGCAGTTCGCGGTAGATCGCGCGCAAGGCCGTTGCCGGTTGGGAAGTGATGAGCACGTTGCCGACCGTGTCGTAGACGATCGTTGCGGCTGGGTTCGCTCCGTACTGTTCCGCCAATACTTGTAGCTCGGCGAGCACCGCCTCGTTGAGCGGTGCGACGGGCAGCAACTCCAGGTGCAGTTGATGGTTGGCGTTGGTCGCTGAAGTGATTTCGATCGCACCGCCGGTGGCCGCTCGCCAGCCTAGTCCGATTGGCGTCAGTACTTTGTCCAGCGCCACGTGCCAAGGCTCGTCGACAATCGCGCAGGCAACGGTGGTGGTGGGATGCCGTTCGACCGCGGCTAGTGCGGGCCAATCGACCAGCATCGGAACACCCAGCTCGGTTTGCCAATGCGTGAAGATCTCAATGAGCGGTGTTGGTTGGGTGAAGGTAAACGTCGCCGGCGACGACAGTTTCTGGTCGAGCTGCACCAGGGCCGGTGCGCCCACGAGGCGCTTGACTGGATAGCGACTTTTCGGCGGCAGATTCTTCGCCAGGCGTAACCGCTCCAGAAATATGAGAATCTGATACTGCACGTGCTGCGGTTGGGTAATCCGCAGACGGTCGGCGTCGCTGTCCAGCGAGCCGTTTCCGCCGGCAGCCTGCCAGGTCGTGGGCGCGACCAGCTGTTCAAGCCAGCCGGCCAGTTGCTCAGCGCTCAAGTCGTCGGAAATCAGATCGTCGATCGGGTAGTCAATTTCACGTAGCTTAGCTGCCTCTTCTCGTTGCACGACGATCTGCGGCCCGGACGTGACGTATTCCATCCGCAGTGGTGAGAGAATCTCCTCCAACACTCTGTCGAGACTGGCGTCATTGACCCTGACCGAGACTTTCTTACGCGAGGTGATTCCTGCCATCAGCAGTTGCTCGGGCGCGACGCTCACCGGCTGCCCACTCAGTTGCGCGACGAGATCAAGTGCATCCAGTAGCGGTAAGTCATCGAATTGCACGGCCGGAATCTTCAGCGTGAGCTGCTTTTCAGCGCTACGGTTGCTGACTGCCGGATCGGAGACTTGCCCGATACGTACGCTTGGAGGCTCGGCGGGAGCGACCTCGAACACGGGCTCGGGCTCATCGGGGACGTCCG
The DNA here is from genome assembly GCA_028285205.1 of Bythopirellula sp. Classification (GTDB taxonomy): domain Bacteria; phylum Planctomycetota; class Planctomycetia; order Pirellulales; family Lacipirellulaceae; genus Bythopirellula. The sequence goes on along the minus strand of JANQQA010000350.1, from coordinate 676 downwards.
CAATGTCAGCATTCGGCACGTCGACCGCCTGCGTCTCTGGATCGCGCGGCAGATCAAGCTTTGCTAGCGAGAGGCGCTCCAAGTCCAAGTCAAACGGGTCGAATTTTGGTGCGGCACGAGGTGCGGGCTCGATCGTGAGCGTCTTTGCTTGTTCAGCCTCGGGTTCCAGGGCGTCGGGCTCAACCGATTTAGGTTCCGTAACCGACGGAACCGCTGGCTCGGCAGAGCGTATCGCTACTTCAGGTGTCGACGCAACTTCAGGTTCCGCTGGCACGTTGTCCGGAGCAATCTCTGGCGGCACGACCGTAGGCGGCGGCACTGGTTCGCTGGTCGCGACAACGGATTTGACACTCGGCGTGGTTTCAAGTTCCGGCGGCGGCGTGTCCTCAAGCGTAGAGTCCACGACTGGTGGTGCCGACAGGTCGACTGGCGCACGGTTACTGCGGTAGACAATCGCGCCGACCAGCGTCGCTCCGATTACAAAACTCGCCAGCGACCAAGTGATGATTTTGTACTTCGCGACTTCCGCACTCGCCTGTAAGAAATCGGCCGGGACGGCTTCGGCGGCCTCAGGGGGTGCAGTCTCGACGGGGGCGGTTTCGACCTGGGCGGATTGCGGCTCGGGCGTGGGCTCATCCGCAGCAGCGGCTTGGGTCACTTCTTCGATCTGTCGAGT
>JANQQA010000342.1 GCA_028285205.1 Bythopirellula sp. | reverse complement strand
ATAACCAGGTGAAGCAACCGTCGTTTGAGATCGGCTCGCAATCGCTGCCGCTAATGCTCGCCGCTGTTCGCGGATACGTTTTTGCGTTGCTCGAAGTTTTGGCCAGTATTCGGAGCGGTCTAACTCCCTTCGGTGGGACTCCTTGAAAGAGCGTTGTCGCAATGCCAGCTAACCAGCGCAAACAGCGGACCGCTTCTGGCCGAGAAGAGCCAGTAAGGGGCCGGAAAGATCGTCCGGACGGGTGATTTAGACCGTCAAAGGCGCTCTGGTAGTCTGGTCCTGACCCCTTGCAGCCGGTCGATTCCGGGCAATTTGTTCCCGCAGAACGGGAAGACACAGCTAGAACCTAGGTTTCCAGTCATCGCAATGAAATTCGAGCTTTGGCATAGCGAGAACGAGTGTAGCTACGCCTATTTCCCGAGGGATGAGTTTCGTCATCAAAGGCTCAAAACCCTCGAGCCAGATGCGGAGCTTGTATGGGAGTACGAAGCCAAGTCATATTTTGATGCAATGCAAGCGTGCAATGACTACCTGGGCTATGGAGTGTGGAAACAAGAGCCTGACTGGGAAGATACCGTCTTCGATTGACCCTTTCCGGACGGTGAGTTCGGACGCTGACTAAAGTCGCATTCGCTGGCTGGTACCGCAAGTTGCTACAAATTTGGACAATGAACTGTCAATCGGCATACATGGACTGCTGCCCTGAGATTCGAGGCGGCATCCATAGAGTCCGCTGTAGTGTTTCGTGACCTTCGATTCCTTTGTGCCACGTTGCTCATTCTCGCAATGGGCTTCTTCTCACCTACCCACGTCGCAGCAACGGAACAAATCGCAGACGTTCTCATCTACGAGTCTACCGAATACGAGATTCGTAGCACTCCGTTGGCACAGCTTTTTTCGAAGCAACAAATAGACGCAATTCTTAGTATCGATTCTTGGTGTTCGGCTAGCTGGCGAGGCTACAAAGCCTACTGGCGAATTGAAGGTGATGTCCTTCTGTTGACTGGGCTAGAGGTGGATCCTTGCGATGCAAGCACTCCAGTGTCGGCTCGCGGCTTTTTTCCGGGTCAGAGTTATCCTATTCAGGCCGACTGGTTTTCCGGCGATATACAAGCGCCAACCGGCAAGACTTGGGGAACGGAGGAAGAACTTTCGGATGGCACAATTACGATATCTGGCTACGGAGTCGAGCTGCGAACATTTGTAGTCGCGAACGGCGTCTTGACAGATTCATACGTCGAGCGAGCTGAATGGTGACCACAAAACATCGCCAGCACAGGCAACAGACATCTTTGTCTGTCACGCCTTTTGGAGGGACGAAGAGCGCCCGGGCACCGTCCGCTTCTGGCCGAGAACTGACATCCACTGCGAATGAAAATCCTTACATATCGGTGTCTACATGGTCGCAGGTACTGTGATGCTGGCTCGATACTCTCATCAAATTCGGCTGGTTAGTTTGGCGAGCGCTCGAAAAGCAATTCCTATCTACCAACAATTCGCATGTTTGAATGCGCATTACATAACCTGACCGAAGAGTGATTTGCAGGCAGGACTGTCCCGTCTCCGTAATCTATCCGTGTTAGCTTCATTTACGCGATCCGAATAAAAACAACACTACCCGGTCGCCCAACGTAGATAAGAATCTGGCGGTATCTGTGCCGCTGGTAACGCGTGGCACCACTAGATCGACGCGCGCAAGGGTCCTCTTCTCGAGCGGGCGAGAACGCCACTCGGTGGTAATGATGAGAATGCGCGGCTGCTGTTGGCTTTGAGGTCAAACCGGGAGTTGGCAAGTGACCTTAAGAGGGTAACCGACATGAGACCTAAACCTTCGGTTTGTTCAAAGACGATGCTCACGTTTGTTCTCAGCCTATTTCTTGCCGTTCCAGCGCAATCGGCGGAGGACATCAGGAGGGGATCGCCTGGATTGCCCGGAGCGGACGGTATTCCAGGGGATCCAGCACAGAATGGTGCAGCCGGCGGTGCCGGAGAAGATGTCACTACGACTGCCACCAGCGAGCTGACAGACGATATCAATATCGCGCGAGCGACAGGCGGCACGGGGGGGCTTGGCGGAAACGGCGGAAACGGTTTCGATGGGCCGGATGCGGACGGTTCGGCAGACGGCGGTGATGGTGGCAATGCTGGTAGGTCGGGAAACGCTACGGCAATCGCGAGCACGACCGTTGACGCCGGTCAGGCGCGCGCTGAGGCCTCTGCTAACGGCAACTTTGCGCAACAAGGCGGCGCTGGAGGGCTATCAGACGGTGCGGGAACTCGTGGCATCGGTGGTCGTGGCGGCGACGGCGGTTTGGCAACAGCGCGGGCGACTTCCGTTGCCCTGGACGATGCCACAAGCGGCTTTGCAGAGGCTAGCGCGTTTGGCGGACAGGCAGGAACCGCCACGGACGGCGGGCGCGGAGGTAATGGCGGCAGCGCTGTCGCTGAAGCAAGCGCCGAGGCTTTAGCAAGCGATGAATCTGCTTTCGCTAGCGTCAGATCCGAAGCCGAAGCAAAGGCTCGCTCCGGAGGTGGCCCGCGCACTTCCTCAACACAGTCGGGCCCAGGTGCATCAGGAGGTGATGGTGGTCATGCCACGGCTAGCGCGTTAGCTGTAACAGCCGGTTGGGGGACGGCATCGGTAAGAGCCGAGTCCGAAGGCGGTGCCGGCGGCGACGGACTGCTACTACCCGTCGGCCGCCCCGGTGTATCTAGTGCAACGGCCTACGGAGAGAGTTTAGGCCGGGTTGCCGTCAGTGCAACCCAAATAGCCGGCGCAGGCGGTAACGGTATCGATACAGACGGCGGCGACGGTGCTGATTCGGTAATGAACAACGCTGCAGATGGCCTGAGCCCTTTGGCACTTACCCTTGAGCAGGAGGCGACGGGCGGCTTCGGTGGGAGCTCGACGCGAGGAACACCCGGCAGGGGCGGCAACGCTGTGTCGTCGATCATCAAGAACGTAATGACTGACCGCCTCGACGGAACTTCGATTGCAAATGCGGGTGGCGGGGGCAGTGACAATAGTTCCGGAGACGGACAGGCCGCCGGCCAGGCCACGGCATCGATCTCGCTCATGGGAACCAATGAGATACGGGCAATTGCGCGTTCGTTCGGCGGGAAAGGCGGCGGTGCGCGCGATGGCACGCCTGCGAATGGAGGTGAGGCGCAGCTAGGTGTCGTATACGGAGAATCCCGCTCGGGTGGCGAAGTTGTTGTGAGCGGAGAAGTTACCGGTGGAAGCGGGGGGGACTTGTTGGGGTTTGGCCCTCGATCAGGTGACGGTGCAGCCGTCAGCTTGTCCAACGCGGTTGATGGTTACACAGATGGCGCTCTCCTTCTGTTTCAGACCGCGACTGGCGGTGACTCTGGCCGGATATCCAGTAACTTTTCTAACGATCCTGTCGCTGGCTCACCTGGTGACGCACATAGCCATCTCGAGAAAGATGGCGACTTCGAGCGGCTCGAAGTAACTTCTCACGCGATTGGCGGTAGTGGAGACCAGCGCTCATCGGATTCTGGCATCGCGTCAACAGGCGCAGAAGCCGCGTCTTCTGCGATTGCTCGCAACGGACAGGGTTCTGCCCGAGCACGGGCAATTGGTAGCGGTGGCGATGGAGGCGAGGGGCGATCCGGTGCTGACGGAGGTCAGGGTGGCGATGGCAGTGCCTGGTCTGTGGCAGATATCTCAAACGGAGGCACCGAAGCCTCTTCGAGTGCAAGTGGGAGCGGCGGAAGCGGCGGTCGAGGTCTATTTCGATCGGATCAAGCTGGAGGAACTGGCGGGAACGGTTACGCGGAGAGTCTGGCAATAGGCTCGGCTGCCGCCACTCTGGTTCGATCAAGTGCGGGTGCCAGTGGCGGGTGGGGCGGTAACGCTGACGACGGCGAGAATTCCCGTGGAGGAAGCGGTGGGGACGGACGAGCGATAGCGGACGCAATCAGTGAAAGTGCAGAGCTTGTCTGGTCAGAAGCTCGCGCCTTCGGCGGCGATGGAGGCGTAAGTGACGACAATAGCCCACTTGCGGCAGGGGGGAACGCAACCGCCGATGCGCAGGCTAATGTTGGAGTTGGGTCAGCCTCAGCTCGTGCCGAGGCCAATGGTGGCCGCGCGAATCAGTCGGCGCTTTTTCGCGAGCGCAATGGAGGGCTAAGCAATGCTACGGCAACGGCAGTTGGGTACGGAATCAACAATTTTTCCGAGGCTGAGAGTGTTGCTGAGGGAGGTGGTGGACACGCCGAGTCAACAGCAGCGATCACCGGTGGAATTGTTCGAAGACTGGAAGCTAGATCTGCAGCCAGTATAGCCGGCGATACAACAGTTCGGAGCAGCAGCGAAGCGTACGCCTACGTCGCGATTGGTGACGGCAGCCCGGAAGCAATCGCGCAATCAAACGAGTCAACCACTGGCAAGGAAGCCTATGCTTCGTTGCTCGTTATTCCCGATGACTTGCTGTTTCAGGAGGCCGTGTCGGGCACGATTTCGGTACGGGGTGCATTGCAGGATCCCTCGAATGTGGCCATGCTCGGTACTCTCGGAGGAGGATACGCCACAGATTTTGCCGGGCGTCCGACGGGCGCCACTGGCGAGGCGCTGACCGCTTGCGCGTCTCTCGACTTTTCAATTGCAACTGGCCTCACGCAATCTGAATTGATTCTCGGCTTGCTAGACGCTGAGTCCTTTGGCGATGGTTTTGCCGAGCTACATTTGGACGTTATAGCGGAAGATACCGTCGTGTTCTCGGAGTCCTTTGTCGACCTTGCAACCGCGCTTACGTTCTTCTCAGATAACTCGATAAACCTTGGCTCAATCCTCTTGAATTCTGATGGAGTGCTGGATGTCAGTTTGATTTTGGGCATTGACGGCAACAAGGCGGGCGACGCATTTTTTACGGACTTTGTTGTAAGTGCGACGGTAGTGCCGTTACCGTCGGTATTCGTGTTGTTAGGCTCAGCGTTGGCCTTGTTGTTTGGAGTTAAATTGAGGGTGCAGTCGATCGCTCGAAAAGTATCGACATCCGTTCTCATGCTGTTCATGCTGGGGAATCAGTCTCAGGCAGCGAGCTACGAGCTCTCTGTACTCGCTCCCGAGTTCGATAATGTGGCCTTCTCGGCTTTACGCGCCCCGGTTATTGATAATCAAGGCCAGGTAACTTTCTGGGGTTCCGCGCGTCTTATTCCAAGCGGTATCTACCGATATGCGATTGGCGATGAAACGACCAAACTCTTGACGTCGGATTCGAGCCAAGCTTTTCAGCTGGCCGTCAATGACGAAGGAACTGTACTGTATCCGGCCTCCTCTTCAACCTTCAGAGGACTGGCAAAATACTCGGATAGGGATGGCTCAACGTTGATAGCGGAGCTAGGTGTGCCGAACCGTTTCGATGGTTTCGACATCCTGGAAATTGGCTCTGTCACTAACAATGATGTCTCCGTTTTCAGGGGGCGCTCGAGTACACAGACTGGGATTTACGGGTTTATTGACAACCAAGTCGTACCCCAGATTACGAGTAAGCGGGGCGACGGAGTGAACATTCGCTATTCAAGGCCCACAATCAACAGCGCAGGAGAGATTGTTGCTCGGCGTGAAGATCTCAATAGCCCATTAGGCGGTGAGCAGGTGGTCAAGCGGAGTTCTGACGCGATTACGATTCTGGCGTTCACTGGCATGGCACTGAACGATTCGAGTATTTTGGAGCTCGGTATTCCGAGCATTGGCGACGCGGGCACCACTACTTTCGTTGCTGTCTTGGATAACGGCGAACAAGTCTTGCTTTCGCACAGCGAGTCGTCCGGTCTAGTGAACTTGATTACGACAGCGGATTCGCAATTCGATTTCTTCTTGGGGAGCCCTCAGGTGATACCGAACGGCGGTGTACTATTCCAGGCCGGGTCGGAAGAGAATGGCAATGGACTTTACCTAGCGCAAGAGAGAGCCATCAATCGCATTGTTGGTTCGGGCGATGAGGTCGACGGTTTCCGAGTATCCAGCATCTTCGTCGCGCAAGACGCAGTCGATGATGTGGGTCGACTTGTTTTCGCATCAGTTGAATCTGGATCCAGCAGAGAAGCAATATTGTTGGCAGCGCCTGTTCCAATTCCGATTCCCACAGCTATTTGGCTGTTTGCATCTTCCCTGGCACTTGTAACGCTTCGCCGAACTCGCAACGAGAAGAAGTAAGTGAATCATTTGTCACCGGCCACTAGAGCTTCTGTTCCAGTGTCTGCCGCTTCTGGCCGAGAAGCGCCGTCCAGCGGCCTCAGAGACCGCCTAATCGGGCGATTCCGGCCGTTACACAGCCTCTGGTAGGCTGCTCCTGACCCGTAGCCGCCGTCCGGAATGTGCGAGGACTCCCATCGAAGACCACAGAGGCTGATGTGGGAGCTGACAGAGAGCAACTAGTCGCGGCTTTGAAATCGGACTGTATCCCGGCTTTACGAGAGGTCGGATTCAAAGGGTCGTTCCCAGATTTCTATCGCGTTTCCGGCGACTTCGTCGCTCTCGTCAATCTTCAGTTCTTCTCGTCAGGTGGCAGTTTTTGCGTGAATCTCTCCTATGCCGATCCTGCGATGGAAAACGTGTACTTTCGGCCCGAAACGGAACCCAGGAAGCTGAAGGTCTCCCAAACAACCGTCCGCCGTCGTCTCGGAGCAATAAAGGAGAACACGGATAAATGGTTTTCGTTCGGCACGACAAGTTACGGCGAGTATCGCGATGAACCCATCCCACTGAAACGGATTACTGCCACATTGAACGAGCTTTTCATGTCAGATGCAGAGGACTGGTGGCGTCTAAAGCAGGCGTCTTTTGCGTAGCACCACCGATGACGGCCTCTGGCCGGAAACGGCCAACGTGTTTAATGGCCTCGGGATCGTCTTTACACCACCCAAGTAGGTGAGAACTACCATGGCGCCTAGTACTTTTTGATCGCACAACGGACTCTCTCGAGGTTGTAAATCCCGATTACGTAAATTGACCGACTTCGCTTAATCGAAGAACGGTTACGATTCTCATGCCGCTACCCTAAGGTTCAGAATCGTGGGGGGGCGGAAAATAACAAAGAATGCACCGGGGGCCCGCCATGCGCTCGCTACTGATTGCTGCTATCGCCGCTTGTTCTGTTTCTGCAGGTACTGCCGATGCGGCGAACATTACGGTCCACGCTGAGGGTGTGTTGTCGGAGTTTTTTGACCCAGACAACCTACTGCCGTTCCCAGAGCCGGGCGCTGGCGCGGTTTTTCGTCTTTCCTTTACGTACGACGACCAGACGGATGACGTGCTCAGTAATGATCCCAGCTTCGGTTTGTACCTCGAGCCATTCTCGTCTTTCCAGCTTGAAATAGCTGGGCAGGTCTTCAGTCCGTTATCGATGTCGCGCATCGACGTATTGAACAATTTTTTCCTCGTGCCGCCAGTTGATGACGATGTCACGGATGCTTGGGTTGCATTGACTGTCAATCAGGACCTGACAGATGCTCCAGATGTCGACCGACTGGAGTGGTTTTTTCTTGGTCTTGCAACAACTACGTCAGCAGCACCCAGCAGTATTCTCAACTCGGACACTTTGATCCCACCGTTCGGTCCCCAGCCGTGGGACGAAGCGATAATTACCTATCGTATTCAGCTAACTGATCCCGAATCCAACGGATTCATAACTTTGGCGGAAGCGACGGCCCAGGTGACATCAATCACAGTCGTTCCGGTTCCCGCTGCGTTTTGGCTTCTCGGCTCGGCACTGTGCGCGGCTGCGTGCCGGAGGCGTTTCAACTGAATGGATACGTCTGAAGTTGACCGAGACGAGCTATCCGGGATGCGCTAACTTGCCCTAAACGCGTGATTTAGGCTGTTGAATAGCGCCTGATAGTCTGCTTTTGATCGAGTGCCGCCCGTCGGCAATAGCCGATGCTGGATGAGAATTGCGCTTCAACGCAGAGAAAATTAAGGCGGCAAACACCTCGCTGCTTCAATCTGAAGGGATCGAAGTTGTCGACCACTTGCCTTACTTGGACCAGCCGAATTTCCGTGCATCAACCGCTGTAGCTAATTGTTGTCTGGTGCTTACAGCCTTGGTCCAACTTCATTTCGACGCTCCGCGTGATTACGTGGCTGACTGGCTTAAAGAGAATTGCCTTGATGACCATGTTACTGCACAAGAGTCGCAACTGCTAGAGAACGACTTCTCCGAGTTGCCTCAGCAAAGGCAAACTGATGTCTATTGGTTTATCGAAGCGATTTGGGCGCTTGCGTGGGTAGGCAAGTTTCACGCCAAGCTCTCGCTCAATACTCCCGTAGAGGATTCTTTAGCCTCGATGCTGCCATCGGTTGAACAAGCGGAGCCTACGGAAGAGTTCGTTCGCACGTTCACGCTTCGTGACGAGTCAGAAATATACGAGACTCTTGATTACTTTTACCGCGCTCACTGGTTTGCCAGAAACACACAGCTTGCGGGGTTGGAGTCCGCCCTCGTCGACCTAGACATCATTATGGAAAGACGTAAAGCTCTTGAATGGGTCTGCTATAGTTCACTTGACTGGGATGACGTTCCGCTCGATACGTAGTCTGACCGGCTGCTCCTGGCCGAAAGACGCCCGCTAGCAACGATAGCGAGCAATTGCGCCACATCTTGTTGCTTGGCCTAGTTCTGTAATAGGCTTTTGGTCCGCAGACGACTGGCGCCTAAAGGTAGAGTTCACTACCAGGGAGTCTGCGGGATTCTTGCCGCGCGCCTGGGCATCCACTCTTTGAGAACAGGATGACCAGGAGCGTTTCATGAAGCCAAATCCAAAGCTTGCAGAACTTGATCCCGAAATAGCCAACGCGCTCGACGGCGAGTCTAGACGTCAGGAGTCCACACTGACGCTTATCGCATCCGAAAATCACACTTATCGTGAAGTGCTGGAAACAAGTGGGTCCGTGCTGACAGACAAGTACGCTGAGGGCTACCCGTCTAGACGCTACTACGCCGGGCAGCGGTTCTACGATGAGATCGAGACGTTAGCAATCGAGCGGGCAAGAAAGTGCTTCCGCGCTGAACATGCGAACGTTCAGCCACTCTCAGGGTCTCCCATGAACCAGGCTGTCTATTTCGGACTTTTGGAGCCCGGCGATACAATTTTGGCGATGGATCTAACCCACGGAGGGCACCTTACTCACGGAGCGCCTGCCTCACATATGGGGCGGATCTTCAATTTTGTTAGGTATCGCACGCGGGGCAATAGAGGTGACATCGATTTCGATGAAGTTCGAAAGCTCGCTCACCAAGAAAGCCCAAAGATGGTGCTATGTGGTCATTCATCCTACCCGCGCGAGCTCGATTATGCGGCGTTCAAACGCATCGCCGATGAGATTGGCGCAATCACCGTGGCAGATGTGTCTCACATCGGGGGCTTAATCGCCGGAAATGCCTTGGAGAATCCGCTCGACCATGGATTTGACCTGCTGACGACCACTACGCACAAGACCTTGCGTGGTCCGCGTGGTGGGTTGATCGCGTGCAAGAACGAGTTTGCCCAGAAAATCGATAAGTCAGTGTTTCCGGGGTTGCAAGGCGGACCGCACATGCACCAGGTCGCTGGGATCGCGGTCGCGATCCGCAAGGCCGACACGCCAGAATTTAGGCGCTATTCAGAACAAGTATTGCTCAATGCGCGCGTATTGGCTGAATCGCTCAAGGCCCATGGCGTACCCTTGATTACAGGTGGTACGGAGAACCATCTGCTGGTACTCGACGTTGCACAATACGTCGGTGCAGATGGCGCAACGATACAAGACCGATTGGAGGCCGCTGGACTGATTTGCAACAAGCAACTAATTCCCGATGACTCGAGACCGGCAGGCCGGCCTAGTGGCGTTAGGCTGGGAACACCTGCCGTGACGACCCGAGGAATGCGCGAGCCCGAAATGCGACGAATTGCTGCTCTAGTTTGTCGAGTATTAGACAACCAAGCGCCTCAGGCTGTAAGTCAAGAAGTGGTGGATCTTGCTAGAAGATTTCCAGTGGTTCACTAAATTTTGGTTCACGGGATTCATTTGCTGCTGCGTCCTCGTAATTGGGCGCCATTTCCTGGCCGAGTCCGGTCGGCTGCGCGATCCCTGGACAGCCCAATTGGGTGTTTTCAGCAGTCTCAGGCCCTCTGGTAGTCTCTCCGCAACAGCAAGCGGGCACTAACCCGATTGTTACGGAAGAGGCTCGAAGCGACGCCTAGTGCCAATCAGTGTCGTCAACTATGGATAGGTTCACAGCTCCTGAATTCGATCGTGCTGGTCTGCTAACGATTGACGTGCAGAAATGTACGCTGGACGGGCAATCCTTCGAGATACCGGGTACCACCGATGTACTTCCTTATATCGCCAACCTCGCGGGCGTGTTCAGGTCCGTGGCGAGACCGATTGTTCACGTGGTGCGCCTCTACAAGCCCGATGGGTCAAACGCCGACTTGTGCCGGCGAGAGATGCTAGAGAATGGTGCGGAACTCGTTCTGGTCGGCTCCGATGGGCGGTTGCCAGCTCCTGAGATACTTCCCAGGGCAGATATTGAAATCGACGATGAACAGCTACTCTCTGGTGCGCTTCAGGAAATCGGTCCGCACGAGTGGCTTCTGTATAAACCCCGATGGGGGGCATTTTACCGAACTGTGCTCGAGGAGCATTTGAGGAGCCTTGGAGTTTCCACTATCGCCCTCGGGGGTTGTAACTACCCGAACTGCCCCCGAACTACGTTGTACCAAGCAAGCGAGCGAGACTTCAGGCTGATAGCGATAGCTGACGGAATATCGAGGTTTGATGAGAAAGGAAGTCGTGAACTCGAAGGGATCGGCGTCTCCGTAATGAATGCTGAGGACTGCGGCAGAGCGATTCAAGCCGCGTCAACTGGATGAATATGCGATGTTGGTTATTGGCCGCTTGCCGGCGGAGGCCGCTGAATCGGCAGCGTCAATAGACCGAGTAGGATGACGTACGATCGGATCGCCCGACCTCAGGCGGCCGTGTGTGGTACAGGAAGACGTCGTATTGAGCGACGATTGCCATGCGGTCGTTGCGATCGGAATTGATTTCGGGTTGGTTCAACTAACCGGAGAAGGCGAATCTCAGGGATCGCAACGTCACCAAGCGAAGAAGTCGTCAGCCGATTGCCGTCGTTGGTGGCTATCGCATTCCTTCTAGCTTCAACCAAGGGTACCGTCGCAGTCGCTTCGGAACCAGTGCTCAAGCTGGATTCGATCGATCCAGAAATCGCGCTGATCATACAAGGACGGCGCACTGCAGCTCCCGATCTCATGCGCAAAGAGGGTCTCGCGGGGCTCGCTGTCGCGGCGATTGTCAGCGGCGATCTCGTTTGGGCAGAAGGATTCGGAACAATCGATGGCGTGTCACGGCGACCAGTCACTGCGAGCACCCCTTTCAGCCTTCAGTCAGTGTCCAAGATTTACACTGCAGTTGCTGTCGTCAACGCTAAAGCGAGAGGGCTGCTGGATCTGGACGAGCCGATCACGACCTATCTCCCCGAGTTCACGGTAAACAGTCGCTACGAGGAACGCCCAGAGACACAGATGACGCTTCGACTCCTTTTGAGCCACCGCGGTGGACTAACCCACGAGGCACCTATTGGCAACAATTTTGACGGTAACGCACAGTCATTGCCCGCGCACTTTGCCAGCATTACTGACACGTGGTTGAAGGCGCCGGTTGGGGAGCGACACATATACTCCAACCTCGGTGTGGACCTCGCAGGCCAAGTCCTGGCCGAGGTCTATCAGGCGCCCTTTCAGGAAGTACTGGCAACGCAATTGCTCGGGCCGGCCGGACTAAACCAGACTACCGCCGATCCCGCGCAGATCGAGCGCATTGACGATCGGGCAATCGGCCATGCCAAGGGTCACGACAAGGTTCCCGTCCGCGTCCCCATGGTTCCGTCCGGTGGCGTGTATGCCAGTGTGGTCGACGTCGCGCGTTTCGTTCAGCTCCATCTCAGTTCCGGTCGGGTCGACGGAGCGACCGTTGTCGATCCGGCTGCGCTGCGGCAGATGTACGTACCCTGCTGCGGTGAGTGGGTCTCGTACGGCTTGGGCATCGAGGTCGAGCAGGTTCGGTTCGGAGACCGGCAGTTGACGGTGCTGGGGCATAGCGGCCGTGGCTTCGGCTTTACGGCGAGTGTGTACTGGGTGCCAGAGGTTGGATTTGGCCTCATCATGTTGGCGAACAGCATGGATTCTCGCCTGGATGGTCGATTTTTCAGGCCCCTCCAGGAAGCTGTGCTTGAAGCCATGCTGGGTGAGTCGCGATCGGCGGCCGACGGAGCCGCTCGGGACGATCTAACGGTAAGACCTGACTCACAGTGGCTGAGGCAACTGGCCGGCGAGTATGTGGGTACCCGTGACGTCGAGTTTGCGCTGAGGAACGGGCAATTCGGCTGGGTACTTCGAGGGAATTTCTACCCAGCGTATTTCTTGAGCGAGCGGCGGATCCGTGTCGAAACGCCTGGTATCAGGCTGGATTGTATCTTTCGGTCGGACGGCCAACGTGATCCGTCCTGGGCCGATTGCGAAACCCGCGTTGGTCAGACGATGAGCTTCAGCGAGTCGCTGGCGTACAACGGAAATCCGAGCGATTCAAAGGGACCGAATCGCGAGAGCTGGAAGTCGATCTTGGGAAAGTACGACATTCGGCAGTGGGGAAAAATCGTGCAGACGGTCGAACTTCACGTCGAAAACGGGTACTTGTATCTCGATCAGTACCGCGCACTTGGCGAGTATCGCCCAGGGCTCTTCTTCCTATCGGACGGCAACCCTTGGATTTTCGATCTCAACCAATAAGATACCGGAACATCGAGCTAGAGCGCCATCTCCCACCGTAAGAGGATTGCCGACTTCCGATTCTGCCCGGGAGCGGTTGAGCATTCGATCACATCACCGTCGGCCCGATACCACATACGATTCGATTGATGCGTAACGTTCTCCTTGTCCTCCTTCTGTTTCCCCTTACGCTTCTTGGTGCCATCTACGTCAGCCAGCGGGCGCTGATCTTTCCTGCGCCAAGCTTCGAACTCCCTGCCTCTTTGCCAGCGGGAGTTGAGATGATAGAACTCGATGCGGGATATGGGTTGCTATTGCTCCCAAAAGGGAGCGGCGCTCCATCTCCATTGGTCATCTACTTTCATGGAAATGGTGAGGTGGCGTATTGGTCCATCGAGAGCTTCCGAAGTTTTCTCGATTTGAACGTTGCCGTGTTGCTACTAGAGTATCCTGGATACGGTGGCGCATCTGGAAGCCCAAGCCAGGAATCGATCGAGATCGCGGCGCTCTCGGCCTACGACAAGATGGCCGCGAGACCTGACATCGACCAGTCTGCGATAGTTGCCTACGGGCGCTCGATCGGAGGTGGCCCTGCGACTGGGCTTGCCGCTAAGAGGCCCGTTAGCGCAATAGTATTGGAATCAACTTTCTTTTCGCTAGAGAGTTTGGTTGCCGAGATGGGATACCCGTCGTTTCTGCTTCGTGATGACTTCAACAACGGGGCAGTCATAGAGCGCCTTGAGATTCCTCTATTTCTTTTCCACGGAAGGCGAGACAGGGTTATCCCGTTTAGCCACAGCCAGCGACTGGCGTCGATCGCACCGCGAGCGACTTTCTCGGATGCCGATTGTGGGCACAATGATTGTGCTAGACCGTTACCAGGGCTGCTCGATTTCCTGTCTACCGAGTTGGCACTCGAGGCAGGAATAGACGCAAACTAGCCTGTTTCCAACCAGTTTTTCAGACGAGAGCAGGTCAGCCAGTGGAGCCGCTTCTTGCCGAGGGTATTGTCTTAAGGTCGTTCGAGGACGGGGATGCTAGTTCGTTCGCTGACGCTGCGCGAGAAAGCGGAAATACCGTTGGTGTCTGGATGCCCTGGTGGAGAGCGGACTACTCGGCGGAGGAGGCGCTTCGATGGTTCGAAGCATGCCGAGAGGCTGTCGAAAGGGGGTCGGGGTACGACGTTGGCATCTTCCTCGCGGGCGAGGGCCGGCTCGTCGGAGGTGTTGCTATCAACCGAATCGATCGAGACAACAGGATAGGCAACATTGGGTACTGGATACGCGAGTCCGAGCAGAACAGGGGTTTATGTTCGACAGCGGTCGAACGAATCAAGAGATTCGGTTTTGAGGAACTTGGCCTAGTGAGACTTGAGATAGTCGTGCATCGCGACAACCTCGCAAGTCGCCGCGTCGCAGAGAAGGTCGGCGCGAAATTCGAGTGTATTGCTGAAAAGAGGTTATTTCATCAAGGTGAGGCAGCTCCAGCCGCCATCTATTCTCTGATGAGTCTATGACAACCGATGTATGCGCAGTATCGCGATCGCCCCGACGCCCTGCGGAATTCGCGACGACTCCTCGTGGCCGAAGCCGGGCACTGAGATGTCGCGCAAAAAGAAGATGATAGAACCCGTAGAAGCCCCAGACATACCCGAAATCCAACGCTTGATCGAGTCAGCAATCCGAGAGTCCGTAGCTGATTCAGATGAAGATGCCGTCTATCTCATCGACGACATTCAGGTAAGCATCGACTGGTGGCAGGAGAACCCCGGAAAGTGTCTTCATCTGAAGTGTGTTGACGACGGTGAAGTCGTAGGCGTTATCTTAGTCAAGGACTATTGGAACCTGGTCAATCTGTTTGTGTCGCCGGCGATGCACCGCCAGGGGATCGGCAGAAACCTATTCTTTGCTGTGGAGCCCCTTTGCCGCGAGCAGTCACCCCGCGGAAGAATTCAGGTTAACTCGTCGGCGAACGCGGTAGGGTTCTACAAGGCGATTGGCTTCCACCAAACTGGACCCGGCCGAAATCGCCCCGGGGGATGCGTGCCCCTTGAATATGTTTTTTGATACGTCCGCTTCTGGCCGAGAGGAGCCATACAGGGGGCATGGAGGTCACCGAGACGGATGATTCAGGGCGTCATAGAGCGTCTGATAGTCTGGTTCTGACACCTCCCGGTCTTTCGTAATCTCGCCAAGAATCATGCCCAAAGGTTGAACTTGACACAGGCAATCGAGCTGCTGGGAATAAACCTCCAAGATTCTTTCGTACTTTCTTGGTCAGTTGAAAACGACCGTCTGACATTTGAGGTCGAAGCAAGTATCTGGCCCGACTCGCCTCACTATGAGCCTCCTTTGCCTGACAAGTTCACCTGCTATAAGCACGCCACGCTTGTCTTCCACGGGTTTGATTCGATAGACGGCCTCAAAAACATGGAAGACGTTAAGTACAGCATCGATCTAAACGGCTCACGTGACTTTGGAAACATCGACGTGCTCGAAGTGCAGGAAGATGGCTATCGTGTTGTTGGCGACTTCGGCGACGTCACAGTGTCAGGTGGAGTCATGCGATTCGCAGTTAATCCCGAAAAATAGCCGACAGCTTTTGGCCGACTGCGGGCAGCCAACAGGTTCATGAATCGCCTTGGCGTGTGATTTTGGGCCAACCAGCCGCCCTGTAGGTTCTTTATCATCCAGATGCAGACTTTCGTACCCCAACAGAGCCGGATTTAGGCTTCGCTAAGGGCATACGCCGGCAGTTACCGTTGGATACTTGGCAATGACCGTTGGAATTGCAGTAACCCGGAACGAGCAGTATAGTCAGGTCCGATGACGCACCGTGCTGACGCGCGGCGCGTTTTTTTGTTTCTAGAAAAGCAATAAGTGGACTAGTGAACCCAGTGGGGCTCGATAACCATGAATTCCAAGCACACCATGCCTGCGGCAATCATTGCCATCTGCGCAGCTACTTTCGTCGTCTCTGAGGCTGCAATTGCCGACTTTGTCGCGGTCTCGATCGATGCTGACGGTGGAACACAATTGGTCG
>JANQQA010000334.1 GCA_028285205.1 Bythopirellula sp. | reverse complement strand
CTCGCACTCGTAGTGCGAATCTCCCAGTCCTGCGAGGCCATTTTTTTGCAAGCATTGCAAACGCCTAAGCTGGACGATCTCTAAAGCCTGGACTCCAACCAATGGAGGTCGTCTTTCGCTGAGTGAAAGGCAGCGATTGGCGCGGCAAGCAAACTGGCAAAGCGGCACGCACGAGAAGTGGGGGAAGTTTGCAGAATGAAGTTAGAAGTTTGAAATCAAGAGCGCGAACCCTTTTCACTCTTCACCTCTCCTACTTCAAAACTCCATAGGTCTTTGCAGCATCGGTGTGAAGCTGTGGATTCCCGCCCGCGTCACTCATCGTCGCCGATCGCTCCGCGATCGTAGCGCCGGCTACGCACTGTTCACGGAGTGAACGTCGACCATTGACCGGGTCGCACGGCCAATTCTTGCCAACAAAGACGGGTGAGGACGCTGTTTCAGTGCCTTACGCTTGTCCAAAGTGGCTCGATGGTGAAACGGACATCATGTCTCGCTTCGAACGAGGGGGTCCAGGTTCGAATCCTGGTCGGGCTACTGCCGAATTAGGCGGTCACGTGGGCTGCCGGCACCATTTCTGTTTGTTTGACACTTTTGAAAGGCATTGTCATGAGCGTGCAACAGATTGAGCGTCAATTCACGCGGATTGGTGCTCGAGCGAAAGTCCACCCTCCCGTCGCTCGACGAAGTGGAGCGACTGCCGAGGTTTCGATCGACATCGGCAATGATGCCGAAGGTGAGTTTTTCGACATCGCAGTGCAGCCAGCCCAAATGGCTGATACCGAGGTGATCGATATTCAGCCTTCGCTTCGCCACTTGCTATTGATGTCGCGACAAGACGACGGAAAGCACAAGTTCCTGTGCGGACACGACGAGCGTCATTGGTTCGTTGCAGCCGTTCCGGAGCGAGCTTCGGTTTCATCGGTAAAGACAGCGTTCGACGCGCTCAAGCCGACTGCGATACGAGCCCTCGAAAACCGTCTCGGTGTGAAGCCGCGTAAGCGAAACCGTCGACGCAACGAAGCGTTCATTCGTCAAGGTGAATGGTTCTTCGTTCCTGTCGAGAACCAATGGCTAGTCGACGATCGAACGGTTTTGCATAACGAGCCGATCGCGCGTGGCGTTGGAAAACCTCATATGTGCGAAGAGGTCGTTCGCCAGGGAGGACAACTGATTTACGTCAGCAACCAGCACCCCAGCGGCTTGACAGAGTTTCAGCGTCGGCGATTGATTAGCCGTCAGCCGGCACTTCGTCATCTGCACTGGGTGGCACAGCGACGAAACCCGAGTGTGTTCGTCCGAGGGCGAGTGCGTCATCCGGATCACAAGACGATCATCTTGGACGGATGGCATCAAGTCATGATGAACACAGAAAACGAATCGTCTGCAATGCGACACGTCGCATTCATCGACTAACTCGCCGGCTCTCCACCACGGTGGTGAGCCGTTTCATGCCATGTCCATGGTGTACTCGGTTTGTGCTCACCAGCCAGTGAAGCACATTCGTGGTCGAGATTCTCAGCCATTCGAGTTGCGAATCTCGACAGCATTCCGCCATTCTCCATCTTCTTTGACCCAGATGGAGATGTACTTGCCGTTCACCTTCTCGGAGCTAGGCAACTTCCAATCGACGGTTCCGTAGACGTATCCCATATCGCAGGAACTGCTCACGCGTGCTTCGGTCGGCTCCCAAGACAGCTCGACCCCAGGCATCTCAAGAAATTGCTTAAACATCGCTTTTTGGTTGTCTCGTCCACGAATTGCTTCCATCTCTGGTGGACAGACAAGTGCATCGACCATCAAGTAATCCAGGGCTTCGTCAACGTGACCGTTCTGAAACATGTCACAAAGTTGCTTCTCAAGGTCCATCAATTCCTCAACAGCTGTCGATTGTTTTGCACTGATCTCATTCATTGCCATTTGCTCGTTCTGTTCATTGGGTCCGAATTGAATCCAGATTCTGCCTTGGCGTCGTCACGTGCCGGTGAGCATCCGAGCCAGATCTTTTTGCCACCTCTTAAATGAGCCAGTGTCACCCGTGCTACGAGCGACGACCAAGCTTCCCTCGAACCGAACTACCGCGTCCTCGGCGCGTATACGAGCATCCTTTGCGGATGCTCCAGCCGCGCGAGCGATCTGTTCAAAGCTAGAAATGAAAGCTTCCATTATCTCGGCGATTCGCTCAGCAATGATGTTACGCCCATCCGCCTCCTTGCCAACAGAAAGCGCATCGACAAGGCAGGAACGCCTTCCGTCGTCGTAGTACTCACCTAGATTGCGAGCGACCTTGCGAATGCGAGTTTTGACGTTTCCCGCTTCGTGAAGAGGAGCAAGAACCTTCTTGAATTCCGACTCAGTGAAGTCAGTCACCGCTAAAGCAATGTCTTGCTTCCCTCCGGGGAATCGATGGTACAGACTCGCCCGTTTCAGTCCGGTTGCCTTCGAAATCATCGACAAGGTTGCACCTTCAAATCCCTGTTCTCGGAACAGGATCGTCAGTGCGAGCATCAGTTCACGTTCGGATATTTTCTCGGGTGGCATTATGCTATTGTACCGAACGATCGGTCAAATGCAACGCTACTTCGAATCGGGATTTCGCCGTGGTCCACCGTCCGATAGCGTGGACGATGTCGTGCAGGGTTTCGGAATAGCGTGGTTCGTCCGCTGTTGCGCGAGTGAGTCAGGACGGGGTAAGAGCGTTGTCGCGACATTTGTATCAGGTGACCCGTTCGGAGACATTCAACGGATCGCCCAAGCAGATTCAATGACGGAAGTGACGTGCCCAAGCGCGCAGCTAACGAATCTCGTCAGGTTCGGACAGCACTTCGTCGAGTAAGGCGACCAGTTTCATCCCCGTTGCCTGCTCACGGATGTTGGCTTGCTGCGGTGGATCGCAATTTTGAAAAATGCCGCGAAAATCACGCCTGCTGCGCTGGCTGCCTTTGTCGATCCAAATGAGCTTGGATAGGGCCGCGTCCACTCGAGAGACAACAGGTAGCACGACTCCTTCGAACAACTCAATGTGCGTTGATCGATGGAGCTCGCCAGGGATCAACTCTCTTGGATAGATGTCGAGCTTCAAACTTTCTGTTTTATCGAGAAGCTGAAATAGGCCGCCGGACTCTACGGCCGGGCGTACGGCCGTTTCAGTGAAAAGAAAATCCGATGACGCAAGCTCAGTCACCAAGTCATTGACCCGTCGCTTGGCAACGTCAGGTGAGATGACGATATCAATGTCTTGGGTCAGTCGCGGTTCGCCATAGGCTGAGCTGATTGATCCCCCAGTCAGGTGAAATGGAAGCTCTAGCGAGTCCGAAATTGCTACGAACTTTCCGATGGTTTTTGAGAACGCTTCAACTGGAAACACTAGGCACTGTCCCGTGAATGGTGACTTCGACGATCGGGCCTCCGTACTTGTGAGCCTCAAGCCGCGGGTATCGTCGGACCACCGGCGGCTAGCGTCTTGCCGCTAATCATTTACGACACAGTGCCTAGCCAAGTGCTCCTCGATCAGTTTGACCACTTCCGGTTCGCGTTCGTAAAGCCGGAGTGCCACCTTCCACTTGACCTGTTCATCCGAAAGGCCGGGTTCTGCCTCGCGAATCCTTCTGGCCATCTGCTCGCGCGTCCATGCGAGCATCGCTGCGCTGCGAGAGATCTTCTCCGCAGGCGACATCGCTTTCATGCGCCTTTTGTATTCCAGTTCAACTTCGGTCGCGGGCATGCGGTATTTTTCCTGTAGGAGGTGAACGCTCTCAGTATAGACGATCTTTGAGTTCGGCCGAGTACCATCCTCTGACGCGCCTGCCAGCGTTTGTTCGCGCCAATTCCCTAAGCTGTTTGTTGGGTTGTTGCCTTTCGCCGTTTCTCAATGAGATTGCGAGGAGCTTTGCAGTAAGCAAAGCCGGAGCAGCAAAGACATCATCGGTTGCTGGCACAGACTGCATGGCGCAAAAGTCAGGACATCCGATACGCACTGATTCGCCAGGTAAACCAATCAGCGATCGGGCAATGCGCTACGTTGCTGGCGGCTATTGGTGACTTCCGAGTTTTTATTTGCCTTGCCAAACTGGTCCATGATTTGGCGAATCGCATCCGCGAAATAAAGTCGTGCCCCTGCCATAGAAACATGATTGTCATCGACGTAGCAGAATGCGTTGTTAGAGAACAAGATGGCTTGCCCATGAATGTCAAAGTAGGCTGCACTGGCGTCTAGCCAAATGTGCTGCGCAGCTTCGAGGCCCTGAAACACTGCTGCGATCTCAGCGATTTGAAGATCGTGCTCAGCGCGCGTCAGCCCTGCGGGGAGTTCGGACGACCAAGAATAGAGTGCTTGATTCTTGACGACTCGTGCAAGATCGGCGGATTGGCGAGGTGCGGGTGAAAGCCAGAAGATGCTTGCGCCGTCGGGCATCAAATCGGCGGTCCGTGGAACTTGACGGCGAAGTACGTCCATGGTCGACTCCGCGGAAATGGACGTACTCTGTGTGTCCTGTAAACCAGTTTCGTGCACATATATCTGCCAGCCAGCAATGACGAGGATCACTTCGCAGTCGGTTGCCTGCATCGCTTGCAGCACATTTGCGTTCCAACGCACACACTGCTCCTTGTCGCCTTGACTTGCATCCGCTCGCCAGCAGTCCGCCAAAGGCGGAGTACCTCCTCGTGCCACCAGGTAAAAGGACTGTCCATGCTCGCTCGCGATCTCGTCAATAAGTGGGGCCAGAGCCATGGCATGGCTGTCTCCCCAGACGATGAATCGGGGCTCTACATCGCGGGCTCCTAGCAATGGGAGCTCGTCCAGGGTGAAATCCACTGGACTAGTCCGATAACGACCGGAGAGCAGTTCGGCTGGCGGTGGGGGTAACTTCTCTCTCGATGCAATACGCTGTGGAAAGCCATCCTGCTGCCAGATTACGATCGAAGCAACGATGGGTACCAGTAATGCACAACCGGCGTAGGTCATCAGCCGAGTTCCTCGCCACTGCCATTCTCGGAAGGGACATTCGATCCATTTCCAAGAGAACAGTCCAAAGGGAAAGCTGGCTAGAAATGGGAGCAACATAAGCTCGGGTGGTGCAAGTGGCAGTACATAACGTGTAAAGGCCATCAGGGGCCAATGCCACAGGTAGAGCGAGTAAGAAATCAACCCAATTGCGACCAGCCACTTGCTACCCAACACGTGGCTCACCCAAGTCTGACCGTGACGATGCACATCAATAAGCACTACCGTGCACCCGACCGGAATGCACGCTAGATAACCGGGAAAACGTTGGTCTGCTTGCATCAACAACATGGCGACGACAAGACCCACGAAAGCACTCGACGCGATCCAACTGCGGATCGCGAACGCTGGGTTCGCCACGGTGGTCTCTGATCGCCGAAAGGCGATTAAGCTTCCGGCCAACAGTTCCCAAGCGCGTGTCGGAAGCAAATAGAATGCGGCGCTGGGGGCTTGCGGTGTCAGCACAATTGACGCCGCCAGAGACGCAAGCGCCAACAGCATCAGACAGCGCAGCGCGGCTTTTCGACTTCGCTGAAATACGAGCCAAAGCAGAATCGGCAAGCCCAGATAGAACTGCTCTTCAATAGCCAGCGACCAAGTGTGCAGCAGAGGTTTTAGTTCGGCTTGGCCCGCGAAGTAGTTGGTGTCCATCCAATGAAAAATGTTGCCCAGAAAGAACACCTGGCAAATCGCAGCCTGAGCCAGCTGTTCGTAGTCGTAGGGGGAGAGCAGGAAAAATCCTGCAGCTAGGACGACCACCATCGACACGAGTGACGCCGGGAGGATCCGGCGGACTCGGCGCTCCCAAAACCGTTGCATACGGAACTTGCCAGATTGCAACTCTTGCAGAATGCCGCGAGTGATCAGGTAGCCCGAAATCACGAAGAATACGTCGACGCCGACGAAACCACCAGACAAACCGAATCCGGCGTGATAGGTCATCACACCCAACACGGCGAGTGCCCGCAAGCCATCGATGTCGGGTCGATAGTGGGCGTTGGATCGTTGGTCGGCAAATCGCCGGTGACCTACAGGCATTCCGTGTCGTAACCTCAACAACCGTAAAGGAATCGCCCGTCAGCAAGGCCTACATACTTGTGAGCCGCAGCCGCGGGTATCGTCGGAGCACCGGCGGCTTGCCGCTAACCATTTACGAGACTGTGCCCAGTTGGATTCTTATTGGCAAAGATGATATCACACTTCAAAATCGACGTCCGTCGAACAGACGATTGAAACGCGTTTCCAATGATAGTCGCCGAGTTTTTTTCGGCGTCATTTGCGCGCTCGCTTCTTTTCTAGCTGATGCCGGAGCTCCGGTGGCGTTGTTCAGTTAACCATAGGTGTAGAAATCCGGTTCGGTTGACTGGAGACGACATTGAGGAACGGTAATGGAAAGAAGAACAGATCGAACTTGGCCGTTGCCCCGGCGACCTTGGGTGATGCGGATGAAGTGGTCCGAGTTGCTGTTCGCTCATTGGGCGATGGAGCCAGAAGTGGTAGCGAAGTTGCTTCCTGCTGGCGTGACATTGGATACGCGGGATGGTCAAGCTTGGGTCGGGGTGGTTCCATTCCTAATGTCCGCTGTGGCACCGCGTCTTTGCCCACCGATCCCCGGTTTGAGTCGATTTCTTGAACTAAATGTGCGAACCTACGTTATCGTCGATGGCAAGCCGGGCGTGTGGTTCTTCTCTCTGGATGCGGAAAGTCGCGTGGCAGTGCGGGCGGCAAGAACTATGTTCAACTTGCCGTACATGGACGCGAAGATGTCATTGGGAAAACGAGATGACGGCACGATCGATTACAAAAGCGTCCGCACTCATCAGGGTGAAGCTGCGGCAGAGTATGACGCGAGCTACTCCTCAACCGGCGACTTCCGAGAAGCCGACCCTGGTTCGTTGGAGCACTGGCTAACCTCCAGGTATTGCCTCTATAGTGCCAATCGCCGCGACCAAGTCTATCGCGGTGAGATTGATCATGCACCTTGGAAGCTCGCGCCGGCGACTTACGACGAGCGATTGAATACCATGGGTGCCGGTTTCGGATTTCGCTTGGAAGGCCGGCCGCATTTGTTGATGGCCGAACCGATA
Organism: Bythopirellula sp.; assembly: GCA_028285205.1. GTDB lineage: Bacteria > Planctomycetota > Planctomycetia > Pirellulales > Lacipirellulaceae > Bythopirellula. The sequence goes on along the minus strand of JANQQA010000334.1, from coordinate 9,882 downwards.
GACGTGCAAGCTTGGCTGATATCTAGGTGTGCTTGATGATGAACCAACGGGCCAAACTATCGAGATTTCGAACGGCCGTCATCTTCGTGACCGCCATTACCTGGGCGGCATTCGCAGTCTGGTTGGGGACCAGTCCAGCAGCGTTGCTGACGACATTCGGTGTCGAGGCATCATCGCCAACGATGTTGACAGAAGTACGCGCCTTTTACGGAGGCGTGGAGTTGGCGATTGCAGCGGCGATGATCGCGCTTTGGTGGCGTGGCGAGCTGTTTGCTTCGCTGTTGATCGGAGGTCTGCCCTTGTTCGGTTCTGCGTGCGGTCGGCTGTGCGGCTTGGCCCTGGATGGCTATTCGCAATTGCATCTTGGGCTCGCAACTTTGGAGCTTGTCGGTGCATCGTTGTGTTTGTTCGGGTGTTTTATAATGCCGAAGCGGCGCGGCGACGTTACCTAGTCGCGGCCGACAGAGCAGAAGCTTGAAATGCAGAGCACGCAGAGGTTTTCTCCGGCTCTGCAAACTTGCGTCTCCGTGCCACTTATTGTGCTAGGCCTCTTCGTCGCTTTTCTGTCCGTACAACCGTTTGCTGTCAGAATGCTGAGCACTGTCGATGGCTCGTCGTGTGAGGGTTTTCTTCCACGAATCGGACAGAGCTTCACAGCTCGCAAGATGAAGATCATCCTGTCTTGATCTCGGCTTCGCATACATAACTGCACTTGCCCATGCGATATTTAACTCGGGAAACGGACGTTCGATGAGTTCGACGGCCAGCCCGGATTCGACCGAGCCTTCTCGAAGAACGCGGTAGTACCATCCGGTTCGCCCGGTTTGCTGAACGAGCACGGCCAGCTTCGGCAGCCTCCACCGCCGTGAGAGTTTCCAGCACGGTTGGCGAGGCTGTGACACCTGCACTAAACAACTGCCGATCTGCATAACGTCTCCGATGCAGCAATCGACCTCCGTGCAATCAGAAATTGTCAGGTTCTCTCCAAAACCACCCGCTCGAAACGGGATATCGGGAAACTCCCGTGTCCAGTCGTCATAGTGAGTGGCCGAATATGCGAGCACGGCCTTATCGGGGCCACCGTGATGCGCAAGATCAGCTTGCTGGTCGCCGTCAAGGTTGGTCATGCCAACGTTGACTTTGCCCAGCACAGTCTGCTTGTAAATCGCTGATGTCCACGATTTAGCCGGATCGCCATCGCCATCAAAGTGACGGGGGCGACCGACCTGAATCGATTCGATCCGTCCGAGAATCATAGTGTTACTTCAAGGCTGACAGGGCGGCGCCATGATTGATGTGGAACACCTGGCCGTCAATGACAAGTGCCGGAACCGACTTCACTCCCGACTGCTCCGCTTCTTCAATGCGTTTGCTTTGCTCACCAAGATGGACTTTCTCAACCTCTTCATTGAGGTGGTCGGCAATGGTCTGTTCGGCGCTGACGCATACAGGGCATCCAGCGTGATAGAAAACGGCTCGTGACATCATCTTCTCCTGCGATCGGAAATTGGGGGTAACAACTTGTGCGTTCGGGTGAGCCATCGTCGAGTTTGTGCTTCCGTCTCGGTAGGGCTCGGTGTGGCTCGGTCTAGCGAGCTGTTGGACAAGAACATGTTAGGAGGGATAGAATGATACGTCCAATACAAACTTCTGATCGTATTGATCGTCAAGAGCTATCAATGGAACTCCGCCACCTTCGTTACTTTCTGGCTGTGGCCGCGCATTGCCATTTTCGCAATGCCGCTGATGAGCTTCTCGTCTCGCAGCCAACACTCTCGCAGCAAATCAAAGACTTGGAACGTGAACTTGGCGCCGCACTGTTTGAGCGAGTTGGTCGAGGTGTTCGCCTGACACAAGCAGGTGAAGCATTTCGAGACTATGCCCGACGTGCCTTGGCCGTACTCGAAGAAGGTCAGGCCGTGCTCAATGAATTTGACGATCTCCTGCGCGGATGCCTGACAGTGGGCGTTGTCCAGACGGTGAGTACCTACCTGATCCCCAAAGTCGTGGCACGATTCGCTTCGGCGCATCCGCAGATCAATTTGAAGGTCGAGGAACTATCGGCCACTGAAGTTGAGAATGGAGTTCTTACGGGTTCGCTTGATGTGGGAATCTCTTTTGCTCCTACGACCCATCGAGAATTCGATGTCGAGAAGCTCTTCGAAGAACAACTGGTATTGGCTTTGCATCCCGACCACCCGTTATCGAGTCGAAAAAGGATTCGAGTTTCCAATCTGAGTACGGAGAGTTTCTGCCTTCTTGATCGATCCTTCTGTACTCGGCGACTCATCGAGGAGTGCTTTCGAGATGGTCAAGCTCGATTGAGTATCGCCGTCGAAATGAACTCGGTAGCGGGCATTAAGGCGACGGTGGAAGCCGGAGGACCACCGACCATTCTTCCTCATTTGGGGGTAGTAAGCTCACCGATATTGAAGTGTGTTGAATTACAGAAACCGACGCCATCTCGCACTCTATGTATTCTCCAATGCAAGGGGCACGCTCAGATTCGTGCCAGAGACATGTTTGTCAGTGAACTCAAAGAACACCTCGTGGATCGTTGAGCGGATACGCGAAGGGAGTTTTGACGCCCGCTCACGTTATTTGTTGGAGTGGGGCCTCTAGGCGTCTTCTTCTTGCGACAAAGAAAGGCTAAAGCCTGGACTCCAACACGCGGAAGGCACGAAGCTTGACTCAGCGAGAATGCGTCGCGTGTCTTGATCGACCGCCCTGAGCGATACTTCTCAGCTCACGAGTAGGTCTATCCAAGCAGCTTTCGCAGGGCCGCTGCGACACCGAGCGTGACCTCGGTCATTCTTGGATAGTCAAGTGTTTCGGGAGTATCGCTGGCTTGGTGGTAGTTGGGATTGCGCAGGAAACTGGTGTCGGTGAGCATCAACGCCGGATAACCTTGATCCCAGAAGGAACTGTTATCGCTTAGCCGAATCTCGTGAATCTTTTCAGGTAAACAGATCGAGAACAACGGCATTCGTCGGGTGCCGCGTTTGAAGCCACGACGGAATTGCAGGCACAGTTTCCATGATGGCATGTTTCCGACGGCGGCCAGGAAATTGCCTCGCTGCGGAAAGAAGCGCTGCATCCACTTTGGGATACCCGGCGGAACAGCCTGAGAGCCTTTGGCAAGACTGTAGTAACCGACCATTTCCAAACACAACATCCCGACAATCTTGTCACCACGACTACGAGACTGGCGAGCATGATGCTGGCTGCCCATCGAGCCGGTGTGGAAGTACGGTGGTTCCTCGCAAGCGAATGCCACGTAGCGCGCGGTTCGTTTGCCCACGTGATCGCGTAGCAAGCGACTGACTTCCAGCATCACGGCTACAGCAGAGGCATTGTCGTCTGCGCCTGGGGTGCAAAAGACGGTGTCGTAGTGGGCACCGAGGACGACGATTTCATCGGATCGTTTTGATCCTGGCGATTCGACGACCAGGTTCGTCGCTTCATCACCGTCCGCGTCGTAACATTCTCGGCTGATCGCATAGCTCATCTCAGACCACTGGTTCTCGATGTAGCCGATGGAGGCTTGGATCGTCTTGGGCTTGCTCAGTGTACGCGGACCAATCAATCCAGCAAGCCGATCGACATGCAGACGCAGATTGGATTCGATCGTATCGCGGTTCCCGCTCATCGGTCAATCCGTGCATCAGTACGGGGAGCAAGTCGACGAACGCTTCGGCAAATCAGGTAGCTAAGACGGATCGGGTAGCACTTTACCTGTTCGTGCATCGACGCGGTGTAGGCGAGTTGTCTCGCCCGTGGCACTGCTGCCGGATTTGAGCGAAACCAACCAATAAGGTTCATCGGGCACGTTCGCAGCTACCATAGCACGACGGGTCTCTGGATCGTTCACACCCATTTCGCTACAGAGTTTGGTGTGAAATTCCTGCTCCCGCCGAACTCTCTCGGCGTCGAAAAAGACGGCGGAGCACTTCGTGCCAGGTTTGATGTCTCCAAAATGCTCGATGACGATCATGATCGCCGCTTTTTGATCAATCTCTTGCACGACGACTCCGCAATTCGTCTGGGCGCGCAGCCACCCCAACGGAGGTTTACTAAGGTCTCACTTGAGTTGGTCGCCGATCGCTCCGCGATCGTAGCCTGGGCTGCAAATCGTCCGCGGAGTGACCGTCGACAATACGGAGTTAGGCGTTGTTCAACGCGGCTTGCGCGGCTGCTAGCCTGGCGATGGGGACGCGGAAGGGTGAGCAACTGACGTAGTCCAGACCGACTTTGTGGCAGAACTCGACCGAAGCGGGATCGCCGCCGTGTTCGCCACAGATGCCCAGTTTCAATTGCCCCTTCACGTCTCGGCCCTTCTTCACCGCTAAGTCAACTAGTTGCCCAACGCCGCTGGCATCCAGCGACTGGAACGGGTCGACCAACAGAATGTCCTGCGACAAGTAGTCGGGCAGAAACGAGTTGATGTCGTCTCGGCTGAAGCCAAACGTCATTTGTGTCAGGTCGTTCGTGCCAAAGCTGAAGAAGTCAGCTTGCCGCGCTACCTCGTCGGCAGTCAAGGCAGCTCGCGGGACCTCGATCATGGTACCGATCAGGATATCTAGCGTGCCGCTAAAGCCCTTTTCTTGCTTGACGGCTTCGATCGTCTCTTCGGTCTTGGTCCTTAGCAACGCCAATTCGGCCTCGGTGCCCACCAATGGAATCATGATTTCAGGACGAGGGTTGATGCCTTTGCCCTGACATTCGATGGCGGCCTCTACGATTGCTCGAACTTGCATCTGCAAGATTTCTGGGTAGGTAATACTCAATCGGCAGCCGCGATGCCCCAGCATAGGATTGAACTCATGCAGCGAGTCGACTCGCGCCTTGATGTCCTCGGCACTCACGCCGACCTCGGAAGCCAACTCCTGCTGTCCCTTCTCATCATGAGGTACAAATTCGTGGAGGGGCGGATCCAGCAGGCGGACGGTGACCGGAAGTCCATCCATGGCCGTGAAGATGCCAGCAAAGTCATCGCGCTGGAACGGTAGCAACTTTGCCAAGGCGGCTTTGCGGGCGGCTTCGTCTTCAGCCACGATCATTTCACGAATTGCCAGCGTACGTTCGCCACCGAAGAACATGTGTTCGGTGCGGCAAAGTCCGATTCCCTGGGCGCCGAACTCGCGAGCCCGAGCGCTGTCTTCGGGCGAATCCGCGTTGGTTCGCACGTCGAGTGTGCGGTACTTGTCGGCCCATTCCATCAGAGTGCCAAAATCGCCCGACAGACTGGCGGGTTGCGTCTTGACAGAGCCCGCGGCAACTTCACCGGTCGTCCCATTGATACTGAGCGTGTCACCTTCGCCGAACTTCTTGCCTTTGATTTCCGCAGTCTTACCGGCGGCGTCGATGACCACGTCGCCCGCTCCGGCGACGCAGCAGCGTCCCCAGCCTCGTGCGACGACGGCCGCGTGACTTGTCATGCCACCTGTGCTCGTCAAAATCCCGGCGGCCGCGTGCATGCCGTCGACGTCTTCGGGGCTCGTTTCTTTACGGACCAAAATGACCGCTTCACCGGCGTCAGCTCGCGCCTTGGCGTCTTCGGCGGTAAAGGCCAGTTTGCCGACCGCCGCACCGGGTGAAGCTGGCAGGCCCTTGGCCAACGTCTCCGTGGCCGCCCAAGCTGCTGTGTCAAAGCTAGGCAACAACAGCTGGGTCAAGTCACCGGCGGGCACGCGCTTCACGGCTTCCCGCTCGTCGATGAGATCCTCGCGGACCATTTCGCAAGCGATCCTGACGGCCGCCATGCCAGTGCGCTTGCCGTTGCGAGTTTGCAGCATGAACAGAGTTCCCTTTTCAATCGTGAACTCGATGTCCTGCATCTCTTTGTAATGTTGCTCCAGCGTGTCTTTGATCTCCATCAGCTGCTGGTAGACCGTGTCGTTCCAGGCGCTCATTTCCTCGGTCGGCTGAGGTGTGCGAATGCCGGCGACGACATCCTCACCTTGAGCGTTGACCAGGAATTCGCCAAAGAACTTGTTCTCACCCGTGTTGGGATTTCGCGTAAAGGCGACACCCGTGCCCGAGTCGTCTCCCATGTTGCCGTATACCATAGATTGGCAATTGACGGCTGTACCCAGCAGACCACGAATGCCTTCGATCTCACGGTATTTGACCGCTTTGTTGGTCATCCAGCTGCGGAAGACAGCTTCAATGGCCTTCTCTAACTGAATCAGCGGGTCTTGTGGGAAGGCTTCCCCAGTGTGTTTCTGATAGACAGCTTTGTAGGACTCGCACAGTTCCTTGAGGCCCTCGGCGGGTACCTCAGTGTCTTCAGTCGTGTTGTACTTCTTTTTGACCTCGTCGAAAGCTTCCTCAAAGTGCTCGTGTTCGACGCCCATCACCACGTCGCCAAACATGTTGATGAGGCGCCGATAGGCATCGTAGGCAAAGCGTTCATTGCTAGTCGCGGACGCCAAACCGGCGGTGGACACGTCGTTGAGGCCCAAGTTGAGGATGGTGTTCATCATGCCGGGCATGGAAACGGCGGCACCGGAGCGCACCGAAACCAGCAACGGGTTTTTGTCGTCACCAAATTTCTTACCTAGCTCCGACTCGAGCGTAGCCACGTTGGATTGCACCTCATCCATCAGGCCCGCGGGCATCTGCTGTCCCGACTTGTAGTAGCCGTCGCAGACTTCGGTCGTAATAGTAAATCCGGGAGGGACGGGCAGCCCAATCGACGTCATCTCCGCCAGATTCGCTCCCTTGCCGCCGAGAATCTGTTTGCTGACTCCAGTGCCATCGGTGCGAGTCTTGCCGAAGTAATAAATCATCTTGCTGGACATAGGGTCTTACGAACCTCCGAGGAATTGCAGTAGAGCTGGAAAGCGTCTGAGAACTGTCATCTGCATGGATTGCTTGACGGGTCATTCCCGTATCCTATCCATCGGCGCCGGTTGCGGTAGCGCCGGGCTGTCCCCTGGGGTTGCGAGGAGCTCGGGCTCCCTGGAGTTTCCGCACGATCGGGGTCAGCTGCTGGGATTGGCCCAAAGCTCGCAAAGCCGGCGAACGGCGTAAATCCAGACTGGATAGAGCACTAGAATGAGTGGGCGAGTGTAATGGTGCACTTGCAAATCGTCAATTGGGAGCGACCTTAGTGGATTGTTCTGAACCATTAGTTGCCGAGATCCCTTCCACAATGGCAGATTATGGAGTTCTACTCGTCGGTCATGGCACGCGCCGAACGGCCGGCCAGCAGCAGCTGCGGCAGGTCTTTGCGGAATTCGGCAAGCGGGTTGAACCGTGTCCTTCGGCCCTTGGTTTCTTGGAACTGGCGGAGCCCGACATAGCCACAGCCGTCCGTCAGCTGGCCGACCGAGGCGTGCGGACAGTCGTTACCGTGCCTGTGTTGCTCTTTTCCGCCGGGCACGCCCAGCGCGACATCCCGGAAGCCGTACGAGATGCTTGTCTGGCTACTGGACTGGCGGTTGGTCCGCAAACGCCGGCATTGGAAAGCAGTTCCGCGATCTTGCAGCTGTCGGCGACTCGTTTTCGACAAGCCATTTGTCGCAGGACGCGCGATCTGGTGAGTGCGGACAGAAAAGATGAGGTTGTCGTTTGCTCGCAAGAATGCACCGGCGACTTCTGTCCTCAAGTTGGTTTGGCGATGATCGGCCGCGGCAGCCGCAGTGCTCAAGCGACGCAAGACATGTTGCAATTCGCGGCTTCCAGAATGAAACTCACGCCAGTCGCCTGGAACGGCGTCGGCTTCATCCACGCCCAGTCGCCATCGGTTCCAGAAGTACTGGACCAGTTGCAGGCGAGTGAATGTCCACTCTTAGTTGTCCAGCCGCATCTGCTGTTCGAGGGTGAGTTGGTGGATGAGTTGCGGGGCGAGGTGGCTCGGCGACAAGCTCAGGACGCTAGCCGCACGTGGCGCATTACTGGGACATTGGGCGTCGATGAACGCCTGTCGGAAACTCTGGCTCAAATGGCACGGAGTGTTCTACCCAATCAAGCGTCTTTCGCTCGATGAAGATTGAGGTGTATGTGCGACTTGCTTTAGGTTGGGAATTGCATGAGCCGCAGTGCAATAGAGAGCGGTTGCCGCAAAACGAGCTGTGAACCGCACGCTATCGTGTAGCGGCTGATTTGGACATGTTGCGCCCGCAATTTGCACCAGCGTTGACGACGCTGGTCAAATGTCACTGCGACTGACACTAGGAGACTTCCCGCCAGCGAAAGCGTGCGCCGCCGTGATCAGAGCGAGTGATCGTCACCGATTGCAACGGGACATCGCTGCGTTCGGTGAGTTGTTTGGCGAGTTGTCTTGCGGACGTTGCGTTGTCGCAAAAGCCAAACACTGTCGGTCCCCAGCTGCTTTGCCCTACGGCGCGCAAACCCAGCTGACGCGCCAGCCGAGCCGTACTGGCGACGGAGGTACCGTTGAAATATCCTCCTTGATCCTGAGCGAACATTTCGCCCGCCCAAGCCATGTACTGTTCTAGGCTGTCGGCGAAGCGCTCAAAGTCTCGGTGCACGTCCGAGTTCAGCACCAACTCCTGAGCTAGCTGCCACATGGGTTCGCGTTTCGGATTCGGCTGTCGCCCAATGGTCGCCAGACGCCGAGCCTCCTCCTGACCTGAAACGCGATTGGATGATTGCGGAAGGGCCAAGACAACTCGCCATTCGGGCGGCAATTCACAGCGGTGGGTCGCAATGGGACGCGACGGCTGCGCTGCAGCAGCGTCTTCGCCCGCGAGGATGCTCTCTCCGCGACCTACATCCAAAATGAGTCCACCTCCAAAAAAACCACTCAATCCAACAGAAGACCGCAGACCTCGACCTGACCAGTCCGCTAATCGGCTTGCGGCGGCATCTTGAGAATCTCCCAGCGCTGGCAACCAGTCGCTAACTGGTCGCCAGTTGGTGCCCTGCTCTGGAGCTTTGATTTGCTTCTCAAAGATTTCCAGGGCCATGGCGGCGGCTGAGGCAAGCTGGGTACCGGCACCCAACCCGCTATGCAACGGCAAAGTACTCAAGACTTCGATCTTCCCAGGAAGCGGATGTCCAGGGTGTGTACGTTTGCGGCGAGCGACAACGTCCATCAACCGACGCGAGACCTCGCCATGCTCATCCGCTGCCTGGTTGCTTGCCGCCTGGTTCCGCGGTCCTCGGATTGAAAGACCAGCCGCGCCCGGATTTTGGCTGAAGCGCAGTTCAAAGGAGGGCTCGGCTAACATCATTCCCAGCCCGCCGTAGCAGCGAGGTTGGCGCGGACTTAGCTCGATCAACCCAAAATGCAGGCGGCAGCCGGTTCGAAGTTCTAGTGCAAGTTGGGCGGACATCGGTCCTGCAGCAGGCATGATGAAGAGTCAGTTCTTTTTGCCAACAAAACGGCGACTCACAATTGGTTTGGGCAACTGGTCAGGGCGCGTTGGTGGTGAGGGCACCTTTGCGTCGTACTTAGTGGTTCCCTTTTTTGGGTTGCCTTCCTCAAACCACTGACGATGCCGATAATCAATGACTCTTTGACAAGTGTTCGTTCAGCAACTTCCATGCTTCGAATTCGCGCGGGCCCGCGGTTTTATCAACAATCGTCGACAACTGTGCCAACTGACTTTCGATGTCGGAAGTCGCCAGCAGATGGACGCGGGTCGCCAGGATCGCGGCCTCCAGCAAAGCGTGTTTGGCGCGGTTCCAGCCCCAGAATCGTCGCAGCGTCCCCGTTGCCTGGACCGTGGCCGTCGCTTGGCTGCGCTCCGCGGACAAATCCCATCTGTCGATTCGCAACTGGTACCAGTGACAGGCTGAGGGTACGATCCATCCTTCGGCCCGTTGCTCCAGCTCCATTCTCGCCGTGGGCTGCACCAGGGCCTTCACCACGCTCAAGACATCGTCGGTGACGTGGAACACGCAATTCGG
>JANQQA010000290.1 GCA_028285205.1 Bythopirellula sp. | reverse complement strand
CGAACACGCCGCAGGTCGACGCCCAACTCGCGCGCCAGGCGACGTACCGAGGGACCGGCTGCTGCTGACGACTGGCCATCGCCGGGGACATCGATCGCTGGGGCGACGGGCGGTTCGGCAACAGCGACCGCCGGGGCAGGCGGAGTGGGTTCGGGAGCGGTCTCGACCGCCACCGGCGCTGGTGTCGGTGCGGGTGGAGGAGTTGGGCTCGGAGCGGGCGGCTCTGCTTGCGCTACAGGTTCGGGAGTCGGGGCCGGGGCGGGTGGGGCCGATTCGGCTTCCGGTGCGGCGGCAGCGGCACCGTCGGAGGCTTCGACCTCAAGGATGGCAGCGCCGATCGCGACGGTATCGCCTTCGCTCACCAGAATTTTGGTGACCGTGCCCGCGGTCGGGCTAGGGACAGGCATCGTGGCCTTGTCGGTTTCGATCTCGACGAGATCCTGATCGACGGTGATCGTATCGCCTTCGCTCACAAGCAAGGACAGGACGTCACCAGATTCAATGTTTTCACCCAAGTTGGGGAGAGTGATTTGTGTTGTCATGATCTCATTGGTTCCCCTCCCTTTCAGGGAGGGGCTAGGGGAGGGTTTAGCCTTGTGATATCGCTTTGCCTAATTTTGTGAATGCCGCTTTGTGTATGGCCTCGCAGACAGCCGCGAAGTTGTCGATCACTTCATCATTCGGAATTCGCATGATTGTGAGCCCCGCATGGCGAAGTGATTCGGTGCGATGTTCGTCGTATTGTATCTGTTCATCATGGCTGCGGCCATCGAGTTCAATAACCAGACTGGCTTCAGCACAGTAGAAATCAACAATGTATGGTTCGATCGGATGTTGTCGTCGAAACTTCAAGCCGCCGAGTTTTCGTCCGCGTAGTGCTTCCCAAAGCTTTGCTTCGGGAACTGTAGCATTGGTGCGTAGCTCCTTAGCTCGCCGTTTGGTAAGTGCGGAAGGTCGTTTCGATGGGCGAATAGTCATGGGCGGATCAAACCCTCCCCTAGCCCCTCCCTGCAAGGGAGGGGGATTTCAATCAAGCGTACAAGGCCGAGGCTTTTTCTGGATCGACGCCGAGGTCTTTTACGGCATCAGCGACTTGCTTGGCTTTGAGCTTGCAACATTTGCTCAGCTGGTAGAGCGTGGCGATCGTGATGCACTCGGCGTCGACCTCGAAGTGGCGTCGCAGCGCTTCGCGGGATTCGCTGCGACCCATGCCATCGGTGCCCAACGCGAACAGGCCGCCGGGAACCCAAGGATCGATCTGTTCTGGCAACGCCCGTACGTAATCGCTTGCCGCGATGAAAGGACCCTCGATGCCGTCGAGCTGCTCTTCGACGTAGCACCGTCGCGGCTGTTTGTCGGGGTTGAGCATGTTCCAGCGCTGGCATTCTTGGGCGTCGCGACGCAACTGGTTGTAGCTGGTCACACTCCACACGTCAGCGGCGATGTCGTACTTCTCAGCGAGGATCTCGGAGGCTCGCAATGCCTCACGCAAGATCGGGCCACTGCCGAACAGCTGTATGCGATGGCCGCTCGCGTCGGTGGAAGCGACCTTGTACATCCCGCGAATAATGCCTTCCTCACAGCCCTCAGGCATCTCAGGCATCAGGTAGTTTTCGTTCTCCAGCGTGATGTAGTAGATGGCCGTTTCGTCGTCGACGTAGAGCTTCTTCAGACCGTCGAAAATGATGACGGCCGTCTCGTAGGAGTACGCCGGATCGTAGGCGCGGACTGTCGGGAAGGCGATCGCGTTAAGCAGGCTGTGACCATCTTGATGCTGCAGTCCCTCGCCATTGAGTGTGGTGCGGCCCGCGGTTCCGCCGAGCAGGAAGCCCTTGGCCCGCATGTCGGCAGCCGCCCAAATGAGATCGCCGATGCGCTGGAAGCCGAACATCGAGTAGTAGATGAACATGGGAATCATGTTCACACCGTGAGACGAATAAGACGTGCCTGCGGCATTGAACGAACTCATCGAACCGGCTTCGGTAATGCCTTCTTCGAGCAGCTGACCGTCCTGTGCTTCCTTGTAGTAGGCGAGTTGATCCGCGTCGACCGGTTCGTACAACTGTCCCGAATGGGCGTAAATGCCTACCTGTCGGAACAAGCCTTCCATGCCGAACGTCCGCGACTCGTCGGGGACGATCGGCACGATGTGCTTGCCGATTTTCTTGTCCCGCAGCAGGTCTTCCAGCAGTCGAACGAAACCCATCGTCGTGGACATCGGCTTGTCGGGGCCTTTGCTGACGAGTTTCTTCGTGATTGTTTTTTCGTAATCCGCCAGCGCAGGCACTTCCATCGTCACTGGGGTGCTGTTTCGTGAAGGTACCGAGCCACCCAGTGCCTGGCGTCGCTCACGCAAATAGGCCATTTCGGGGCTGTCTTCGGGCGGGCGATAGAACGGCGCCTCGGCCACGCGCTCGTCGGAAATCGGAATTCCGAACCGCGTGCGGAACTCGCGGAGCTCATCTTCGTTGAGCTTCTTGTTGTTGTGCGTCATGTTGCGGCCTTCGCCCGCTTCACCCAAGCCGTAGCCCTTAATCGTCTTGGCGATGACCACCGTCGGCTTGCCGTTTCTGTGCAAGGCGGCCTGCTGGTAGGCGGCGTAGACCTTGGCCGGATCGTGTCCGCCGCGGTTCAGCTTCTCAAGTTGTTGATCGGACATGTTCTTGACCCGCTCGAGCAGGGCAGGGTACTTGCCGAAGAACTTCTCGCGAATGTACGCGCCCCCGGCGACGACGTACTTCTGATACTCGCCGTCGACCACTTCCATCATTCGACGAGCCAGCAAGCCATCGTGGTCCTCTTCAATCAGCCGGTCCCAGCCGTTGCCCCACACCACTTTGATGACATTCCAGCCGGCGCCTCGGAAGGCACCTTCGAGTTCTTGAATGATCTTGCCGTTGCCGCGCACTGGTCCGTCGAGGCGTTGCAGGTTGCAATTGATCACGAAAATGAGATTGTCGAGTTTCTCACGCGCGGCCAGAGTGATCGCGCCCAGGGTTTCCGGTTCGTCGCATTCACCGTCGCCCAGGAACGCCCAGACGTTTTTGTCAGCGACATCCAGGATGCCGCGGTCGGTCAGGTACTCGTTGAACCGCGCTTGGTAAATCGCCATGATCGGCGCCAGGCCCATCGAGACGGTCGGAAACTCCCAGAAGTCAGGCATCAGCCACGGATGCGGGTACGAAGAGAGTCCGCCGCCTTCGCTCAGTTCGCGTCGGAAATTGACGAGGTTTTCCTCGGTCAGTCGTCCTTCCAAGTACGCCCGCGCATACATGCCAGGTGCGGCGTGCCCTTGGTAGTAGACTTGATCGCCACCGTAACCGCTCTCGCCACGTCCGCGAAAGAAGTGATTGAAACCGACTTCGTAGAGCGTCGCCGACGAGGCAAACGTACTGATGTGCCCGCCGGGTGCGGCGGGATCGCGGTTGGCGCGGGTGACCATGGCCATAGCGTTCCAGCGGACGTAACTCTTGATCCGACGTTCCAGATCGCGATCACCAGGAAACGGCGGCTGCTTCTCGCGCGCAATGGTGTTCAGGTAGGGCGTCGTCGCGGTGAAGGGCAGTTCAACCCCGTTGCGGATCGCGGCTTCTTCGAGGACGGCGAGCAGTTGCTGGACGCGCTCAGGCCCTTTGCTCTCCAGGATGTAGTCCAGCGACTCGAGCCATTCGGCAGTTTCCGTAGGATCGACGTCGTTGGGAATCGGAGAATTCGATTGAATGTCGGCGTTGGCCATCGACTTACCTTTGTTCAGTATGTTTCGCCTTCTTCGTCGGTAATCACCGAGTCAGGTATCAAGGCAGAAACTTCTCTTAATCGGTCAATTAACAGGTCTGTGTCTGTTGCTGGATGGAGTTGGCAGGATAGCGCTGCATCTTCAATCACCGCGTCGGTCATCGTTCCGGGCAAGGTGATTCCAACAACGCCGTCCTCATCGATCAGTTTGTATTTCGGAAGCTTCTCAACCACCGCCTCAAGGTCGCGCTTGAGGATTGGCAGCCGTGTGCTCTCTGGTTCCGCCGCGTGTCGTTCAAGGTACAAAAATGTGCTCAAGCCAATTCCCCATCTGCAAGGCAAAAACTCACTTTCGCTTCGGTCGATAAACCTCCGTGGCCGTGCCCAGGTGGACCTCGCCGGCGAAGGCGACTGTTTCGCTCAGGGTTGGATGCGGATGGATCGCTTCGCCGATGTCGCGGACGGTGCAGCCCATCTCGATCGCGACCACCGCCTCGGCGATCAGCTCACCAGCACCCGACCCGACAATGCCACAGCCGAGGAGGCGATCGGTTTCGGTATCGATAATCCACTTGGTCAAGCCGTCGGTCTTGCCCATCGCGATCGCACGTCCGCTGGCTTGCCACGGGTACTGGGCGATTGTGACTTTGCGGCCGGCCGCCTTGGCTTCTTCGGCGGTGATGCCAGCCCAGGCGATTTCCGGATCGGTGAACACGACCGCTGGAATCGCCAGTTTGTCGAAGGCGGCTGGTTCGCCGGCAAGCACTTCGGCCGCGACTTTCCCTTCGGCGGAGGCCTTGTGGGCGAG
>JANQQA010000288.1 GCA_028285205.1 Bythopirellula sp. | reverse complement strand
CCCACGCTGCTATGCACCGGTTCCAAAAGCGTCTAGCCGACGGTTAGCCATTACGCACATGCAAGTTGCCGCCACCACATTCGATCAGCATTGCACGGCGCCCATTTACCGTAATGCTGATGTCCAAGCCTCCCGACCATTCTGACACGTCATGCAAAGAATACAAGATAAGTAACTGTATTTTTTATTGTTCTGTTGATCCTATTTTCCCAATCGGGGCGATTCGGAGCCTTTTCACCCGCTTGGCGTCAACCGAGGCACTCAAGCCTCGTTAAAGCACAGGAAAAACGGCGCTTTGGAAAAGGAGATCAACATGAAAGTTTCAAACAACCGCATGCCAAGCGGTGTATCGACACAGACTCTATGGACGAGCGTGGCGCTGATGTGTGCTGTCTTGTTCATGGCAGGCTGTGGCGGAGGTGCGGGTACGACCTCGACAGTTACCCCGCCGCCAACCGCAAACACGTGCGTTCCCGACGATCCGTCAACTCATGACGAGTGCGGGTCGCTGATTCTGGGACTGACCGATGCCGACGGAGACTTCGATAGCTACTCGGTTGACGTCATTTCGATTCAACTCGAAAAGGCTAACGGCACCACCGTGGAAACCTTGCCGGCGTCGACACGCATCGACTTTACCGACTATGTGAACCTGACAGAATTTGTTACGGCCGCTACGGTGCCGCCGGGTGTGTACGTATCCGGATCCATCACCCTCGACTACACCGACGCAGAGGTTTTCGTCGAGGCGGACGGCGCATCGAAAGAGGCCGTCGTCGTTGATGCCGATGGCGTGCCTTTGGGTGAGACCACGCTGCGAGTTCGACTGTCGGACCGTGATCAGCTGCTGATTACCCGAGGGCGACCGTCGCTGCTGACGCTCGATTTCGACCTCGAAGCGTCGCATGAAGTCGACATCGTACCAACGCCGGCCGTGGCGGTCGCTGAGGCGTTCATCGTCGCAGAGATCGACCCCGTCGACAGCAAAGACATCCGCGTACGCGGGCCGCTGATCGACACGAACGAAGCCGAGATGTTCTACACGGTTGCGCTGCGTCCCTTCCACGACCGCGTCAACGACTTCGGGCGCGCCCAGGTAAACATTACCGACGAGACCGAATTCGAGGTCAACGGCGACGCGTTCGTCGGCGTCGAGGGGCTTCGCGCTCTATCTGCCGCAGGCCAAGGCACCATCACGGTGGCGCAGGGAACGCTAAACGTGGCCGATCGCGAGTTCACGGCAAACCTCGTGCTTGCCGGAAGCAGCGTACCCGGCGCCGACTTCGACGCGATTCGCGGCAGCGTCGTATCCCGCTCGGGTAACGAACTGACCGTACGCGGCGGTAAGGTCTACCAACGCGGTCTGCGCCCCTACTACTATGGCGACATCACCGTTACCGTGGGACCGGAGACGCGAGTCAACAAGACCACCTTCGACGGCGAAGTCAGCATCGACGACATCTCGGTCGGCCAAAACGTCTGGGTGCGCGGCGAGGTAACCGTGGATAGTGACAGCGTTTCGATGGATGCCACAGCCGGCGCGGTGCGCATGAACGTGACGCATCTATCCGGCTTCGTGAACACGATCAACCCGGGCCAAGTCGACATCGACCTGCGGCTCATCGATCGCAAGCGCGTCGGGTTGTTCGACTTCACGGGCACCGGGATGACGCCCGATACCGA
The DNA here is from genome assembly GCA_028285205.1 of Bythopirellula sp. GTDB lineage: Bacteria > Planctomycetota > Planctomycetia > Pirellulales > Lacipirellulaceae > Bythopirellula. The sequence continues at coordinate 10,135 of JANQQA010000288.1, read as the reverse complement.
CGCCGATCCTGACAACTACGAAGTATCGACGGGTAACCTGCTGATGGATGTGCAGTCGACCGGCGAGCCGGTCACGGTTTGGGGCTTCCCGACCGCCTTCGGCGCAGCCCCGCCCGACTTCGAAGGTCGCACGATCATCGACTACACGGATGTTCGTAGCTCACTCGGTGTCGGCTGGGGCGTTAGCGGCACGGCCGCACCGTTTCTCATGATCGACGGCTCGGGCCTGCTGCTGGACAACCAGAATCCCGACATCGACCAACGTCACTACATCAAGAAGGGACCGGTCTTGATCGACCTCACCGCGCTCGACACGAGCACGTTGATCGCACCGCGCGAAACCGGGCGTACGCTGTTCACCCTCAAGACCTCGGACAGCCTGCAGCTCTTCGCGGACTTCGATGACTTCACGGCAGCATTGTCTACCGAACTCGGTGCGGGCGCGAATGCGCGGTCCATGTACGCACGCGGAACCTACGATCCGGTCGACAACACCTTCTCGGCGTACAAAATCGGTATCCACCTGCTGGAGCCGTAAAGTTCGACGAATTGGCTTGAGTCATCTCGCCCCTCCCCCGCCCGATGACTCGTGACGCCAACCCCGCGCCATGTGGCGCGGGGTTTTTCTTTTTCCTATCGGGCCGTTAGCATCAGTGCCTCGGTCGCCAACGCTCACGTCACCTATGGATCCCATTTGCCACACTCTCGTCGGCGCTGTGCTGGGACAAACAGGATTAGAGCGTAAGACACGATACTCGCGCGTGACGTTGATCATCGCGGCGAACCTGCCGGACATCGATGTCGTTGCACACGCGATGGGCGACACGGCCTCGTACGCGTTTCGGCGCGGCATTACGCACGGCATTCCCGCCCTGGTTGTCCTCCCCTTCCTGCTCGCTGCCGCCGTGTGGGCTTTCGGCCATCGCAGGCCGCCCGCTTCGACCGGTCCGCCGCTGTCGTTTCAGGGTTTATTGCTGCTATCGGTGATAGGCGTCGTTTCTCATCCTGTGCTCGACTGGATGAACACGTACGGGATGCGTTGGCTGATGCCGATCGTCGATCGCTGGTACTACGGCGACACGCTGTTCATCATCGACTGGATCGCCTGGGCCATTCTTGGTGGAGGCCTGCTCGCTGCGCTGCGTGTCTCCTCCGAACACGTCGCTTGGTTCAGGAGGCCAGCCTGCATCTCACTGTTGACGTTCAGCGCTTACATCGCAATGAACTATGCCTTCACGCAGAGTGCGGAGCGCGCCGCACTTGTCGCGCTGGCGGAAGACCCGCCGGTTCGACTGCTCGCATCGCCGGTGCCGTTTGATCCGCTGCGGCGGGAAATCGTGCTGGAATACCCAGAGGAGTATCGCTTTGCGGACTACCGCGCGTTTACGGGTTTTGCCCAACGGCAGCGGGTTGTCGACCGGGGCGATCCGCAGCACCTTGCTGTGGCGCGGACCTCGCTCGACGGCCGCCGGTTTCTTCACTGGGCGCGATTCCCCTACTCGCTGATAACGACTCGTGACGGCTCGCCAAAACTCGTCATAGCGGACGCGCGCTACGTGCCCGACATTGAGAACCCGCGCCTCGACGGCTTCGCCGTGCTCACGCTCGACGCGCCGACAGACTAGTCCTCCAAGCGCCGATTCGGTCACGCCCCGAGACCGTCCTTTCCTGTATACCTTTCCCCGCGCACCACCGGCGGATCGGTCCACGGCGCCTACCATGCTAGCGGTAGACCCCTTGAAATCGATTTATTTGGCTATATTTCAATAGCTTGGGGCGATTACGCCGATTTAGGAGGAGCCACCTGATGCCCATCAAATTTGCTGCTGCGGCAATCTTTGGTCTGCTGATTGCGTTTATGAGCGCCTACACGGTCGAAACCGGTAACGTGTCGGTCGAACGCACCTTCGGCAAAGTAAACCATGAGGAGCAGCTCCAGGGCCTGAACTTCAAGATGCCGTTCCTAACGACAGCGATGGAGTTCAGCGCCAAAGAGATCGCGGTCGACTTCAACGATTTGACGCCAAAGGCGGCTGACAACCTGTCGCTGCAGGACCTCGACGTGTCGGTGTTCTATCGCGCCAGCCAGGATCGTATCTCCGAACTGATGGTGAAATACGCAGGCTCCGCGATGCGCGGAGACGATGGCGCCTACCTGCCGGCCTGGGGACTCGTGGTACGCGAGGCCCGTTCCACGATCTACGAGCAGGTGTCCGAAATCGACAGCCTGCAGCTCCACAAGCAGCGAGAGATCCTGCAAAACGAGGTCATGAATTCACTCCAGAGTCGTCTCGACCGTTCGGACCCCAACGACTTTGAGGTGACGCGCGTGGTCGTGCGCGCGCTGAACACCGACCCGAGCATCGAAGCGGCGATTCGCGATGCGGTCGAAGCAGAAAAGCGCCTCGAGGCGAAGCAGGTCCAGGTCGAGATTGCCAAGAAGGACGCCGAGATAGAGATCGAGCGGGCAAAGGGTATTGCCGAAGCCAACCGCATCATCAACTCGAGCCTGACCGCCGAGTATCTGCAGCACGAGGTCAACACGGCCCTGCTCGAATTCGCGGACAACCACGGAAGCGTCGTCGTCATCCCCGCCAACATGCAGGGTTTCGATCTGATACTGGACAGCAACTCATTGGGTGGCGATCGAGGGCAGTAACGCCGCAACCGAAACGGCCATCGGCCCTAACGGGGTGAGCAACGCGCTCACCCCGTTTTTGTTGGGCCGCCATTGGCATCTTGCTCGTGGCAAACTCCGTACATGCAGGAAAGCATCATTGCATTTCGGCTTTTGGCCGCCTCGCAGGTGGTCCTTTGGTTCACGGGCCTCAGCCTCTCCGCAAATCCGCCGCGCACTCGTGCTATCGGAGTCGCACTCGGGTTGGGCATCCTGTCGTATCTTCTCATCCCCCTTCTCGTGGACCGGGCGAACCCTATCGTCTTGCAGTTCGCGGCGTTCAACGCGGATGCCATCCCAGCGTTTCTGCTGCTGTTTTGCTGGGAACTCTTCGAGGATGAGCGCCCGCCGCGCAGCATTTATGTTGGCGCCGTGGGTTATCTGATCGTTGCTTCGTTATTGAGCCTCCGTTGGGATCCAGGTAACGCGCCGGTCACGACGGCGCTATCGGTTGCGGTGCAGCTCGCGAAGCTGGCATTCGCCGCGATCGCCATCGCTATCATATGGCGCGGCAGAAAGTACGACCTGCTCGAGGCGCGGCTGAAATTGCGGCGCTTGGTTGTTGCTAGCCTGAGTATTCTCGTCATCGCGGTGATCCTGGTCGAACTCATTACGGGATGGGAGGTACCGGAACCCGTTGAGGCGCTCGGCATGACGATCATCTTTCTGGTCGCTCTCGCGACCAATCTCAGCTTCTGGAGGATCAATCCGCGGTTTGCCCTACTGACATGCACCGCAACGCCGAAGCCGGCAAAAGCGGCGGCAGATCCGCTAATCGGCTCACTGCTCGGGATGATGGAGGATGGCCAAGTGCACACCGAGCACGACCTGCGCGTCGCCAGCCTCGCTGCACGTCTGCGCGTTCCAGAGTACAAACTGCGGCGCGCTATCAACAGTCACCTCGGCTACCGAAACTTTAACCATTTCATCAACCGCTATCGCATCGAGGATGCTGCAAGACGTCTCGTTGAGCAGCCCAGTACGCCTGTGTTGACGATCGCGTTGGACGTCGGCTTCCGGTCCCTTTCCTCTTTCAACGCAGCGTTTCGAGCTTCCTTCGATATGTCGCCCACCGAGTATCGGGCGCGCGCGACGCCGAATACTTGAAATAGTCCTACGGATTTCGAAATCCGTCGGCATCCGCAAGGAAAACGGCAGCATTTCGCCGCCCCATCTAGTGCTATTGGGCCCCCTGAAGAATGGAGGACCAACCATGGCGCTTTCGACACTGCTGGTTGCACTGCTGGCACTTGAGTGTCCTTCGGTGCACGAGACGCCGCAGGGCATTGGGGGTCAATGGATAACGGCGGATGGAGGCGCACTGCTGGTGCTTGACGAAAAGCCGGCGGAGATTACCGTAACGCTTCGGGCCGTGGCACCTCCCTCGCACCTGGGAGACCTCACGCCGAGCCGAGACAACCAGAATCCGAACCCTCGTCTTCGCGACCGCAGCCTTGCAGGCCTGCTCCTTGGGCGACTTCGGGCAGCCAAAGCGGGATGGCGCGGTCACCTTTACGATCCACGCAGCGGCCGTTCGTATCGGGTTCGCGTCACTCGAGTCGCGCCACACGTCCTAAAGATTCGTGGTTACGTCGGACTCCGCGTGTTGGGCCGCACCACGGAATGGCTACGACGGTGCCACTACGAGACTCGAGTACGCGCGTTGCTCGCGGCCGGTGACGAGACGTGACAACCCGAACGACGCGGCCCCGGCGCCACGACTTCGACTGGCTGCGCGTCATCGCGTTCGGACTCCTGATCTATTTTCATGCCGCCGTTGCGTTCCTGCCGCGCGGACTGCCAATGATTCAAAATGATCAGTCCAGCATCACCCTGCGACTCTTCGTAGTGTTTCTGCACGAGTTTCGCCTTGGTCTCTTGTTCTTGGTATCGGGCATCGGCGTCTGCTTCGCGCTGCGGCACCGCGATCGCCTGACGTTTTTCCGGAATCGAGCCCGAAGGCTCCTGCTACCGTTGGTTTTTGGCGTCATCTTCATCGTCCCACCGATGGTCTATCTGGAGATGCGCTTCCTCGGCCGCTTCACAGGGTCGTTCCTCGAGTTCTATGTGGCGGTACCGTTCAATGGCGTCTATCCGAACGGCTTCTTAAGCTGGCATCACTATTGGTTCGTAGCCTACTTGTTCCTCTTTTGTATCCTGAGCTGGCCAGTGTTTTCGTACTGCAGAAGTATCACGGGACGTCGCTTGCTGGCCCGCTGGTCAAGACGTCTCGCGCGGGGCTATTGGCTCTATGCCTTCGCCCTTCCGCTTACGATCGTAGAGATTCCGCTGCGTGCCGCGTTTCCGGGCTTTCGCGATCTCATTCACGACTGGGCCAGCTTCAGCCATTGGTTCTTGCTCTTCGTAGCAGGCTTCATCCTCGCTGAAAGCACGCCGCTGCTCGACCGCGCGCAGGCTTTGCGCAAGCCTTCGCTCGCGCTGGCCATTCTTGCAACGGGCCTGCTGTTCGCGACCTACTGGTCGCCGGATGCCGGGCTCACGCCAATCGCCGATGGGCAAGTCAGCTTGTCTGCCTATCTCGGGTTCTGCGCACTGCGGATGGCAAATGCCTGGCTTTGGTTGCTGGCCTGCCTGGGGTACGCCGGCCAGCATTTGAACCGGCCGAGCGGCACATTGACCTATTTGAATGAAGCGGTTTATCCGATCTTCTGTCTCCACCTTACGATTCTGGTCGCGGTGGAGTATCTGGTGGTGCCGCTAAGCTGGCCCACCGCTCTCAAGTACGCCGTCATTACGACCGCAACGATCGTAATCGCGTTGACGCTGTACGAACTGCTGCTACGGCGAATCGGTTGGATTCGCCCGCTTGTCGGCATGCCGCCTGAGTCCAGCTCGAGCGAGAAGCCCACGAGCGGAGAATAGGATGGTGGTGTCCAGTGAGAGTCTGCGCGAAGAGAGCGTCAGGTCCGAAGAAAACCTGCTTCTAGCGACCGTGAACAGGTCGCGCCGGCGTCACTGATCCGCGCTCGTCGACTTCTGCACTGCACGGATCCATAGGGCCGCAATCGAACGTCAGACTTCGCCATGCGCAGCCTTCTCCACAGGCGAGCACCATACGGTCGTTGTCTCGATCGAGGTGAATTCTAATGTCGACGTCGCCGACCGTGCCGGGTTCGTTGATTTCTGCACTGCACGGATCCGTAGGCCCGCAATCGAACGCCAGATCTCGCCACGCGCAACCCTCTGTGCAGACGAGCACCACACGGTCCTCGTCTCGATCAAGGTGAATCCTAAAGGCAAAGTTGCCGACCGTGCCGGGGCCGATAGCCTGGGCGCCTGCTACATACCCCAATGCAACTAAAGCGAGCAGCGCCGAAACGACAAAAAATACCTGCTTCATCTGCGGGCCCTCTCCCCGCGGGTTCTACCCGGTCAGGGACTACGTATCAGCTTACCTCAGAAGCCCCGCTGTCGATGATGCCCTAAATCTGTCCATATCGAAAAAGTCTTCGCCCCGTATCTGCAGCTCACGAAAAAACTCATAGCTAGTGTTGGCCAAGACCGCGCCGCTGATGATCGCCGGCAGCAGATGCCAATTACCAGTAGCGCCGAAGAATGCGACAACGCTGATAAAAAGATTGAGTCTGACGATCGTGTCAGCCGCAGTCATTACAGCGCGCGTTATCAGTGTGTTTCGACTTTGCGGCAGCATCGCTTGCATGATTTCAACATCACCGCGCACTACTTTGTTAGCGTTGAAGACACACAAACCACTGATTGCCAGCGTGATCACCGCCATAGTCAAAGCCTTGCCAAGCGACAGGTGGATAGCTAACTGCGCTAAGAAATAGCAACAAACTAGCACCGATACCACTACCGCGATTTTGTATGGCGTCGATAGACAAGCGAACACTGTACGCGGTCGTAGCTCCGCCGTATGAGTGGAGATATCGTCCATCTGAAGCGCGGCAAGGCTCTTCTGCGCCATCTTTACTCGCCACGCGTTGCATCCCGATTGCGCAACTACGAACGCGCAGAAAATCACAATCGTAGAACGCGGTTCTGGAAGGCCTAGAAAGGACAACGCACCCACAATGACTAAACCAAGTGCGGCAATTGCGAGCGTGATCCGGCGATATCGGGTAAGAAACTGGTACCAGTCCTCAATAGGCCAACCGACATAGAGTTTTGGGAATTCAGTTGGCGGATACTTTTCTAAAGCGCCTCGGTAGGTCCGAGTAATCCGGTCCGGAAAGTAGAGCGAGATTATGACCACGTTCAGGAAAAATAGAACTAAGAACAGAGTATCCAAATTCATGACGTAACCTCTCAAGTCACTTTCAACGCGTTGCTGAATGCCGATCTAAGTTCTGAATCTGATAACCCGTCTAATCGAAGTTTGGAGATGAGCCGGGCAAGTTTGGCCTCGGCGGTTGCGCTCGCGTCTGTCGCACAATTTGCCAGAGCATCTCGGTGGACGAACGTGCCCCGATAGCTCTTCGTTTCTACGATTCGTTCCTTCTCCAATTTCCGATAAGCCTTAGCCACGGTGTTGTGATTTAGCCGAAGATCATTTGCCAGCTGGCGTATGGAAGGCAGCGGAGCATTCGGTGCCAACTCGCCAGATTCAACGGCCGCCCGAATCTTCTTAACCAACTGTGCGAAAGGCGGTATATCGCTGTCGATGTCAATTGAGACTTCCAAGCGTGGTCGTCCCTTCTAGATGTACTATACGTCCTATAGTACACCTATTCCCATAGGATGCAACCGGACCTTGGATCCCCAACCAACATCATTGCGGCCTGGTGGCCAGCTGGAGTGCTCCCTCTACGGGCTGTTTGCGTAGACTGGCCTCGGGTATTTCCGGATGCCCTTCTTAAGGACCCCGAGAACGATCCGTTGCTGACTCAATACCAGCCAGGCCGCCTCAGGCGACCAGAGTCGGCTAAGCAGCCACTAGTAGGCCTAAAAATCAATACTCAATGCTTCCTGCGACCCTACAGTGATGCCTTGGTCGGACCAATGCGATACGACGCGCAAGATGTCTTCGCGGATAGGATCTAAGTCGACATGCTTGCCCGCATTCAGAGCAACGTTTCGATATTCAGTACGTACACCTGTGCGTGATAGCTCCTCGACGCACTTCAAGAAGTGGCCGGCTTGGTGAACTGGAGATCGCAGCACGCAGTACTCGATGCGTATTCCATCAAAGGGGCCCGGATGGTGCTGCACTGATTGGTTGTCAACGACTGGGAAGATCCAGACGGCAACGTCGTCTCCTTCATCGGAAAGCGACCTCACGCCGAAGTAGTCGTCAACCTGCGTTATCTGAAGTTCTTCGAAGCGAGAAAAGTCTATCGCTCCGCTTGGCGGGAAGTTTGGATGCTCCATGCCGCAGACAAGAAACAAGTCCCCAAAAACTGGGCGCGGCTCACCAAATATGATGTCGACGGCGACTCCCTCGTAGAGAATGCCGTCCAGATTGTCATTCACTTTCGAATTCCGGCGGTTGGCCTCCGCTCGCTCGAAGCATACCAGTCGAGCGACTACGTTTGGGGGGCACCGAGGAAACGAATATTCGGACGGCGTCCTTACTGTCTCAAGTGGTTTCCCAGCTGTTTCCAATGCCCAAAGTATCGTCGCGGCCGAACGACGAGAGCGAGACAGCGACCGCGGCCAACAGTATGAGCACCAAGAGTGACTTAGTTTCGAGCGAAGAGTGATCTTGCTCCTGTCGTAAGTACCGTGCCGAGATTGCTTTGAGTATCTGGGTGACTGCAAAGGGTCAGATCTAGACAGTCTGGCTCAATTTCGACTTGCGACCGCTACCGGCCAAAAGCGGCCAATCAGACACGATCAAGAAGCGGACCCTATTTAGCCTTGGCAATCAGCAATTCAGCCAAATGATCAATATCGGCATCGGTAGCGCGGCCATTCGTTGCGCATGCTCGCAAGACAGAATTGCCCTCAAACTTTGTGACCGATACCCACGAATCCCCTGATGACACAGTGTCCGCTACCAGTTCCTCCACTGAAGGACCGCTTTCTGGTGGTATGAGACAGGCCACGGCCATTTGTGAGTCGTTCGCTAGAGTCCAGCCAACGCTTTCAAGCTTATCCGTCAATCTCCGTATCAAAGCAATACCACGTTCAACGTGAGCACCGTAGCCCTGCCAACCGGCAGCGCCAAGAGATAGGAACAGCCGCAAAGCAAGGAATCGGCGGGACCACTGTATCGAATTGACATACAAATCCACGGCCGTGTCATTTGACGGCATATAGTCGGTCGATACTCGGAACGCGTCATTGAGCACCGGAGTTCTACAGGTTAAGTAGATGCCAGCACCCATCGTTGTCGCAAGCCACTTGTGCGCGTCTATCGTAATTGAATCGGCACGATCGATGCCGTCAAGGACCGACCTATACTTTGATGACGAAATAAGGGCGCCGCCCCACGCGGCATCTACGTGATACCAGAGACCGTGACTTTTAGCGACATCCGCGCATGAACCGAGCGGATCGACAACACCTGCGTTCGTCGTGCCCGCCGTAGCAGCAATCATTACCGGTATATCGCCGGCGGCAACATCTGCGTTGACCGCATTACTTAACTCTCTGACGTCCATTCGTCCGTGGCCATCGGTGCTGATCAGTCGAACCGCACGCCGCCCGATGCCCAATTGATGGGCGATTTTCAACCATGCGAGATGGCTTTCCTTGGATACGTAGATGCACGGTTGCCCCGGATACGCACGCACGCCTTCTTCGCCAAACCTCGAATTGCTTGCCGTAAGCGCGCAGACTACCGCTGTGTTGTTTGCCTCGGTGCCACCGCTAGTGAAGTGACCGCCAGATCCGTGCGGTAATCCTGCGCGCCTCGCCAGTTGTTCGATAACGTGATTCTCAATTTCAACCGCCACCGGCGCATGTGACCAAACACAGATTTGAGGGTTAAAAGAAGCCGTAATTCGATCCGCACAGATTGATGGAAAAGTTGGAGCCGGATTGAACAGGCCGAAGTATCGTGTGTGCGTCATATGGACAAGGCCAACTTCCATTTGAGCGATAGTCCAATCCATTAGATCGGTGAGATCTTCTGGATCATCAAACGTCTTCGATAATAGTTCTTCTCGAAACGACTCGATATTTAGCGTAGGTGACACCTTGCCAAGATCAACTCGATTTAGCGCTTGCGCTAGGCGAATTGTTAGCGCGTTTTCGATTTCTTGTTGGGACTTCCTATCAGGGAACAACGCGGAATGACTGACTGCTGAATCGTCCTCGTTCACAGCTGACTCCGAATTGCTACTAGTTGATTTCGACTAGGCATGTTAACCAACAAGTATGGGTTTGTTGTTTGTGTTTAGGACTAGACGTCCGATTCTGGCCAAGGTCTGTTTTGGGTCAGTAGCAGCACCCGAAGTAACCAGAAAAAGCTGCCAGTAGGCGTCCGGTCACTGCCTATTGCGGACCATTGAACTACATCTCTCGAGGCTC
>JANQQA010000285.1 GCA_028285205.1 Bythopirellula sp. | reverse complement strand
GGTGTGGTTTGGGACCACGCATGGACAGTGTGCGACTCACTGATACCCGACTGTGGCCAGATCTGGTGCTGGTTTCCAGAGACTCACTGTGAATGAGTTCGTCGCCGGTTCAATTCCGGTTGGTCACCCTTTTGATATGCCGCATTCGACTACTGGCTAGGTCGGCTGTCTTTCGAACAGCAGGAGGGAGATCGAAACTCCCATGCGGTACTGAAAGTCGCCTTTCGCTCCGCGAAAGTAGCGCTCGCCAAAGCAAGCTTTCACGGAGTGAAAGGCGACAATTAAGGCGTGGTAGATTCGGATGGCAGAATCGCTTGGTTCTCAGCCAGGAGTCCGCGGGTTCGATTCCCGCTCACGTCACTCATTGTCGCCGATCGCTCCGCGATCGTTGCCCTACTAAACGAATCGTTCACGGAGTGAACGTCGACAATACGGAAGTCACCCGGCAGGACCGCACGCTCGGCCGCCGAATGAATAGGGAGGAAGAAAGGCGAGAGCGGGTGGAAGACAACCTGCCTGAAAACAGCTGCGGTTGCTGAACCGTTGCATGTTCGAGTGCAGTTTTTTGTTTGGTGGGCTTCCGCCTCAACATTTTGGGAGCGTTTCCACACGGGAGGTTGTAACCCTTCTGCCTCTAATTGTGTGGTAGTCGGCGAGAGGTGCGATTCCTTGCGTTCCCACTTCAAACACGTCCTTGGTGTAACGGTAGCACTGCTGATTCCAAACCAGTAAGTCAGGGCTTTTGCAAGTTCCATCGGCATCGGTTTTGTAGTGAAGTCGGTTTCCCCGTAACCTGAAACGTGGGAACGAACCGGAAAAAATCCTTGGGGACGTGCTCTCCGGATCGACATACACAGTCCTGTGGTCCAACGGCTACGACACCTGTTTTACACGCAGGAAACGATGGTTCGATTCCATCCAGGACTACTTTTTCAAACCGCCCAGGTACGCCAGCTGGCAGAGCGACTCGGCCCAGTGTCAATTAAACACGGGCCCGAGTGTTTGCAGGTTCGACCCCTGCTCTGGGTACTGAAAAGTCGGAAAGCGGCGAACCAGCAACGGTGCAACGTTCTCTTCTTACACGAAATCAAATGGGGCGCTCGCGCGGGCGGGAAGACGTCTGTGTTGCAAGCAGAAGGGACCAACGCAAGCGTCGGTGCCCCGGTTCGATCGCTTGCTCCACTCAGTTCAATCAATATGGCTCGGTAGGCAATTGGCAGACCACTTTGGCTTAGAACCAGAGATGCTGTGGGTTCGAGTCCCACCTGAGCTACTCAAACCATATGCGGGTGTAGTGTCCAACGGCTAGCACGATTGGCTTCCAACCAGTTAGTCTCGGTTCGAATCCGAGTGCCCGTACTTTCAGTAGTTAAAAGTCCTCGTGGAGCAGCGGAGTGCTCGCTTGCCTGTCACGCAAGAGGTCGTCGGTTCAAATCCGATCGGGGACGCTGCAAGAGGTGAATAGGCTGTAGCGGTTTAGGCTGTAGGTTCAGAAACAAGCCAGCAGCATAGCCCCAGCACCTAGACGCCTACGGTCTAAACACCTAACCTGGCGCGGTACGCAAACCGGTAAAGCGACGGAGCTCAAACCTCCGTGACATGTCTGTGGGTTCGACTCCCTCCCGCGCTACTTCTTGCAAACACCAAACAGCCAAGTGGTGGAACCGGTAGACACGCGATTCTCAGAAGATCGTGCCCATCGTGGCGTGCGAGTTCAACTCTCGCCTTGGCTACTTTTCAGGAACAACATTGCAGGTGCGACAGGTGTCCAACTGACCGTCATGAGGTCGGTGTGCTCGGCTCGATACCGAGACCTGCAACTGAAGAAGGCGTTTAGGCCATAGGTATTTAGGCTTTAGGTTTTCGGAGAGATCGAATCAATGCTCCGAGTACTTTCGAAGTTTCGTGAACCTTGGCATGAAGTTCTGCTTCTGAGGAAACGAATCCGAGTCTCGTCGCAAGCGAAAGCTGGTAGTCCAATTCTCGAAGCGAACCAAACGCGATGTCGAGGAACCGGAGGTAGTCAGCAGAAGAATCGCGAGCACAACCTTCAACGATGTTCGATGGCACGGACACGGCAGCGCGTCGCATCTGAGAAGTGAGTCCGAACTGCTCTGCCTTCGGGAAATCAGAAGTGTGCTTGTAAGTCAGCAATGCGACTTCATCAGCCAACTCAAACGCTCGCAACTTTGTGTGATCTCGCATGGCCTTGCCCGTTTCACCTACAGCCTAAACCCCTACAGCCTAACAACCTAACACACCGCGGATGGGCCAGTGCTCAGCCAGGCCTCATAAGCCAGGACCGCCGGGTGCGACCCCCGGATCCGCTACTTAGATGGTCGAGTACGCAAACAGTCAAAGCGGCAAGCATGAGAGGCTTGTGATTTTGTAGGTTCGACTCCTATCTCGACTACTGGTTAGAAAACGATCGCGTGGTCCAGCGGCGAAGACGTCTGCGTCGGGCACCGACGCGAAGCGTTGGTCGGCAGAAGATCGATGGTTCGATTCCATCCGCGATCACTGAGTGACAAGGTCTGTAAGTGCTGCGGCAGCACGCGTCTGTGGTATGGACGAAGACCGGGTTCAATTCCCGGACGGACCTCTGAAATGGGCTGGCATGTTCCAAGGGGGCGACTGATCCTTGCAAGATCGGTGGGAGGGTTCGATTCCCTTTCGGTCCACTAAGTGTCGCCGATCGCTCCGCGATCGTAGCGTTGACTGCGAATCGTTCACGGAGTGAACTTCGACGCTACGGAAGGTAGCCGGATACGGTTTGCCGGGCCGCACTGCTAATGCGTGCCACCAAGAGGTGATGAGGGTTCAAATCCCTTGCCTTCCGCTTGTTTACGAAATGGCTCGATGGTGAAACGGACATCATCTCTGGCTTCTAACCAGAAGTTCCGGGTTCGATTCCTGGTCGGGCTGCTGAGACAACCACGCCGACGTGGCTCGACCCGAGAAAGGCACCGCTCTTGGCAGTGTTGCTTTTTGGGGCTCGCTCATGCTGGTGCGAACCCAGTCGTCGGTTCTTGTGACTTAATCAACATGACTCGCGGGTGTGCTGGATAGCCGACCAAAGCGGAGCTTCGGTGCCCGAGTCTTCGAAACTGTCGGACCAGGTTCGATTCCTGGGCGGGTTACTTGGCATTCCAAGATGCCAATTGAATTGTTCTCGGAGTGTGCCGGAACTCACGCGACTCTGCGAAGGTCGAAGACCAGGTTCGATTCCTGGCGGGAGCACTTACTTCACATCAACGTTGACTACTCGAACTGGGGCGGACCAATGCGATACGAACACGAGCACAACGAAGACCACTGCTTTCGAGCCGATGAGTAAGCGACGACGCGGTTTCCCATCGGAAACACACGTCAAGTGCGGAGTGCGAATCGTCCACGGCGATAAACAACTCGAAGAGAAGCTTGGGCGCAACGATCCTTGCCCATGCGGCAGCGGACAGCGATTCAAGCGATGTTGTCTCAAGTCGGGCCGCTTTTGATGGCTCCAACCGGGACGACTACTTTTAGAGAGAAAGAGTACGGAGTCTTGAGGGATGAGTCGTGAGAAAGAAAAACCTCACGAGGTTGAGCGGAGAGAGCGGATGAGGCCGGCGAGCACTCTTGCCGTTTCCTCTGCTTGGTTCGCGAGTTGTTCAGCCGCATCGCCGGATGTGTATTCGAGACGGCTCGCGATTGTTAGCTGATATTCGACCTCGCGTACCGATCCGAAAGCCATGTCGAGAAAACGCAGGAAATCTGCTTCCGAGTTCCGTGCACATCCTTCGACGATGTTCGACGCGATAGAAACAGAAGCCCTGCGAAGCTGAGAAGTCAGCCCGAACATCTCGTCCTTCGGGAATGTCCTGGTTGCTGAATAGACGGACATGACAAGCTGATCCGCCAGCTCAAACGCTCGAAGTTTTCGATGATCCCGCATATTTCATTTCCCTTTTGCTCAGGACTCACAACTCAAGACTCACCCCTATCCTAACGCTGGAGCCAGATGGCCAGGCACCCGGCTGCAACCCGGTCGAAGTGGGTTCGATTCCCACCAGCGTTTCTGATTCGAGGACTAGCACGTCATTACAGCTAGCTCATTTGGTTAGAGCATCAGATTCTTAATCTGAGTGTAACGGGTTCGAGTCCCGTGCTTGAAACATGACTGGCAACCTACCTCGATTCTTCAGTCTTGAGACCTGAGTCTTGAGACTTGAGTGTTCTTAGCTCGGGACTCACGACTCGAGACTCATGGCTATTCCGCCGGGGACTCTCTCGTCAATTCAGTGCGTGTTACCAACGCGAGGGTTTTGAGAACCTTTACCAAAGGCATTGACCAGGATCCTACCCCGGCATTTTGCATCACAACCTTCGGAAGAGTGAAGTTAGAAGTTTGAAAAACGATTTCGACTGAGCCTCAGACTTTCACACTTCACCCTTTTAACTTCAAACTTCGAGGAGACCATGCAAGAATTGATCACAACGCAAGTCGCTGATCGTAAGCAAGCGTTTGGGCTGACCGAAACGCAGCGTGAACTGCTGCCGCTCGCGTTTGGTTCTTTCCTCGACTCGGTCGCAACGGCTACCGGCCGCGGGACGTTCTACAACTCGCGTGAAGAACAGGCCGCAGCCGTCGAAGCAGCCCACCGTGACCTGTTCGACATCGACCGCGACGTCTACACCGCAGCTCTAATGCTGCCGGGCGTGACGGACTTCAGTCGACAGATCGGGGTGCGTCGCCTGCTGCAATCAACTCGCGATGGTGGAATTCTGCCAGCCGAGTTCGAGGCCGCAGCGATCACGCACTTGGTTCGTGGACTGCCAACGCAGCGAATGTTGAAGCTGTTCGGAATGCTACGCCGTGAGCGTGTCAACAACGCACGAACACGTCGACTGATCCTGAGTGAAATCCTCAGTGCTGACGGCCTGGAGTTCTGGGCGGTCAAGTACCGTGAGAAGCTGCGGGTCGCATTAACACACGCGTGGGGTCGTCGAACGACGAGCATCCTGCGGAGCGTGCTGGCGAAGTCGGCAGAGGATCGCACCGAGCAGGAATCACAGATCGTTCGTCAGAACGTGACCCGATTCGTTCGGGACGATGTTGTGGAGCGACCAAATGTCATCGACAAGACAGCGCAGTGCGTACGTTTCGTCCTCGGTGACGAAACGAGTATGACGCTGGGCCGACTGGCTGCTTACTGTGAAGCGAAGTCTGACTTCGATCGCGGTGCAGTTTTGCCACCGGAAACGATGGAAGGCCTGCGAAGCCGATACCACAACGATCGCACCAGCGCTGAAGTACTTGAACTGACAAAGTCTCAGCTGACGACCGGTCAAAAGATCGCCGTTCAGCGAAAGGCTGAGCAATCAGGTGTGGAGGTCGAGTTCGATCCTGCGAAGTACGACGCGGTTCGTCTGTACGTTTACGCTTTCGAGATGGGCATGACCGACGAGATTCGCAAGGCCCTTCGCGAGAAGGCGGAAGCGGCTGCAGCAAGACTGCCAGTGCAGTTCGGGCGAGTAGGTGTGCTGATCGACGCATCGCAATCGATGGTTGGTCACGACACACAGGCTCGTCGTCCGATCGCGACGGCACTGGCGCTTCGCGACCTGCTGGCGGCGACTGCAGATGACGCGGTTGCGATTACTTCGGATGGCCGATCAAGCGAAAGCTACGAACTGGTCGAACCGTCGGGCGACACGTCGCTGGCGGCAGGATTGGTTCAATTGCTGAAGTCAGAGCCGGACGTCGTGTTTGTTCTATCGGACGGATACGAAAACGCTCCGGCTGGACGCTTCGGTGAAACGGTCGCGGCCGTTCGACGAATCGGTATCCAAACGCCGATTCACCAGTTTACGCCGGTCTTCGCTGCCGAGTCGCAGGGCGTTCGCACGCTGAGCGATTCCGTCGTTGCGATGCCGGTTAGCAAGCCAGAGGCAATCGGAATCGGATTGCTGAAGGCGTTGATCGAGTCCGACGTCGAACGAGGAATAGCTGCGCTATTCAGAGTCGTGAGTCTTGAGTCTCGAGACTTGAGGAGACCGCTCACGACTCAGGACTCGAGTCTCAAGCCTTACGGAGCGACTTGATTAGTCCAGCAAGAACGCGAGCGGCTTCGTCGGCAATGCCAGCGAGTCGCTCGCTTTCTTCGGTATCGGTGTATCCGAGTCGATGGGCGATTGTTAGTTGATATTCTGCCTCTCGCAGAGAGCCGAACGCTATGTCCAGAAACCGCAAGAAATCAGCTTGCGAACTTCGTGCGCAACCCTCGACGATATTCGATGCGACTGAAACGGCCGCTCGCCTGATCTGTGACGTAAGGCCAAACATTTCATCCTTCGGAAATTTCTTGGCAACCCGATAGATTTCTAAAACCAACTGATCCGCCAGCTCAAATGCTCGCAACTTTCTGTGATCTCTCATGCGTATTCCTTTCCTCAAGACTCGGGACTCAAGACTCATGACTATAACTCTTCGCGAGGTCCTGCGCGGATGCGAGGCTGGCCGGCTGCAAAGTGTCGGCTACATGCAAGTCATCCCGCTGGTCAGCGACTTGAACGATGACCGATTCGTTTCGCCGATTCAATGCGATGCGGACGTTTACACGACGAGCTACGGAACGCTCGGTTTTCGCAACTCGAGCGAGTCGCTGATGATCGTTCCGTGTCACGCTGGTTACGTCGTTAAGCAGCACGCTCAGGACCACGCGATGGCTCACGCTGGCGTGGTCGCTGCTGCGGGCGATCGTCGCTACGACACGGCGGCTTGCATCCAGGCGTCGCAAGGTGGATTCATCAAGAAGGGTTCGTACCGGATGTTGATTCTGCCGCACGCGCTGCGTGAGCACGCATTGCAGAAGCGAGGCGAGAAGAACTACCAGAAGCTCTGGGACGACATCTCGGTGTTCAACCAGCGGTTCGGTGTTACCGGCCAAGGTCACCTCGAGTACTTCTTGAAGGCATTCAAGAAGGAACTCGACGAGTTCGTTGCCGAGTTCGAGTGCGTTCCACGCCAGGTTGGTGCGATTGTCTTGGTCGATGACCGCGTTGTCGGCATCGAGCGAGCCCCGTCTCACGAGTACTGGCTAAGTATCTGGCCAAGCCTGATTCGCGAGTGCTACGGTTCGTTGGCGATCGAAGCAGCCAAGGTAAACGGAAATCGAGCACCAGACCGATCACCGCGAGTCCAACTGCCGGTTGAGATCGCATCGCTCGACGAGCTGGAATCATTGATCGCCGAGATCGCTTCGCAAGAAGACGAGCGAGCCCGCTCAACGGTCCGCGAGCTACTCGACGAACCACTTGACTTGCAATACGAAGAAGCTGTGTCTGATCGACGGGTTGGGGCCGACGTGTCAATCGACACCGCAACCTCGGAGCACTTCACCGGCCAAGTGATCCGCGACGGCGACAAGATCGTCTACGCCTCACTTCCCGCAACAAGTGCCTTCGTCAAGAGCCAAGAATGGACGCGAGCCGAACCGTTCGCGATCTGATCGCATTCAAGTCGAATTGAAGATTCGCCCGCGACGGAGATATCTGCTGCGGGCGTTTTTTGTTGGCAACTATTCGTTCTTGTCCGGCCTCTTGCTGAGATTTCTGTAGAACTTGCCAAGAAGATGTTCCAATGCAAGCTGCCGAAATTCATCGTCGCTCACGAGCTTGCTAGAATCTCCGATTGCCGTCCCCCGTTATTGCCAACAGACACCTGCACTCGGTCAGCGGAGAACGAACCTGATTTCGGTGTGTCTACACAACGACAACAAGCAGGACTAAAGATGGATACCTACTCGATCTTGATGGCAAACGTGGTCATTTGGGTTGCCGTGCCACTTTCGGCTTCGGCACACGATTGGCACGAGCATTCCCACGGCGATCATCAACACTCGCATGATAATAGCCAGCATGTGAATTCCCCACGGTGGGAAATCAAGCAGCGGATTGAATTGGTAAACACGCGACCAGTTTGCCTTTTAACCGCCTTCACGAAAGAGGAGAATGACAAGACTGTGCAAAACAAACCGGACATTGCTCGCTACTTCGAGAAGTTCAAAGGCGTAAAAACGCGTTGGGATGCCAACACGCTTTTTGTCGAGTCCAACGGCTTGCCGGATCACCGCATGATGGTCGGCATTCGCTCATGGCAGCAACAGGTGCCTTTGCCACAGCCGTTTACCGGCAACAACGCATGGCAGATTCCGCTGAATCCAAAACTGGCAGATAAGCCGGTTTCAGCCAAGAACAATCTTTTTCGCGGCGCGATCGCCCTCGCTGTGAACGGCGTTCCCATCTTCAACGCTCTAAACAATCGGGGGGATGATGCGTTCCTTGCCGGCGAGTTGGACGAGTGGGGAGGCCACTGCGGCCGGGGTGACGATTATCACTATCACATGGCTCCCGTTCACCTCGAGCAGATTGTCGGAAAGGGAAATCCGATCGCATTTGCGTTAGACGGTTTTCCGATCTACGGCCTGACGGAAGCAGACGGATCACCGGTGGGCGAACTGGACGAGTACAACGGCCAGTTCGATAAGGAAGGTCGGTATCACTATCATGCCACGAAGACATATCCATACATTAACGGAGGAATGCGCGGAGTCGTTACGATTCGCGGAGACCAGATCGAGCCGCAGCCTCGCGATGCACCCGTGCGACCGGCTTTTCAACCACTTCGGGGAGCGAAGATCACAGACTTCAAAACTAGTGACAAGGAGTCGGTGCTGACGTACGAGTTGCGTGGCCAGGAGGGAACCGTCACTTATTCGCCGGTCGATCAGAACTCCTGGAAGTTTACGTATGTCGAGCCGGGTGGCAGATCACGGACAGCAACCTACCAGCGAAGACCTCGCCAAGACGATCGTGGCGGCAGAAGACCCCCGCCACGTCCTCGACAAGGTGACGATCGCCCGCGGCGAAGGTAGCGCCGGCCAGTAGGTGAACGAATGCCTCGGAGGGCGAGT
>JANQQA010000271.1 GCA_028285205.1 Bythopirellula sp. | reverse complement strand
TGCTGGCCGATCCGACTTATTGCAGGTGAGAGCGGACCGGTGACTTCTTGGTCTTTGTCTATGCAGTGCAGGACATAGGACACCGGGTCGGTGTGAGGTGGAACGAGCGAGTCGGCCTGTATGTCATAGCCCTCGGGACAGTCGCACGTCTGCACGCGAACCGACGATTCATAGTCGTAACTGCTAATCGTCCCTTCCGAACCGCAAACGACAAAGCCACACTTGGGGGCAGGTTGATGGGTCCAAGGATCCGTGAAGGTCCCCCAACGCGTTTCAAACTTGTACAGCCCGCTGTCATAGCGCGCAACGGTGACCGAGTGCTCGTCCACTTCGAGCCCTTGTGGTTGATCCACCACCGCCGTCACTTCATGCGGCAATTGCCCTTCGTTGAACCAGGAGGCGAGGGTAGCGCCATAGCCGAGATAGTCCAACAGCGACCCGCCGCCTGCCGCTCGCTTATAGAACCAGCTCTGCTGCTTTTGTTCCTCGATACTGTCAGGATTGAGCTCGACTTTGTCCATCGCGTGATAGAGCGGACCGCGATTTCCGTCGTAGTAATGGATGTTGGTGATCTCGCCGACGATCCCTTCGTCAATGAGACGCTTCGTGGTTCGATGCACCGGGTACCACGCCAGCGGCCAGTTGATCGCGAGCTTTTTGGCAGCCTTCTGATAAGCATCAATCATCGCGTCCGCCTCTTGGGTGGACGTGGCAAACGGCTTCTCGATGAGCAGGTGCACCCCACGAGCTGCCAGACGTTCCGCCCAACGAACATGATCCGCTGGCGGCGCGCAGAGAATCGCCACGGTCGGCTCCGCCGAGGCCAGACACGTTTCCCAATCTGAATAGATCAGCTCCGGAGACAACTCGAGACGCTGTAACACTTCCTGGGGACGATCAGGATCTGAATCCCAGACGCCCACAACTTCCGCATCCGGATGTTGGCAGACCAGCCGCAGCAGATCTCCCATGTGCATGTGACTAAAGTCAATTCCTACGATTCTGTGCATGGATCCGAACCGCCAATTACGTGAGAGAATTAGAAATCGCAACACGCTCGCCACACTTGGGCACCGCGTAGGTTTGTCCAAGTTGCTGGCAAGTCTTCACAAACAGATCAGGAGTTTCCGTGTTGAATTCAAACATCTCGTAGTGACATGGGATCACCAGTCGCGCTTGAATTTCATGAGCGAGCGTGGCCGCCTCATCGCCGAACAGGTTGCCCGCGACTCTTCTCTCGGCGCGATTCCCATTGATGGGTAAAATTGCCAGGTCGATCGAAAACTTGCGGAGTTGGTCTTCCATGCCCGGATACTTCAGCGTGTCACCGCTGTGATACACCGTCAATTCGCCACATTGCACAACGTAGCCTAGGAATTTACTCCGTCCATGCTCGTCCCGCTCGATCTGATTGTGAGCAGCCGGCACCGCGTGGACGCGGAGATCTCCAACCTGTAGCGACTCGCCGTCGGACAGTCCACATGGCCACTCGCCAGGGCAGCCCAGTCTGTCGGCCACAAAATCGCGGTTGGCTTCTGGAATCACCAACCTTGCGTCGGGATTGGCGGCGATCAGCGGGTTGAGCGTCTCCGCGTCGAGGTGGTCGGTGTGGTTATGCGAGGAGGTGATCAGATCGATGTTGCGAAAAAGTTCGGGTTCGGCGACCAATTCGGTCATCCGTACATGCGGCTTGTCGGTGTCGGCATATTTCCTGGTCAGTGAGTCCGACAAATAGGGATCAAAAAGAACGATTCCCTCCGCGCACTTAATGAGAAAGCCGCTCTGACCCAGCCACCAAACGGCGAGGCCTCGGCCAGGGTCGGCAGCGGCGATGTCCGCGATCAGTGCCTCTCCACGTTGAGCTGGTTGAATTAGCATCAAACCCCCAGCTCCTCGCGCACTGCTGCAACACCCGCGACCATGTTGGCGAGTTTCTGACGGGCCGCCCAGCGCGCCGTCTGACTAAGTCCGCAGTCTGGCGCAAAGGCAAGGCGATCCGGCGGGGCAAACTTCAGGGCAGCTCTCACACGATCGGCCACGTCGTCCGGGGTCTCGATGTAATAGCTCTTCACGTCAATGATTCCAACCGCTGCGTCAATTCCCCGATCGGCCACTTGTTCGATTAAATGGAGCGGCGCGAAGTTGAGCGTCGCCATCTCTAAGTGCATTTCATCGACCTTCAGATCCAAGAAATGCGGGAACATGCACTCGGGTCGTTTTCCGCCCACGCTGCGCCCCTTAAAGTTTCCGAAGCACATATGCATACAGACTCGCGTTTTGCCAACGATGGGTTCGATCGTGCGATTAAAAATATCAACGAAGCGCGCCGGGTCCTCCTTGTGTGCGTAGCAACTCATCGAAGGCTCATCGACACAGATCTCTTCGCATCCCACCTCAACAAGCTGTGTAATCTCGTTCCGAACGATCGGCAGTAGCGCCTCGGTGATCGCGTATCGGTCGGGATAGTCTGCGTTCGGAATGAGGCGGCCCGACAGAGTGAACGGCCCAGGAATACTGGCTTTGAGCGTCACACTCTCGGGAGCCAAAGTGGACGCGACTTGTTGCAAGCGCTGAAACTCTTCGACTGCACCTAGCCCGTTGGGCGCGGCTAGTTCGCCGACGATCTCATGTTTCCCACGCTGGTCATGCGCCGGCGGCCCCCATTTGCGAGGTGACTCACCTTCTAGATCAATTCCTGTCAGATAACCGTAGAAGGACAGATTGAAGTCGAGGCGAGACTGCTCTCCGTCGGTGATGACGTCCAGCCCAGCAGCAAGCTGATCATGCACCGCTGCAACCGTCGCGTCCTGCTGCAATTCAGCAACGTCTTGGGAGCCGAACTCCTTAAGGTTTAACGAAGCGAACTCCAACCAACCCGGAAACGGATAACTGCCGATTACCGTCGTGCGAAGTGGTTGTTCGATCATCTTGATTCTCCTGCCTTAGCGACGTGTAGAAAAGAAGCAGTGCCTGTTGCATCGGTCTGATCAGTCATGTGGTTCGCCCATTAGGTACTGCCGTTGAGTCATGTCAGGAGTCGCCGGTGCGTCACTGTGAGCCGAGCGACTGGAGCAGTTTCGCGTATCGTCGACCATGTTCGTCGTAAGCGGCTTCAAAAATCTCTGCCGCCCGTTCTTTGCCGAGCACCGCTCCGGCCGTGAGTACTTTGGGAGGATGACCGGATTCAACAAGTCGATTGCAAACCTCAACTTTGATCGCATTTACCACCATACAGCCACCCACGGTCGACCCGGGACCGACAGGCGTCTCCAACCCTTCGATCTGCACCATCGAATCGCCTACCGGCGCACCGGTGTCGAGCACGACGTCGGCAAAGTCGGTCAGCTTCCGACCGTCGTCTCGCTTGGATTCGCTCGCCCGGCTATGTGCGTCACTCACTAAAGCCGCGACGTAGATGCCCCGAGACTGAAATCCTTCGGCAATTTCAATAGGCACGATGTTGCAGCCACTGGAACTGACCACTAGCGCGGCATCCTGTGATGACAGGTCATAGTTTCGTAATATGCGCTCTGCAAAACCTGACACGTTCTCCAGAAACATCGCTTGCCGCTGACCGTTGCTGCCCACCACCGGATGATGAAACGATAGCGAGAGCTCAACCATCGGATGAAATCCCGGAAACGATCCATAGCGGGGCCACATCTCTTCCACCATGATGCGGCTATGACCGCTGCCGAAAACGTGGACCATGCGACCCGCGCGAATTGCATCGGCAAAGCGCGAAGCAACCGCCTCGATATTTGCTTGTTGGTTGGCAACCGCGTCGACCATCTCTCGACACTTTGCCAGATACTGCTGCATCGAGCTCACTTTCGTTGCGTCTCCTGTGAACGAAGCATGGCGAAGCGAGCGGCCCCGATAGCCCCCGCCATTTTACCGAGCCGGGCCGGAACGATGTCCACCGCCTTGCCGATTGGCCGCCATTCGCACCGGTCCATCGCCGACTGCAACGGGTCCAATAGCATCGCGCCGCACTCTGAGATGCCACCCCCCAGGACGATCACCTGCGGGTCAAAGGCGTTCACTAGCGACGTCAGTGCGGCCGCCAAAGCCTCAATGGAAACTTGCCAGACTTCCTGCGCGATTGGATCACCTTGCTGGACCGCCGCTACCAACTCGCGAGTGGCCTGAAACTTATTTCCTGTTCTTTGAGCGACATTGTGATTACCAATCGCATCTTCTAGGCTACCGGGCGTGCCGACGATATCCAGCGATCCTTTGAAGTCAACCGTTACGTGCCCCAAGTGGCCGGCGCGTCCCGTACTGCCTTGATACAACTGGTGGTCTAGGATGACGCCCCCCCCCACGCCGGTGCCCAAAGTCAGCACCAAAGCGTTAGCCACGTCGGTTGCCGCGCCGATCCAGGCCTCGCCGACGGTGGTCGCGTGGGCATCATTGAGTACGTGCGCCTCACGATCGAGATGTTCACTCCAGTTGAGACCTTCCACCGCCTCAAGCCGTCCTCGCATCCACGCAATCGACCGGTTGTCAGTGGCGGCAAGTCCAGGAGCGCCAATGCCAATACTTGTTTCCTCGTCGGCGAACTGCTCGACCATGCCACGCAGCAAGGAGATCAGTTTGCCAGTCTCGAACTCCGTGTCCCAAACTCCCTGCTGCAGGACGTTCCCACCGTCATCAACGAGGGTCACTTTCGTTTGCGTTCCGCCAATATCGATGCCGAGACTATTCATGATTCGCCTCATCTGGCACTTGGCCCTCGCTCACAGTCCAGCCGCCATCGACGGCAATCGTTTGCCCGGTGACGTACCTCGAGGCGTCGGACAGCAGGAACACGACGGCCGCGTCGAGATCCTCGGGAACTCCTACACGACCGCCCTCCAATGGCTGCTTCGTCTGAACGTATCGCTGAATCTCTACATCGGTGATCGCCCGCTGCGACATAGGTGTCTCGACGAGTGCCGGTGCCACCACGTTGAAGCGAATGTTGTGTCGAGCGTAATAGGCAGCACAACTGGTCGTGAAGCCAACAATCGCCGACTTCGCTGAGGCATACGTGTGAGTTGCGAAGTAACGTGGCGCTGGTGAAGTGCCCAGCACACTGCCCATGTTGAGCACAACACCCGAGGTATTGGCTGAGAGGAAGGCTTGTACCGCCGCACGGTTGGACTTGATCAGAGAAGTAAGGTTGAGCTCGAGGGTCTGGGAGATTCCTTCATCTGTCAGTTCATGCAAGGGGCCATCGCCAAAACTGCGCCCGCTGCCGCCGGCAACATGATAGAGGGAGTCGAACCTGCCAAACTGAGACTTGGCGCACTCAATTGCCGACGGAACCGTTGTCGAGTCGATCGCGTCGCCAACTACTGCAACGCCCTTGCCGCCAAGCTCGCTCTCAGCACCTGCGGCCGAATCCTTGTTACGCCCGACAATCACGACGTTGGCTCCCGCGTCCACGCAAGCCTTGGCTGCCGAGAGCCCCAGGCCTGTCGTCCCGCCAACGATCACGATCGATTTCGAGGTAAGGTCACATCGCATAGTTGCTGTTTTTCTAGCGGCGCAACTGCTATCGGCGCCGCGTCAATTGATTGCTCTTAAAGTTCGTTCACGCGAAGGTTTCGGAAGTAGATTGGCACGCCATGGTGTTTGCCTTGTAGCCCTATCAGTCCACGTGCCTGCATTTCACTTTTCGGTCGACTCAACCAGCTGGGCACCTTGGAGCCGTCCGGATTGATCTTAGTGTTGGCGAACTCAGACATATTCATGGTAGAAACGACTTGGCCATTGAGCACAACGCGAATATTCCGTCCCCGACAGAAAATCGTCATTCGATTCCATTCCCCTGGCTTCTTCACGACGCTTGCGCTGGGATCTACGTGTCCGAAGATGGCACCACACTGATAGTTCTTAGGTGAAGTGGCCCACGTCTCGTGAAAGTCATCGGCGATTTGCACCTCTACGGAGTTGGCCGGCCAATTCTTGACGTCGGTCGCGTAAACGATCACACCACTGTTGGTACCGGACGCGTTCTTAAACTCCAAGTCGAGGATGAAGTTTGCGTAGTCGCGGTCGGACCAGATGACGATGTCGTCGGTTGCCGTTAACACCCTGTCATCGAAAGCCCATTTCCCTTTAGGAAAATCCGCGTTCGACAAATCTTCGGCAAACAGATCCCTCCATCCATTTCCCGACGTATCTGGGTGCTGCTCAGCGCCCGCTGTACCATCTTCGGATTCGGCTCCGGCCTCCTCCGACGCGACCGTCGCCGCTGACTCGGTGTCCGAGGGGTCTCCGAATGAGAGTTTTGAGCTCATCAAACAGCAGACAATGCAGAGAATGATTGTACGCAGCAGCAACCACCTCGGGTTCCCAGCTGTCACACGAGAGTAATCGATTTCGGTGGCTTCGATCATCGTTCCATACCAAGACGAAAGGCCCGTCATTCTAACGGAGATTCAGATAGCAAGTAAGGATGGCCTAGACGAGCCACAGCCTCGGATTCGTAGGTTCCGCCAATATTCCTTGCTCGATATTCTGCGGTTCGTTTCTCCATGCGCTGTCTGCCCTCCGTGGTAAATCCTTTGGCAGTCGGCAGCGGTTCCGCTTCCCTACTGGCTTGGGTCCGTATGCGGTGGGGTCTAGTTCTCGCAAAGGCGCAATCTTGCAACGCCCTCGCCGCTGGTTCCCCGCAGACCTAAGCGCCTAAGCGCGACCCGATCGACTTTTTGTTGAAATTGGGCCACCCATTTCGCTATGCTTGAAAGCACGAACGACACCGACCGGAGCAGCATTGCCTGCGTCGCGGAACGATTTCCGCTGCGCGTATTACGAAACCATGAAGAGGGCAGGGGGGCAGGCTGTTGCGAGGCAGCTGGAGTATTGAAAGGTCCGTAGCGCCCAACCTTTCAAAACCACAACCTACTCTGAGAGCGGAGGTGACATAAACTCAATGACGGCAAGTACATACGAATCTGCACCGCGAGTCGAAAGGGTTTGGTTTTGAAAATTAAAACGAAAGACCTTTCAAAACCTGCGTAGAGATCGCCCGCTACAGCGCAGCAATTCAGAACACGCATCGTCAGTAAGCCGGCGAAGAGGAGACCATCCAAGCCGCGATCTACGGCCGTCGCCCCATCCAAGTTGGGGTCACGACGAACCAGCCTGCCGTGGCTACGAGCATTATCGTCTTGACCTGTGTGAGATCCATTTTTCCCGACAGGAATAAGAGGGCTGGCAGAATAGTCGCCAGCAGTGCGACTGCAGACAGCACCTGAAGGATTTTTCGCATGAATCGTACCTTAACGAGCATTCAACCGGTCATTGTAAATCAAATGGCAACCGCTCATGATTGGACCAACTTACTCAGTCCCAGATAAAGAACCGTCGCCACAAACCATCCTGGCAAGGCAACGAACCAAATTTGAAACGGTTGAAAACCATTGATCTCTATCCCGGACCACACCAATCCCAGACAGACCGCAAGCGTAATGAACCAAGTCAAGCCCGCCGCCCAGTTGAAATGCGTGCCGCTTCTCTCAGCATGGTACGGCTTGAGTCCAACTTTCTCCAATAACCAGAAGTCAGCGAACACGACCGCGCCCATCGGCATCAATAGCAATCCGTAC
>JANQQA010000126.1 GCA_028285205.1 Bythopirellula sp. | reverse complement strand
ATGGGCCCGCCGAGGACATACTCTCGGTCGAACTGATTCCGCCCTTCGAGGATCAAGGTGTGTGCCGCGCGCCCGACCAGATAGGCCGGTCGATCCTCGTCGATGATTTGGCCCAACTGCTTGCGGCGATACAGCAGCGGACACTTGCGGAAGTCGGCCAAGGCGTGGCTGGAGAGATACTCACCACTTTGAGCGTGGTACGCCTCGGCGGGCTCATGCATCAGGATGTGAGGTTGGGTGGCGATCATTAAGCAGCATCCTTCGATTCGTAGTCGGTCTCGTCTTCTTCGTCTTCGGCGGACTCGTCGATGGGTCGGCAGTAGCCCTTCAAACCGGCCTGGTCGAAATACTCGGCAAGCTCCTCAAGCCAGCGGTTGATCGTCGTCCGAGGCACCTGCATGTCGTTGGCCACTTTGGAGACCGGGTCATACATCAGGCGTTCGCACAGTTCCTGCAGTTGATGAGGGAGCTTGGACACGACGGCAGCGATGTCCTCGCGCATTTCAAAGCTCTCGATTTCGCTGCGCGGATAATGGTCGTCGCGGGCCGTGCGGCGTTCCTCGTCGACCGTTTCTCCGAAATCAACTGAACCGCTCTCGCTGTCTTCGCAGGCGACGGAAACATTGAGTGACTCGACAGGGTTCTCGGGACGACGGCAATCGGCCTCGCGGTCTCGCAGTATGTTGGCGATGTAGCGCTCCGTTACCGCTGTGATGAACACATTGATGTGCCCGCGTTCGGGATCGAATTGGTCGATCCGCTCCAGCAAGTGGACCAATAAGTCCTGCTGAATGTCCTCCACATCGGACGCCGTGTACCCGACACGATGGACCAATTGCTTGGCCTTCTTACGCAGGTAGTTCTCGGTAAACTCGGTTAGCAGCAGATGCGATCGGTCTTGCATGGAAGAGTCCTCCTGGGGTGATGGAGGCTCTTGTGGGCGACACCGAGCGGTGGCTGCGAGAAGATTCGCCAGGTAAGCGCAGGCGGATTGCAGGTCACCAACTTGGTGTTGCCCACAATTGCCTCCGCTTGTAGCGGTCGGCCAACTGTCTGGCGATCAATTGTCAGAGGCACGCTTAACAAGAAAACGTGTGCCCCTATTAGTTAACTACCCGGTTTGCGCGCCGATTGACGCAAATCTGGGAAGAATTTTTTTGTGGTCGAAACGCGACACAATCGTCATCGAATACGGAAGGCCATCGCGCACATCGAGTTTGCGCACGAGCCCTTCACCTAACTCGTTAAACTGGTCGAACAGCTCGACCCAAACTTTCTTCATCGCGAAGTCATCAAGTGACACTTCGCGCCGCGCACCTGACTTCAAGCCGAACTTGTGGTCGCGTTCGATCAGCGGCGGTGTTTGAAAACAGGGTTCACCGTTGTGAATCTGTAGCTCCATAATCCGACCAAAATGAACGCGCTGCGCGATCTCCAACAGGCGGCGCTTGGCCGTGGTCAGAGACTGTTTTCGCGGCACAGGCATGTGTATTCTCCGTTCTCCTGTTCAATAAACGACTTACGTTATTGGGTCGAAAATCACCTCAACAGTAGGTCCAACTCCTCCAGGCGAATCCGCATCGCCATGGGGGAAACCAAGAACATGTCGGCCAGCGGTTCGGCTGCCGTGTTCAACACGCTGACAATCAACTCTGGATCGTCATCCGGGAGGTCGTCACGAAACGCCTGAGGCATCAGTTGCTCGAATGTCATCGGATGCGACGAATAGTTGCGCCAGGCCTCGAACACGAATGGCCTGGGCATCAGTAAACTGGCGGCAAAGTAGTCGGCCTGCCATTCTTCTCTGGCGCGTGTACCACTACGACAGATGATGCGTGACTCCAACCACTGCCGATGTAGTCGCCAGTGGCCAACTTCATGTGCCAACGTGAAGCGGTATCGTCCTTCCAAGTCCGGATACTCCTCGGGATCGAGAGTCTGATCGACGCGCACCAGTCGGTCTTCGAACCATAGACCGCCCAGCGCATCGTCAATCTCAACGAACTCCCTCAGGTCGCCGATCTCAAGGCGCAACCCAAGCTGAAACTCCAGAATCGACTCAATAGGAATGGGCAGGTTGCCGTCCCAAAGCCCCGTTTTCTGGCTCTCTTGGAGCAGGCACTGAGCGTCCCGTTCGATCCGCTTGCGAGGCAGGAACGGTGGTTGTTTCGTCAAGGTTGTCGTGGTCATCAGTGGGCGTGCTTTCGTTTTTGCTTGAGTTT
>JANQQA010000219.1 GCA_028285205.1 Bythopirellula sp. | reverse complement strand
ATCGCCGGCCACATCGCCGATTGCCATGATATGGGGATCGGACGTGCGCTGCCGATCGTCGGTTTCGACGAAGCCGCGCTCGTTGACAGTGACTTCGGTGTTTTCCAGTCCAATGCCCGCAGTGACAGGGCGGCGGCCAATCGAGATCAGGACGCGATCGTATTTCTTGGTCCCGCTAATGTCTGGGCCTTCCATCTCGACTTCGACCTGATCGCCAACCTCTTTCAGCGAGACGACCTTCGTGCCGAGATGAATGTCTGCCAACAACGATTCCATCCGTTTGGCCAGCGGTTTGACCAGATCGCGATCGGCGCCAGGCAGCAGACCTTCGGTCATTTCCACTACCGAAACTTTCGACCCGAGTTCGGCGTAGACGGTCCCCATTTCCAGTCCAATGTAGCCACCTCCGACGACCAGCAACGACTCAGGAATATCCGCCAGTGCGAGTGCGCCAGTCGAGTCCATGACACGGTCGCTACCGATGTCGAAGATCTTGGGCATCGCGGGGACCGAGCCACTCGCCAGAATGCAGTGGTCGTAGGTGATGCGCTCGCTATCGTAGGTCGATGGATCTCCACCTTCGAGCTGCAAGGTTTGCGAATCGACGAACACCCCACGCGCGTGAATGACCTTCACTTTGCGACGCTTAGCCAGTTGGACGAGTCCGCCGGTCAGCGTGTCGATCACCTTGTCTTTGCGGGCACGCATCGTGTCGACGTTGATTTTCACACTGCCGAAGTCGACACCCCATTCTTCCATTTCGCGGGATTCGTTAATCACCTTCGCAACGTGAAGCAAGGCCTTCGAGGGAATGCAACCACGCAGCAAACAGGTGCCGCCCAGCCTGGGGTCGGATTCGACGATTGCCACTTCCATGCCCAAATCGGCAGCCATGAAGGCTGCGGCATAGCCACCGGGACCGCCACCGAGTACGACAACTTGTGAATGCATCCGAGACCCTTCGGGTAAACGACGAATGACGCGGTGTCGAACGACGAGTTTCGCGAAATCTGCCGTCCACGCCAGAGTCAGCGGGAACCGATATTCGGCAATCGTCATTCGCCCTCACCGTATGGAGTGGGCGTCATCCAACCTAGAGAATATCCCATTTTACCGCGCTACGGCTGTCTCACAATGCCCATCTGAGGCTATGAAATGACGATCAAATGGCCGAATCTGCGAGAAATCACACCAGAACGCATGTAGGCGACAGCTCTGCGGAACCACGAGGCCGCGCTGTGGGACACTTTGCGTGAGCGACCGATCGTTCAGTGATCGCGTGCGACGAGCAGATCGACTTGGTGGCCGTCCACCACGATGAAAAAGCAGTAGCACAATCGTGCCTCGTGAAGCTGTTGCGCTACAGTCGCGACCTTCTTCAGCGCTTGCTGATCGGCGGCGATGGTTTCCTTGTTGGCAATCAATCGCTCTGCGTAGGCAATCCTCTTCCGTACTGCGAGGGCGTCGGCTTGGAGCCGCTGCAGCTGTTGCGCTTTGGCCAGGGCGGTCGCTCGCGACCGGGGCACCGCTTTGGCGTTGCGCTCCACCTCCTTTAGTCGATCGCGGAGACCATCGATCGCTGCCTCGGCGGCCAGGGTCTCCTGATACAGGGCATCTAGCTCATTGATTTTCTTATTGCCTTGGGCAATCGACAGCGGTTGCTCGTCACCGGAAGGCAGAGCGTAGCGACTCTCGATATCGACGATCGTCACATTTCCACGTTTGTACATTGTTAGTCGTGTGGCGGCACCCGGGGCTTCGAGGTACTCCAGAGTCGTCTGATCGCCGATTTGAAGTTGCTCGGGCGCGACGCCCGCGACCGTGCAAGGGGGCAGCTCGTCGAGGTTGAGCAGCCGAAAGCAAACCCGCTCGGCTGGAGCGAGGTGCGTGAACTTACCGACGATCTTCTGCTGGGATTCACCGAGGTCGATCTTCAGAGGTGAGGTGCTGTCAGCGCCGCGCAGACGAAGAACGTGCTGCAGGTCATTTTCATGCAGGCAAACGATGGAGTTGCGCAGTTCGGTTTCCGCTTCGGCGTCGACCGCCGTCGACCAGCGAAAACTCAAGCTGCCTTCGATGAGCGAAATCGTTGCAATGTTCGTAGCGTCACCACCCTCGTCCGGTTGCCAGTGAACATGATGGCCCTTCAGCGCCAAGTCTGGAGAGTTGCTAACCAACTTGACTTCTGGTTGTCGTAAGCCCTCGATCAGTGGCACGTCTTCGGTCTGATGAACAGCTGGAAGCGACACCAAAGTGGGAACGTTTGCAAACGGTGATGTCGGCTTCTCAACGATGTCGCCGACGGGTTCGAGAACTGGTGGTTCTATGCGTTCGATCGGCACTTCGAAATCTGCCTTTTCACGACGAAGTTCGACGGGTGCAGACTTGTCGGTGGCGTGCCGCTGATTGGGCAGCTTGGCGATCTCGGCCGCAGGTTCTTCGTTGCCCACTGGGCGATTCGTGATCAGATAGTATCCCGCATAAACAGCT
Organism: Bythopirellula sp.; assembly: GCA_028285205.1. Lineage (GTDB taxonomy): Bacteria > Planctomycetota > Planctomycetia > Pirellulales > Lacipirellulaceae > Bythopirellula. The sequence goes on along the minus strand of JANQQA010000219.1, from coordinate 15,658 downwards.
GCTAGGCTGATCGACAGGTGCAATATTACGCTGATGATGCGGTTGCCGGCGGCCCGCTGTCGACGTCGATGCATCGTCGAGGATTTTGCCGTGGTGACGACCACTGGCGATTGGGGCGGAGCAACCGGTTCGTCGGACTTGTTAGCGACGGGCACCGCCAGCTGCTTGCCGCAGCTGAGGCATTTGATTGTCTTGCCCTGCCAACGCTCTTCGAGCGTCAATTTCTCCCGGCAGTGCGGGCACAAGATGGAAAGCATCGCCACCCTCCCCGGTGCGATAGGGCTTTGGTGTTTCCATCTAGATTACTCCACCCGCCGATGCAGATCTAGCAAGCGACGAAACAGCGATGATTCTAGGGTATTTGCTTCACAAATGCGGAAGGTAGCCTAGAAACCATCGCGTCGTTTCCCTCGCCACAATGCACAAATGAAGGCAGCGCTTACTAGTGCGATCGTTGATGGCTCCGGTACGGCAGCGATGCTCGAGCTACTCGCAACATCTTGCCACGAGCGTCCGAGGTTCTGTTGCCACTCTAGGAAACTGCTCCCCTCCATTGCCGTAGTGCGCCAGAAGATCAAGTCGTCGTCGTCGACCAGTCCGCTGCCGTCGAAGTCGCCGGGCAACTCCACGAACGGATCGCTGAACAGTTCGCTGGTCAGAAACGCCTCATCAGTCAGCGTGTTGAGATAAGCGATCAGCGCGTCCTTCTCAGCCTGTGTAAAGTTGAACTGAATCGGATCGCCGTTGGGCTGTCGGTTTTCGCGCAGCGTGAGCGCGAGATTGGGATTGTTTTGGATCTCGGTACTGTAGAAGTCGATCACTTCCTCCAGAGTTTCGAACCGTCCGTCGTGCATGAACCCATCTCGCACCGCGATGTTGCGCAGCGATGGTACCTTGAAGCGTCCGTTGCCTGCCCCCTCATCTTCCGAGTCGTCCAAATCAAGCCCAATGTTTCGTGGCAGATCCGCGACTTGCGCGTCGCCTTCGTGGCACGCGCTGCATCGCCCGGCCCCGTGAAATATCTGACTGCCTTGCCGCTCCAAAGCGGTCAGTTGATTGTTGAAGGCGGGCGAGCCGACATTGCCGGCCGCGCGTGCGTCGTCAAACTTCGACTGGTAAGATGCCATCGAGCGAACGAACTGCGCGAGCGCATCTGCAATGCGGTCGTTGGTGACCTCGGCGCTGCCAAACGCTTCGTTGAATAACACGGGGTAGAACTCCGTGCCTGCGAGTTCTTCACGCAATTGATTGAGGTCGGTGCCCATCTCCACGGAATCTTGAATTGGTCCGAGTACTTGTTCTTCCAACGTTGCGGCGCGCTCGTCCCAGAAGAAACGCCCACGCTCGTAGAACATGGCATTGGAAAGGCCCATCGAATGCCGGCCGGTCAGGCCTCCTTCGAACCCGATGCTGAATTGCTCGGGATCGGAGAAACCATTCTCCTGTTTGTGACACGAGGCGCAGCTTGTCGAATCGTTGTGAGAGAGTCGCTGGTCGTAGAATAGTGCGCGTCCGAGCGTCGCGCCGGCGTTGGTGATCGGATTGTCTGCCGGTGTGTTGTTGGTATCGCCAACATCGGTTCCAGGCTGAAAGTATGTCGGCAGGTTGTCGACAGCGTACGCTACATAGTCAAAATCCGTTGAAGGCAGCGCCGGTACGCCGGGCGATTGAGCGATGCAACAAGTGACAGAAGTCGTGAGAAGATACAACGCGAGCGCGGGCTTCACGAAGCGCATAAGGAGCCCCTTCTGCTGAAGTGCCTATCAAATGTTCCGGTCGGAGAACCAGTCGTTGAAGCCGCTAAGCGGGTGAACGAGCAATGTGTTCCCAGTACAGCACTTCAACCCTATAGCGAGCTGTGAGTTTCGATAGAAATCGAAAACTACGGCTATCCGCGATTCAGAATGTGGCGCAGTGCGGGTTCCAGCTCGGCGTGTTCAAACCGGAAACCGGCGCTTGTCAGTGCATCCGGCACGACGCGGGTGCTGGCCAGCAGCAGCGCGTCGGCCATCTCGCCAAACGCCAACCGTGCGGCAAAAGAGGGCATCGGTAGAATCGTTGGACGCGAAAGTACTTTTCCCAAGGTCTTGGTGAAGTCGTGATTGGTCACTGGATTGGGGGCGACCAGGTTCACTGGACCGCTGAGCGATTGATTCTCGACGACAAACTGCATCGCTCGCACGATGTCGGCCAGTTCAATCCAGCTAAAGAACTGTTTGCCGCTCCCTAAGATCCCACCACCGCCAAGCTTGAAGGGCGTCAGCATCTTCGCCAACGCGCCGCCGGCGGTGCTCAGCACCACACCGATCCGCATATTGACCGTGCGTATCCCCGCGTCGCGTGCGGCATCGCAGGCACGTTCCCATTGCAGACAGACCTCAGGCAAGTAGCCGTCACCCGCAGACGCTGACTCGTCCAGAATCTCGGTGCCGCGATCGCCGTAATAACCGATCGCCGACGCGCACGCAAACACGCTTGGTTTGTTGTCGAGGTTTGCCACGGTCTCGGCGATCAACGTGGTGCCATCGACGCGGCTGTCGAGGATCGTCTTCTTGTAACTCTCCGACCAGCGGCGGTCTGCTATGCCCGCGCCGGCCAGATGTACCACCGCTTCCGCACCTTCGAGCTGCTGGCTATCGATGGTGCCTTTGGCGGGATCCCAGCTAATCTCTTGGTCGTTACGTGCTTCTCGGCGGACCGCCCGCAGTACGCGTTTGCCATCAGCTTCAAATGCTTCCGTGAGCTTTTTTCCGATCAGGCCACTGGCACCGGTAATTACGACGGTTGGTTGTGTTGTTGATTCTGACATGGGGTCCCCGAACGATTAGCAATGAGCAACACCGCTTGCTCGAAACCGTAACGTGGTGCGGGACTTTAACTCAGGGAGTCTCAACATCACGCGCGCAGCGAAAACCTGTGTGGTTAGTAGTTTGGCTGGGTGCGGCATGGTCGCGGTAATCCACCCGAAGATCGCCGCCGTAGTTGACCGTCGAGAGCCAGCTGCCCCCGCGCCGAACGCGCTCGCTTCCCTGGGTCGGCCCCCGCGGTCGATCCGGTAGACTGGCCGCGTAGTAGTCTGGCGAGTACCAATCGAAACACCAATTCCAGACGTTGCCAGCCATGTCGTACAGACCGAACCGATTGGGCGGAAACGTGCCTACCGGCGAAGGACCTTGATGGCCGTCGGCACCCAGGTCTTGCTCGGGAAAATGACCTTGCCAGCCGTTGGCCAGATAGCGCTGGTTCGATTGCTGCTTGCGGCCCCACGGATAATCGCAATCGGCGAGTCCGCCACGCGCCGCGTACTCGAATTCTGCCTCGGTCGGCAGACGCTTGTTTGCCCACGACGCGTACGTGACGGCGTCTTGCCAGCTGACGTGCACCACCGGATAGTGTTCCTTGCCAACCAGCGAACTGTTGGGGCCTTCGGGGTGCTGCCAACTCGCACCGACGACCTCGCGCCACATGGCCAGGTCACGATCGAAGATTAACGAAGTGCCGCGCTGTTCGGCTTCGGTCTCATATCTCGTCTGCGCGACGAAGCGCTCGAATTGTCGATTGGTGACCGGTCTTGCGTCGAGCCAGAACGGCTGTAACCGCACCCGATGCAGCGGCTGCGAGTCGCTCTCAGTTGCGTAAATCTCACTACCCGCTGGGCTGCCCATGAAGAACGAGCCGCCTGGCAGACGAATCATTCCCGCCAGCGCTGGCAGCTCAACCGGCGCGGGCAGCATGTCGGTTTTTTCTTCTGCCCGCGGATACCACTGCCAGAAGCCCAGGCCGATCGTGCCGGGCAAGAGCACTCCGGCGGCGAGCCAAATGGTTTTGCGGCTTCCTGCCATCATGAAATCCGGTCAGCGTCGTTTCTGGTATTCCCGACTCGCCTGCTCAAGGATGCGCCGCTCGCGACGGGTCAGGCTGTCTTGGCCCTGCTCATTGATTTTCTTCAGAATCTCATCCACCTGCTGGTCCGTTTCCGAAGACAGCCGCTGGTCGGGATCGTGAATTCGCAGCTTCGTGCGCCGCTTCATCTTGGGCATCGAAATCTGATTGGGCAGCCAATCACTGAGCTTCCAGCGAAAGCGATAGTACAGAAACGCAAACGCGGCTCCACCCAAATGCGCCATGAACGCCACGTTGCTGACGTCCTGGTAGTTCATCGCGCCGTACGCATCGCCGACGACAATCAGGCACCCCAGCACCCACATCGGTACCGGGAAGACGAACATCAACAGGATCGTCCGGTGTGGATAGTGAAACGCAAACAAGATCGTCACCGCAACGACTCCGCCCGAGGCGCCGATCAATCCTCCTCCCGATCCGGAAGCAGCAGTTGAAATGCTCCAAACAAGTCCCGCTACAATGATCGCTGCCAAATAGAACGCCAGGAATTCCTTGTGTCCGTAGCGCTGTTCGATTTCGCGGCCAAACAACCACAAGCCATACATATTCAGCAAGATATGCTGCATTGCTAGTTGCGAATGCAGAAACCCGTAGGTTACGAGCTGAAACACCTTCCAGGGTTGTCGGTACCATTGCGCATCCAGGGCAAATACGTCTGTGAACCAACCGGCTTGGCCAAAGAACAGTTGAACCAGGTAAACGCAACCGGTGAAGATAACCAACTTCATGGTCATCGTTTGTGGCGCGCTTAGATGAACACCCGGTTCGTGACTGCGTCCGTAATCTCGATCGTAGAGTCCCATAGTTACATTATAGGTGCGAATCGTAGCAGTCACGCCCAGAGTGACCCGTAAAGCCGTTGTGACCAGCAAAAGCCCTGAGTCACCCGTTCTGCAAAGATAACGGGCGGCTGCGAACGCCGAAAGTGGAATCCTCGTCGGAGCACAAGTCGCGGCGGCCCATCGTCACGGGCCGTCTCGTAGAGTTCAGCTAGCAAACTAGGGTGCGGGAGCCACGCTGTTTATGTAGCTCTCCAACTGGAGTTGCCGCTGCGTGAGTCGCTGGGCGAGTTCCGAATTCGCCCGCAAGTAGCCCTCAATCCGATTCTCGAAGTGGTCTAGCGTATTGAGTACCACGTCGCGGTGCTCTTCGATGGCAGCTCGATCGACCTTCATGCCAGCGACATCGCGGTTCAGTGCTTCGATCTGCTGCTGGCGAAATTTCGCGGTCTCTTCGGCGCCTGCAAGCGACTTCGCGAGCTTGTCATTGTCTTCCTTCACGGCCGCCTGTTTTGCGACCGCCACGATCGTCTCGCTTGCAAGTTTATTGAAGATGTAGCTGTAGTCCCGCAGGCTGCGGTCGTAGAGCATCTTGACGGCCTGGTCCATGTTTTCGGGTCCGACGCGCTTGCCATTTGCGTCTACGCCGATCACATGCCACTCGTCGTCGTTATCAGTGGCTTCGGTGCCGTGACGCAAGTACTCCTCTGCAGAAGCCTCCGGAACGAGTCGGGCCAAGCTCTCCGGCGGAATACCCGTGAACAGCCGATGGCGATCGATGGGCATCGTTTCGTACAGGCTCCAAGGCCCTTGGCTGCGCGCTAGCCGCTCGCGCTCGCGATTACCCAGCAGCAAGACCGATTCGAGTAGTACGCCGCCTTCTTGCGCTTCTCTGACGCGAAACTCCCCTAGGTATTGAGGGCCATTCACCGGGGCCTCAGTAACCGGGTTGCCAGCTTCGAAGGCGAAGACGATGGCGTCTTTCTCAAGTCCGTGCGGATTGGGTTTGGCAATCTGCACGGGTACTTCGCCCTGGGGGCCCATTTGCCCTGCTGGGACTACGCCGCGCCACACCCGTCCGCGCTCGCGGGTGACGATCTGCAGACGATGCTCTAGCTCTACGATTCCACGGGAGTCGCCCACACCGTTAACCAGATCGTCGTTCCGCTTCTCAAGATCGTCAATCTGCTTTTGAAGTCCCGATATTCCGGCGCGCAGATTCTTATGGATGCGAAACGTCTCGGCCGCCAGAAAGACGTATCCAACGCCAGTGAAGAACACGAACAGCACCAACGTCAACTGGGTCCAATGCCAGTTCTTGCTGCTCATGATGATGGTGATCAGGCCCACCAACAGGGCCAGACCCAACACACCTTGAAAGACAAGCGTCACCAGGATTTCCTTCGTAGCTGAGCCGCCAACGACATGCGGCACGTTCTATGTTCCGTGAGACTGCGGTCGACCTCGACCGCAGCAAAGACCGTCTACCGACCCCCGACCACGGCGAAATCGCCCGCCAAGGCTGAGAATTGAGGTAAATTGGGCAGAGTCCTATAGTTTCGATCGTAAGTGGGGTCCGGTCGGGCGTCAAGTTTTTGCCGTCTGAAAGCCGCTTTGAGGGCCCAATTGTCCCCAAAATCGGTACAGGCGGACTTAGTGGGTGCTCAGCGCCTCGTCCAACCACAGGCGCGGATGTTCGAGCGAATCTCAGTGAGGCCTGATGGCTGCGTTCGGCGCCATTCAGATTCGCGCGATTTCACACGCAGCGGAGCCCAGATGGCTCACACCTTACGCATGTACATTGCGTCCGAAACTGCTTCGCACGACGAAGCTCATGCAGATTGCGCTTACTTCGCGAGTTCCCGCAGGCGGAGTCGTCGGAAATCAACGACGGAGTGGTGGTTCTGCACCGAGACAAATCCCTTGAGGGGCATTCCTTTGGTCGTCTCGTGTTCGCTTTGATCAAAATCATGAATCGTAATGCCATTGAGCCTGATGTGGAGTCGCGGGCCGCGGCACGTGATTTCGAAGGTGTTCCACTGACCATGCGGTTCTTGCGGATTGGACTTCGGTGCGAAATGACCGTAAACCGACATGTTTCCTTTGATTGAGATCTCACCTGGTCGGTCGAGCAATTGGATTTCATAACTGGCGTGCGAGGGACGCGTGGCTGGAGTGCTGACATAGGGAACCGTACGGAGGCCAAGTCCCGAGTTACTGTCGCGGGCAAGCTTGTACTCGCCTGCGAACACGAAGTCGGTCACTGGGCGCTTGAATCGTAAAAAACCGAACCCTCGGCCATCGCAGTGCAGAACGCCGCGGTCGAGTGACCAGACGCCGGGTGGTTGGATATGCGCGCCGTGTTTTTTCCCCTCGACAACCCAGTCGTCGAGCTCGTTCGCCAACATGTCGATCCATACGGTCTTCTCCAGAATGGCCGGAGTTTCTGGATCGATCTTGTCGTTTGCCAGCGCGAGCATCGAGCTAGTACTTAGTAAAATGACAGACAACATGGCCAATGAAACAGGCAGGGCCATGAGGTTCTTCATTCTGCGATTCTCTCGACAGTAAGCGGCTAACTGTTTGCTATCCGTGTCCATAAGTGAGACTTTCACTTCGTTGATTTTCGTAATTGCCATTGTATACCACGGGCTGCGCGCTTCAGAGTGACTCAGCGAGTAATCACCAACCCCGGGAATTCTGTTTTCAAGTGAGCGATCCCCTCTTCGGTCACGTCAGTGAAGTACAAGAATATCTGCTGGAGTTTCGGTAGCTTATCCCTACTAAGCTGAGAAATACCAGAGTCGCTGATTTGCATCGGCATTCCCGGCGTACCAGCAATATCGAGCCTCTCCAGACTCGGCAATTCGCCAAAGTTGGCGAGCGTTCTGTCGGATATCAAAGTTGCTCGGAGCTCAAGGGTCTCAAGTGAAACAAGGCCGGCAGTTTCGATATCTTGAATCTTGGTAAACGAGAGATCGAGCGCAACGAGCCGTGACATCTTTAATACTGGTGGCCAGTTTTCGATGGATGTTCTTCGCAGGTTGAGTTGGACAAGCTCCGTCAGCTTTTCTAAGTGCTTTAGCCCCGCATCGGTGATCTTCGTTCGATTCAGAGTGAGTCCTCCCAACTCAGTCAGTTGGCAGACTTCGGCGAGTTCTTTGTCGCCGGCGTTTGTGTCCGAAAGGTTGACCGATGTGCCCTTTTTCCCAATCTGGTCACCGAATTGGCTCCACAGCCACGCAGGTTCTCGAGGCATCTCGTAGATCCTGCCCCCAGAGGCCTTAACTTGGTCACGATGCGAGCCTTCCTCGCGATAATGATCCATGTAGGCCAAGCGGAAGTAGCCCGCCAGGGCAGCCGCAATCAGCATGATGGCCAGCAGCGAGCGTAGCGAGAATCGAATTCTGTTGCCAAGAAACATGGCCTGATGTCCAAACAACCATCGCATCCCCAGGCTGACCCTGGGGCTATGTTCGTTTGCCCCTTTGAGAACCGCTTAGTGCGACTGCTGGCCGGCAACTGTCCAGCGCATCCAGAACTTCCTCGATCATCGCGTCGGTGTGCGACGCCGATAGGCTCAACCGGAGCAGCGATCCCTCTGCGGGCACCGAAGGTGGTCGGATTCCAGGAATCCAAATCCCACGGTGGCGGAGCTGATGGGCGAGTTGCATCGTCTGTTGAGCCGAACCGATGCGCAGCGGAATGATCTGACTCGCCGACGCACCGACGTGCCAACCTTGTTGGCGGAGCTGATCACGTAGTCGAGCGGCAGTCGTCAACAAGTCGCGCCGTCGCTGGGGTTCTTCCTCGACGATCGTCAGTGCAACCGACGCGGCAGCGGCGGAAACGGCGGGTTGTGCCGTAGAGAAGACGTATGACCGCGCTCGATTAGTCAGCCACTCGATGAGCGATTTTGTGCCGCACACGAAGCCACCCGCGGCACCCAGTGCTTTGCTCAAAGTGCCGACGCGGACGTGCACTTGCTCGTGTAGTTGAGGCGCTGCGGCGGCAAAGTACTCGACGACTCCGCGGCCGCCCGCGCCGAACACGCCGGTGGCGTGAGCTTCGTCAACCATCAGCATTGCGCTGTGCCGCTCGGCCAATTCTCCAAGTTGCGGCAGCGGAGCGAGATCTCCGCCCATGCTGAACAAACTGTCCGTGACGATCAGCTTGCGACGGTAGTGATTTGCCTCGGCGAGTAAGCCTACCAACGCATCGACATCTTTGTGCGGATAGATGTGGGTCTTCGCGCGTGAAAGTCGGCATCCGTCGACGATGCTGGCGTGGTTCTGCGCGTCGCTATAGATCGCGTCGCCCTCGTCCACCAGGGCAGGGATCGTGCCAGCGTTGGCAGCAAAGCCGGAAGGAAACAGCAGGGCGGCTTCGGTGCCTTCAAACTCGGCAAGTTGCTGTTCCAACACGGAGTGTCCGCTGGCGCGACCGCAGATCAGCGGGCTAGCGCCGCGACCGCACCCGTCGTGGTTCAGCGAGCGCGCCGCCGCCTCGACGACCCGGGGGTCCGCTGCGAGTCCCAAGTAGTCATTCGAGGCGAAATTCATCAGTTTTCGCCAGCCAACTTCGCAGTAGGCCCCCACCTCTCCCAGCGGCGGTGGCAGCTCGCGGTAAAGGTCTGCCTGACGCAGTCGGTCGAGCTGTTCGTCTATCCAGTCGATGGGTTCCATGAAACAATAGTAGCAGATTTGACGACCTTGCGGCTCGGTGTCGGTGCCGCTGGAACTTTTTCGCAGCCGTGGCGTCTAACCTTGCAGAGCCGAGCGTGAGTGACGTTTCTCCTGCCGACCGTGGTGCTAACGACGCGCAACTGGTGCAGGCTGCGCTTGGCGGTGACAAAGGCGCGTTTGGCCAGTTGGTCGAGCGCTATCAGGATCGAATTTTTAACACCCTGGTGCGCGTGCTGGGCAGCCATGACGATGCTCGTGACGTGGTGCAGGACGCCTTCGTGCAGGCCTTCGTTAAACTCGAGAGCTTTCGCGGAGAGTCGAAGTTCTACACCTGGCTGTATCGCATCGCGATGAACCTGGCGCTGAGCCACCGACGGCGCCGCAAGCCGACCGATTCGCTCGACGCGGTGAAAGAGAACGTTGGGCAGGAACCGGTAACGCAACAACCAACGGCGGCACAAGACTTGATTGAACGCGAGCGGGCTGAGCAACTGCAATGTGCACTGCTGAAACTCAATGACCAGCATCGCCAGATTCTCGTCCTGCGAGAATTGGAGGGCTGCGATTACGAAACGATCGGCGAGATTCTGGATATGCCGATTGGCACCGTGCGCAGTCGGCTGTTCCGTGCCCGACTGCAACTGAAAGAGCAACTGCAAGTGTTGATGCCCGACGAAGCAGCGAAATCCGAATAGCTAAGTCATGAATGAACAACATCCCAACTCGCCTCCAGAAGACTCGCTGAAAAGCGACGAACTGCTCAGCGCGTATGTCGATGGTGAACTCACCGACCAGGAGCTTGCCGAAGTCGAGCAACGACTCGCCACTGATCCACAGGCACAGCAGCTGGTCGATGAAATCCGTGCGCTCAGCCAACGGGTGCAATCGTTGCCAAGACAATCGATCAGCGAAGACCTGCGCGCGGCGATCATGCGACGAGCCGAGCGGGAAATGCTGCTAGGTGACCAGCCCCAAAAGTCGCTCCCGCAAACGGTCACGCGCAATCATCGACGTTGGGTGTGGGCAGCGTTGGCCCTGGCGGCGACCCTAATGCTGAGCCTGGTTCTGCCGAATGCGCAGCAGGAAGAAGAACCGCTGGCCCGTGTCGAGCAAGTTCCCGAAGTCCCGGAACCAACGGCAACGGAAGCAGCTGATGAAGCAGTCTCCGCTGAACCAGAGTCGATGATTCTCGCACGAGACGAATCTCTGTCGGAGCCCTCGACCGATAAACCACAGGGAGAGTCGTCGGTCGCGGACCTGCAGGTTGCCGAGGCGCTCGCAGCGAATCCAGCTTCGGAAAGCAGCGGTGCGCGGCAAGCAGATATGCTAGCCAAAAGTGCTCCGCCGCAGCCGTCGTTTTCGGCGGCGCGATCGCGAGCACCGCTGTCGGCCGGCGGCGGCGTTGGCGGGACCGAGGCGGACGAGCTTTCGCAACTCACCTGCGAGGTCCACATCACTCTCGGTGATGGTCAAAACAGTATCGAGCAGGTCGATCGTTTTATGCTGCAAAACGGCATTTCGCTCGCGGAAGCGAAGGGCGTGTCAGAGGGAATCGACGATCGCGACGTCGTCGGTGGCGAATTGTCTAGCCGCGAGCAGGTTCGTGATGCCAACGAAACTGACGTTGCTGAAGATGAAGCTGACGTTGCTGAAGACTTCGAGGAGTTTGCCAAACTGATCTTGGTCGAAGCACCACTCGAGAACATCGAGCGGACACTCCAAGCCTGCAACGTGGACGAGTTCCACTGCCAGACCATCCGCGTGGTCGAAGAGACCCAGCCCCCGACGACTCCTGTCGCGAGATTGCGCCAATGGGAGCGCAACTTCGAACAACCGGCCGAAGACAAGCTCACGGAGAATGAAGCCGCGCAGGCAGACGCAGCTGGGTTCGAACTCCGCCGCGGTGCGAGGCCTGCCGGTCAGCTTGAGAGACGCAGCGCGAGCAATCTCGGACGTAGTGCGAGGACGCTCTCATCCCGCGACGCCCCAAGTGCGCAGCCGAATGCTTCAGATGTACGCGTGCTGTTTGTGCTGCAACAAGCGGCGGATCTACGCAAACCATTGCGGGTCGAATCGGAGACCGATTCCCCTGGCGACCGCTGACAAGCCCGGCCCGGTCGCGGTATACTCGTCGCATCAACATTTCTCCGCACGAGGCATCATTCCCATGGCAGACGAAGTCATTATCCGCATGCGTCCCGACGGTCCGTTCCTGGTGGAGGGGCCGATTACCTTGACCGATTCACAAGGCAACGCGTTCCCATTGGACAGCAGCAAGCCGGCAATCGCGCTGTGCCGATGTGGGGCTTCGGCCAACCGCCCCTTCTGTGACGGTTCGCACAAGCAATGCGATTTCCAGTCGGATGAGCAGGCGCCGAGCGAATAGCTGCTCGTTATCGACAGGTTTTCCCCTTCGCATAGCAGTGTCGGCAGCGTGGGCTGCCGGTATATCTGCTGACGCTGAGCCTAGAATTTGCTTGCCGTAACGATTGCGCGGACACATGGCTGATCGTTGGGCAGTTTCTTTTTGGTTGCGCTACTGTTGATGCTGGTTGGTAGCTAGGGGGTCATGCTAGAATCCGCGGCCCCGCCACGGGATTCGGGATCAATAGCTCGTCGCAATACCAGAAAGGAATCGCCTCGATGGCCAAACGCAAGCGCGCCTCTCACGAAAAACCGTTCTCTCGCTCCGTGCCGAAGTCAACGGAGCCCGGCGGTGAGACCGCGGTCACCGAGGCCAATGACGACGTCGCGAACGACGACGTGGCGGCGCCGTTTGTGGGGAAGTGGAACCGCTTGATCAGCACCACGAACTGGGAGAAGGGCAAGATCATTTGCGAGTGGCGCGACGCCCTCGTCGAAACGGGTGCGTCGGTGACGCAATACTCCGACGAAGCCTGGGCACAAACGGTGGGCGGCGTCACCAGTCAGCATGTCGGGCGGTTGCGTCGGGTGTTCCAGCGATTTGGCGATGTGTCGACGCAGTACGAGGGGCTGCACTGGAGCCACTTCCAGGCCTGTCTGGATTGGGACGACGCGGAGATGTGGCTGGAGGGCAGCATCCAAAACGGTTGGTCGGTCTCGCAAATGCGAGGTCGCCGCTGGGAGACCGTCGGCGCTTCGCCGGAACAACAGCAGGCGGAAGCCCAACAAGTGGCCGCCGAGCAGCAATCGGAAGCCGACGCGGAAGAAGAGCAAGCACAATCGGTCGCTGCCGAGCAAGAGGCACCGTTCCAGGACGAGGCACTCGCACCGAGCGCGACGGAAATCGAGCCGTTCGGCGGCAGTGTCGGCGGGCCTGCCGGCGATACGGCGGAATCCAACGGCGAAGCCAAGCCGGCCGAGACAGCAGAGAAACGCACTCGACTGAGCGTCGATGTCGAGTCGTTGCCGGACGATTTGGCGGAAGCGTTTGAGAGCTTCAAACTGGCCATTATCGCGCATCGTCGAGAGAACTGGCGTGATACCACGCCCGAATCGGTCGTCGAGTGCTTGGATTCACTCAAGCAACTAGCGCTTGCCCAGAACGACTAGCACTCGCGCGACGACGGTCGTCGACAGCTAGTGCGTGCGAAATAGATACTCGGTCAGCAGCACGTCTTCGGCCAGGTTAGCCCTGAATAATCGGTTCACGCGAATCAAGACGATCCGCCGTACGCGACTGAGGTCAGGCTCCTGAAAGTCTTTAATCGTGGCAATTCGTACGGCGGTGATCACCTGATCTCGCAAGCGATGTTTCCAGGCTTCGAGTTGCTTCATCTGCTGTTTGCTCAGATCCTTAGCGAGTGCCAGATGCATCGAGAAGGTGAGCTTGGCAGTTTCGTTGCGCGTGGGGCGGAGATCGTTGATCCTGAAGTCACCCAAGTCGAGTAGCGGGCGCACACTCTCTTCTTCGGCTTCATTGCCTTCGGCATCGACCTCGGGGATATCCACCGGCGCCGCTTCCTGCCCGTAAGTGGGTAGCGGCGCTGACAACACCGTCAGGGCTAGCCCAACGCTCAGCAGACGAGCGACTCGATCTAGCGCCGACGCATCGGCTTGATCTGCAACGGGCATTAGATGGGCTCCCAGCGGGCGGAGTCGCTAAAGGTGATCTGTCGAATTCGTTCTTGGCCCAACAGGGGTCGAATCGCGTCGAGCAATCGCGTTTCGATGACGGTCCAACCGTTGTCGTTCAACATATCCACAGAACTACGACGGCAGACCGATTGGATCGTATCGTCAAGCATGCCGCGATGGCGTTCGATGCTTTTGAGGACCGCCTTTTCGTCGTCCTCGGCCGCGATGACATAGAGGTCGAAGTTTAGTTGCACCCACACAGACGGCACGTCCGCTCCCGCCTCATCTTGATGACGCGCGGCGCAGGGAATGCGATACGAGTTGACCTTGATTTCCTTGACCGATTCCAAGGGTCGGTCGAATTCCAATTCTTCCAGGTAGTCTTCCAGCCTGGCGAGTTCCTCGCCGCCGCAGCCAGACAGCAGCCCGACCAGCAGCAACATCGATAGTGCGACGAGCCAGGAACGAATTTGTGAGTGGGAATGTAAGGCAATCATGGCAAGCAATCGAGGGAGGTGTTGCGGACGCGCAACGATCACTGAAAGCTTACGTCACAGAGCGGGTTTTCGACCTATGCTTGCAGTAGTAAGTCCCCGTGCCCCAAGACCAAGGACGGTTGTAGGGAAAGTACCGATTCGAAGGACCATCATCGCTTATGATCGAAATCATCAAAGGTCGAAATCCGGCGTGGGTCATTCGCCGGGCAATGGCGGTCGTTTGCCTATCGTCGGTCGGCTGCTTCGACGCGGATGCGATGATCGAGGCCCGCCGCAAGGTCGCGATTCTGGCGCGACTCGAGGAGGTTGATCTCGGTGAGTATCGGCTCACGCTGCCGCAGCCGGTGCAGTCCACCGAGATGGCGGAAGTGCAGTTTCATGTCTTCGGACAAGTTGCGAATCGTGATCTCGATCAAGTCACCGAGGCGCTGGAAACTTACGGACCCGAGCTGCGTTCACGAATTTTATTGGCTGCTCGGCAATTGAACCTCAAGGACCTGGAGGACGCGCAGCTCAAACTGCTACGCACTGAGATTGTCCAGGTCGTCAACGATACGCTTCCCGGTGAGCCACTCCAGTCGATTGGGCTCTACAGCTTGAACTACTACAACTTCTGAGTGCGTCCAACTGGGCCAGAGCTTCGATCGGCATTCGGCGCTGCCGCCTCGCGGTTGGTACTGCTTTGGCGGGGCTGTACGAGAGGCTTCTCTCCCCCGAAGCTCCGCGGGATGTTATCTTTCTAAGTCGCATTTGGTAGGATGAAGGGCATTACCCTCAATGCTCACCAAGCAACAAACCAATGTTCGAAGAACTCGTCTCCGTGTCGAGTGACACGTCTCAGATGTTCCAGCAAGCGGCGCGGCAGCTAGTTGCGTCCGGCAAGTTGCATCAGTTGTTTGATTTGCGGCTGCTGGAGCATCGTCACAAGCTGGGATTGTCGATCGACGAGCAAACACCACTCGACGAGTTGCCGTCGCCGACTCGCGAACGGCTGGAGGAAGCGTATTTAGCTGCTTGTCGGGAAGTCGGTTTGCTGCTGCTCAACAGTGGGCAGGCGCGCGAAGCTTGGAGCTATTTACGTCCCGCAGGTGAGAAGAGTGCGGTGCGCGAATGGCTCGAGCAATCGGTTCCCGAGGAAGAGCACGCCGACGAGCTAATCGAATTGGCGCTGTACGAGGCAGTCGACGCGGAACGTGGATTCGCCTGGCTGCTGGCCCATCGCGGCACATGCAATGCCATCACCGAATTCGATGCGTTAGCCCCGAGACTTTCCGTTTCCGATCAGAAGGCGTGCGCGGCGGTGCTGGTTCGGCATATGCACGCCGAACTATTGGAAAACCTGCGCGGCCATTTGCAGCGACTCGACCGCGAGGTGCCGTCGACCGACTCGATTGTCACGATCTTGGCGGAGTATCCCGATCTGCTCGATGAAGGGGCCTATCACGTGGATACTTCGCATCTGTCGACGACGGTCCGGTTTTCACGCGCACTCGACGAATCAAAACTGTTGCCGCTGGCAATCGACCTGGCGACCTACGGCAGCCGGCTAGCCAAGGATCTGCAGTATCCCGATCAACCGCCGTTTGAAGACCTCTATCGCACGCACTTGTTGTTGTTGCGCGCTGCCAGCGGCGAAGCGATTGATCCCGCGATCGAATACTTCCGTGAGCAGGCCGAATCGGTGTCGACCGAGTACTACGGTTCCAGCGCGACCGAAGCGTATCTCATCCTGCTG
>JANQQA010000213.1 GCA_028285205.1 Bythopirellula sp. | reverse complement strand
GCGCTCCAGGTGCTCCGCCAGCCCGAACAATCCCAATTGCTGCATCGCTTGATGCCCTCCAAATCCGAACGCCGGGAGTGAACCACATCCTCGTCCAGGCAAGGAGGTTCTTGCGGGTGTCCAAGTTGCTGATAAGGAAAGGCCATTTTGGGCTGCGCCAGGCGCAAAGCAGGTTTCGTCGAGGAACCGCGAGATCATGAATGTGGATGCTTCCAGCTCCTAGCTTCTATAGTATTTCTCAATATTTTTATAGTAATTGCTGCCATCCTCGTTCTCGTAATACATGTATTTCTGAGGATTTACGCGATTGAGGATAATTCCGGCTGTATCTGCATGGCAATCACGCAGCATTTGTAGAGAGCGTCTCACAGCAGAAAGTGGTGTCGACAGCCAGCGAGCCACGAGCACAACTGAGTCACCTAACTGTGCCGCTAAGCGGCCATCGCTTACGGCTAGCAAGGGTGCTGTGTCGATGACGACCAAGTCATAGTTGTTACGCAGGCGTGCGATCAGCTGCTTCATACTCGGGTCGCCAATCAGGCTCGCAGGGTCACGAGGAGATTCATCGGTGCTCAGGATGTCAAAGCCGAACGCGGTTCGATAGATCGCCTCCTCGAACGGCAGGCCGTCTTGGATAACTTTGCGAAGCCCAGACCCAGGCCGCACGCCTAACACATTGGCGACGCTCGGGTGCCTGAGATCTAGATCGACCACGATCGCCCTTTGCCCCCACTGTGCCGCGATTGTTGCCAAGCTGACAACGAATGTCGTTTTCCCCTCCTCGGACAATGCCGAACAAACAACCAGTGTCACGGCGCCGTAAGTTTGTTTCGCTTTGAGGCGGATCGTCGTGTAGACGGACCTCACAGCTTCAGGAAATGCCGCACGCGGCCGCTGAGTAATGTGCGTGACGACGTTGCGCCCGCGGCCGTGACCTCCAAACTGCGGCACCGCTTCGATAACACGAACTTTGAACTGCCTTTCGATCTGCCGAGCACTGCGAACTCGTCGATCCATGCTTTCAAGAGCGATTGCGAAGAGCGTACTGCCCGTGAAAGCGGCGACAAGGCCGATCAACGTGAAGAGCCTTGGACTCAGCGAACTGGGTTTTCCTGGTGGCTTGCCATAGGCCAAGACGCGGGCATCTGATTCGATGATTGCGCGTTGCTCGCTTACTGATTTGTAGTACTCACGAAATAGCTCCCCGAGCTCTCGATTGGCGGTCGCCTCTCGTTGGAACTCACCGAGCTGCACCTGCGACAGCTGCCGCCTCGCAAGCTCGCTTTGCAGAGCCGCCAAGTGTTCCGTGATGCTGCCAATCCGCGCCTGCACAATGCTCGCTTCGCTCTGTAGCTCGAACCGCAGGCGCCCGATCTCCTGCGTGATTCGCTCGCCCAGCCGCTCCTTCTCCTGATGGAGCGCTTGAAGCTGCGGATGTCGCGGCCCGTAGCGGCTACCCAAATCGAGCTCGCGGCTAGCGAGATTCAGCTCCTCTTGGCGTAAGCGGTCGAGCAGGGGCGAAGAGAGGATCCCCAGTATCGCATCGAGATCGTTGTTGCGTGCGTGCCGGTCGATGATCGCGATGCGCGAACGCAAATCGCCGAACGTAGCTTCGGCACTCGCTAGCTCTTGCCGCTGCCGACTAACCTGTTCCGCATCGGCGCTGCCATCGACGACACTGATCAACCCCTCCTCGGCGCGAAAGTTCTCAAGTTTCTGCTCGGAAGCACGAACCACTTGTTGCAGCTCGGCAAACCGGCTCTTAACCCACTCGGCGACGCGATCCGCCTGCTCCTCCTTGTCTCTCAGCAAGCGTTCGACATAGAGGTCTGCTGCGCGGTTCACGATTTCCGTGGCGACGTGCGGGTCCGGGTGAGTGAACCTTAGAGAGATAACCTGAGAATCGTCTGCTCGCCGTACCTGATATCGTTTGACGAATGCGTCCACAGTTCGCTCGAAATCAACCGGACGTGGCTCGTCGGGCTCAGCAACGAGCTGCTCGAGGATGGGGGCGGCGGTCGCCGCAGAAGGCAGCGACCCGGCCCAGCCGGTCCCTGCCAACCATTGCGACACCTTGTCGGAGATGGGCTCAAACCACGCCTGGGCCAGACGACCCAAACGATCCATCGACCCCGCAGGCAACGGTAGCCAGCGATCAAAGCGATTGCCACGCTCGACCCCATTTAGAGCTGTGTCATTGTACAGCTCCAGGTCGCTGACGACGCGATAGACGTGCTCTCGAGAGCGAACCACATCCACCTGAGTGGTCAGCGTTACCGGATCCACACGAAGCGTATCCGTCGCCTCACGCATGCCGGCCACGGCAGAGGATTGCGGATCGACGACCACTGACGCCTGCGCCGTGTATTGCGGCTCACTTGCCGAAGCTACAATCAAGGCCGCTGCAGTTCCGAGCACTGTGCCGCAGCCTATCAGCCAGCGGCGTCTACGGAACAGCAGCATGACGTCGCGCAGATTGACTATGCTGCCTTCGGAAGCCGCTGCCTCGGGACTCAGATTATGAGCATTATCCGGAAAAAGGTCCGTCATATCTTTGAGTGCGCTCCACCGCCCATGTTTCTTCGCATCACCCAGCTTAACACCTGTATGACACATCGAATGATATCCGATTGAGGGAGAATTGAAAGATGCTAGACAGACAGTTGATGGCAGAAACGCCCTGAATCTCTATAAATGGTTATGTATCTTGCGAATCAGTTCAGCTTGAGGTTATTCTTTTCTCGCAATTTCTCTTTAGATTTCAAGTTTTATAACATGGAGATTTTTGTCGCTGAGCGTTGGTTTGCTTCAACCGTAGGATGGCCGCCCAAAGGCCGTGAAACTAGGATAAGTGTGAAATGTGCGGCTTAGTAGCAATCATCGAGCAAAGCCATCGCACCACGACAGAGGCCTTGCGAGATCAGGCACAGCGAATGACGAATGCGCTTTCTCACCGGGGCCCGGATCGCCAGTCTATTTGGATCGACGCCGGGGCTGGAGTGGCGCTTGGCCACACCCGTCTTGCCGTTATCGATCTATCGACAGCGGGAAACCAGCCAATGGTTTCCGCCGACGGTACGATGGCGATCGCCTACAACGGCGAGTTGTACAATGCGCCCCAGATTCGTGACGAGCTATCGGCGCTCGGCCGGACGTTCCGCGGTCACTCGGATACTGAGGTACTGCTTGAGGGCTGTTCAGCTTGGGGTGTACGCGAGTGCCTGTCTCGTGCTGACGGAATGTTTGCGTTTGCTCTTTGGGACTCTCAGCAGCGAACCATGACCCTTGCGCGCGATCGCCTTGGTGAGAAGCCGCTGTACTGGGGCCAGCTGGAGGGCCAGTGGCTCATCGCCTCGGAGCTCAAGGCGCTCCGTGCTCATCCGGCTTGGAGAGGACAGCTCGACCCTGCGGCTTTGGCCGATTACCTGCGCTGTCGGTGTATTCCAGCACCGCTGACGATCTACAGAGGTTTCCAGAAATTGCCGCCTGCACACCTTCTCGAAGTGCGGCTGAACGCCAAGCCGCGCATGTCACGCTACTGGGAGGCAGCGACGGTCGCCGCACGGGGTCCGATCGCAATCGACGACGAGACGGCGATCGACGAACTCGAGCGATTGCTAGGCGACGCCGTAGCGAGACGCATGGTATCCGATGTTCCCCTCGGGAGTTTCCTCTCCGGCGGCATCGATTCGTCTCTCGTTACAACGATGATGCAGATGCGAGCGGCCGCTCCAGTGCGAACGTTCTCTATCGGGTTTCGCGCCGATGCCTTCAATGAGGCTCCCTTCGCACGGGCGATCGCAACACATCTCGGAACCGACCACACTGAACTCTACGTCGATCCCGCAGACGCGATGGAACTGATACCCAGACTCGCGGAGATTTATGATGAGCCATTCGCCGACGCCTCACAGATCCCAACTTGCTTGCTGGCGGCGCTCACTCGTCAACATGTGACCGTGGCATTATCTGGCGATGGTGGTGACGAGCTCTTCGGGGGCTATCGGCGCTACCAGGAAACCGACCGTGCATGGGCGCGCCTCAATCGCATGCCCAAACTCGGCCGCCGGCTTGCAGGTTTCGGTCTGCAAGCTGTCGGTAAAGCGCTGCGGGATACACCAATCGGCAGATCAGCTGCTGGATCGGCCTGGCTTCCAAGCACGGATCGTCTCGAGTACTGGTCATCGATCGCGACTGTTGCCGATGCCGACGCGTTCTATGCATACCGTGGTACGCAGTGGCGCAATGCGAACGATGTCTTGCGGCATACGCCAGAGAGCAACGGCCACGAGAGTACAGCCACAACGCTAATCGGCGACTTCATCACCAGGATGCAACTTGCCGATCTGACGAGCTATCTGCCCGACGACATCCTGACCAAGGTGGACCGCGCGACCATGGCCGTCGCCCTCGAAGCTCGCGTCCCACTGCTCGACCGGCGGGTCGTCGAGTTTGCTCTTGGCTTGCCGACCCGCCTCAAAGTGCGCAACACGGTCGGCAAGTGGCTGTTGCGCCAAGTGCTCGCCCGCCACCTGCCCAAGAATTTGTTCGAGCGGCCTAAGGCTGGCTTTTCCGTGCCGCTAGGCAGCTGGCTTCGGGGACCGTTGCGGCCGTGGGCAGAGAGTCTCTTGGATCGACGTCGGCTCGAAGTGGAGGGCCTGCTGGAGCCCGCGATCATTGTCGAGCGCTGGCAGCAGCATCTAGCCGGCCGGCGCGATTGGAGTGCACACCTTTGGACCGTCCTGATGCTCCAGGCTTGGTTGGATCGCACTCATGCCGCACGAGGGTCGGTTCTTGACAGAAACAACTGCGTAGCATCCTACGCCGCGGTGCATTCAATCAGTCATTGACCTGTCTGAGACAGCTACGGGTTTCTGCGAAAAATTTTGCTGTGTGCAGACTCGGACTTCGAGGTAGCAGTTTATGGCAGTGGCGAAAGGAAGTGTAGAAGTAACGTTTGTTCGCGATCTCCGCTCGCTCGGCGCGATGGCTGATGAATGGGATCAGCTCGCGAGAAACGCCCTCGAGCCAAACATACTCTACGAACCAAAGCCCCTTATGCTCGCGTTGGAGCATCTTGCTAGAGACGGCCAGTGGGAAGTCGCTGTAGTGCGTTTGCACGGCAAGCTGATCGGCCTGTTCCCACTCCAGCGGTTTACCGTGTGCGCGCACAGTTCCCGATTCATTTTGCAGATGCTTCGTCATCAGATGATCTTTAATCATACGCCGCTGCTCGACCGCGATGATGCGCGATCGGCTATCCGTGGCTTGCTCGAGTCATGCGCCCAACGTCATGGCCCAGGTCTTATTGTTTGCCCGCGCATTCAGCTGGCCGGTCATATTCCTAGCATCCTGCGTCAGGACATCGAAGCGATTGGCGGGCGCTTCGACGACACTGTCCAGTACGAGCGTCCGTTGTTCGTTCCCGCTGCCAATTCCAACGAGTACCTAGAGCGGACTATCAGTCGGCAGCGTCGCCGACGTATAGCGAAGCAATGGGACAAACTCTCGGATCTCGGAACGCTGTCCTACGATTGGCTGAACAACAACGACGATATCGAAGGCTGGATAGACCGCTTTATCAAGCTTGAGTCGAGCGGCTGGAAGGGCAAGACAGGTAGTGCGATCGAATGCCGGCCAAGCCGACAGGAGTACTTCCGTCGCTTAATCACGTTCTTACATGATAATCAACGCGTTGTTTTTGGTCAATTAACTCAAAATAGACAGCCGATTGCTATGGCCGTTATACTGCGTCACATTCACGGCGATTCGGGAATCTATTACATGACCGCTTACGACGAGCGGTATAGGCCGTTTTCCCCAGGCATTATTCTCGATGTGGAGTTGATCAAATACCTACATGATATGCGCGATCAATTACACTGGATCGATAGTTGCTCAAGCCCTGGCCCAAAAAATGTTCTGATGGAGCTCTGGAGTGAGAGAACAACAGCTGGACGCGTGATGTTGGAACTGCCTGGCATCAAGGGACGCGTCGCGACTGTCATGCACAGTCTCGTCACCGCGCTAGCGCAAGGGAACAAGACACACTTTGTGCAGAAGGCCAAACGTCCGTTCGTTATCTCAATGAACACAGCTAACGGAGCTGGACGCTCGCCTCTTTTGCGAGCCCGTTAGCCGGCCCGACTAATGCGAAATGGAGCTCGCACATGCATCTGATGACGGCAGACGAGGGTCGAGTAGACGTCACGTTTGTCCACGACTTTAAAGCACTAGCCGCTATCGCTGAGGAATGGGAAGAACTCGCCCTAAACGCTCTCGAAGCCAACGTCTTCTACGAGCCAGCGGCGTTGCTGCCGGCGATCGAGCGCTTTGTCGTCGATGGCTCTTGGCGGGTCGCGCTAATTCGTCTCGGCCAGAGGCTCATCGGCATCATTCCACTTCAGAACCACTTGACACTACGGGGTTACCGCACGCGGTTCGTCCAAGAGCTCATGCGACACGAGCAGAGCTTCTTGCATACGCCGCTGATCGACCGCCGCCACGCGCGGGTGGCCATCCGCGCGTGGCTGAAGGAGTGTACACAACTTAGCGCCTCCGGCCTGATTGTTTGCCCGCGCATGACTCTGGATGGCCCGATTTCGACAATTATTCGCGAGGAGATCGCTGCGATCGGCGGCGGTTGCCGCGAAGTTAATCGCTTCGAACGTCCGTTGTTTGTTCCGGCCGACGATGCAGGCATATATCTGAAGCGCACAGTGCGTGGCAAGCGGCGGTGGCAGATCAAGAGGGCACGAGAGCGGCTCGCGGAAATGGGGCCATTGGCTTGTTCCTGGCTAGGTGAAGACGCCGATATTTCGGGGTGGACAGACAGCTATATTCAGCTTGAGGCGAAGGGCTGGAAAGGCAGGAAGGGCGGCGCAATTGTCAAGGATCAAAATCGCCGTGAGTATTTTGCTCAGGTGCTGAAGAGATACAATCGACTTGGGCGCTTGATGCTCGCCGAGTTGAATCTAAAAGGCAAACCCGTCGCTATGACTGCGTTGTTGTGTGCTGCCGAAGGAGACAAGTGGTTCGGTTACAAAATGGCATATGATGAGGATTTTCGATCATTTGCACCTGGCATTATTCTTCAAGTTGAGTTTATCACTCGCGCGCACGAGAAATCGCGGAGAATCGCCTGGGCCGACAGCTGCACTAGTGTGACGAACAGTAAAGTCCTCTCGGAACTCTGGAGCGACAGCGTTGCAATCGGCCAGTTGGAGCTGGCAATGCCCGGCATGCTCGGATGGGTGAGTTCGAAGGCCTACGGGTATGCAAGGCGTGGCGCGCTCAAACGAGCGTATGCGCGCCAAGGCGATAAGGCCTAGGCCCATGGAGTTGTTCAATGAGGACGGCATGCCCAGTGGGCGCTCAAGATCGCGCCTGTCCGATTGCACGGATATGGTGCAACGGCGGAATCTGGTGCTTGTTATTGCCAATTTAGGATGGGGTGGGGCGCAGAAAGTCATTGTCCAACTCGCCAACGACTTCGTGCGACGTGGTTGGCAGGTAACCATCATCTCGATCGACGGGCGGGCGGCGGACCTCTATTTTCGTGCCGATCCTGCGGTAGAGATCATCTACCTCGGCATTTCCGGCGCGTCCTCCACGGCTGTTCGAGCGCTTGTTCAGAATATATCGCGCCTTGCGACCATAAGAAACGCCATACGCGATGCTGATCCGTGCGTCGTCATCTCTTTCCTTACCGGCACCAATATTCGAACGCTAATTTCTACGGCAGGCTTGCGCATCCCCGTTATCATCTCCGAACGAGGTGATCCAAACCGTCCCGGGCAGTCGCGGGCTTGGCTGTTCTTGCGCTGGCTGACGTACCGTACGGCGTTCCGTCTGGTTGCGCAGACAGAGTCTGCGCTTGCTCATTTCCCCAAAGCCGTTCGACGTCGCAGCGTCGTTGTGCCGAATCCAATTGAAATTCCTCCGCAGCTCGATGCTGCAAAGCCACCAAGTGTCGTCGCTGTTGGCCACTTGGCGCCGGTGAAGGGCTACGACCTGCTGTTGGATGCCTTCGCGGTCTGCGCTGATAGGCATCCTCAGTGGAGTATGGTGTTTTGGGGTGAAGGACCACAGCGGGCCGAACTAGAGGCGCAATGTCGGCGCTTAGGCCTTTCTGATCGCGTTACGATGCCAGGGTTAACCGCCGAGCCCGGTGACTGGCTAGACGCAACAGGCATTTTTGTGCTGGCTTCGCGCCACGAGGGCTTTCCCAATGCTCTCGCAGAAGCGATGGCG
>JANQQA010000209.1 GCA_028285205.1 Bythopirellula sp. | reverse complement strand
AAACAGCGAGCCGAGATGTGCCAGATGGCGCTAGACGCTGCCCAACGTAGCCAAGAACGCGAGCTGGTGTTGGACGTGCTGCAAATTCACCCCAGCATCCCGGGACTCAAGATCGCTCTGGCTGCTCAGCAGTCCGACAGCCGTGAAAAGGCCAACGCAGCCGTCCAGGCCATCGCGGAAAAGCTCCGCCAGAAGGGAGTTGACCTCAGCCGCGTGATGCCCAAATAGAATGCGGCCTGCCCGTCGACTGCCGCCAACGTCAAGGCGACTTTACCGGGATGCGCATTAGGAGTGGATGAAATCGAATAGGCGTGGTGTGGCGAGGGTTTTAGCCAGGAGATCGTTCAACGAGATCCAGTTTGACATCTCGCTTTAAGTTCAACTCTAGAGTCCTGTTGTCAGCAGGATCACCCAAGCAAGCATCTTTGCCGGCCGAGGTGCGTCTCAATCCGCAGCAGATGGCTTAACAGACAGCCGCTTCCCCATGCTGATTCGTTCTTCAGCATCGTACCCAAGTGAGCGGTAAAATTCGACGACGGACGAGTTACTCGAACGCACCTGCAGATTCACTTTTGGGCATCCAAGGTCACCCAGCGCTTGTTCGGCATGCTGAACCAGCCGTGATCCGACACCTCGTCGTTGCTGCGTTTCAGCGACTGCTAGCGAATAAATCCATCCTCGGTGTCCGTCATAACCCGCCATGACCGTCCCAACTACTTGCGCGTTCAGTTCGGCAACGAAGAAGAGGCCATCGCCGAAGGTACATTTCCGATCTATCGATGCCGCTGGATCGTTGTGTCCGGTCGATCCAGGGAACACATCATCCCAAAGCGCGATGACAGAATGTCGATCTGTGTCTTCGTAGCGTCGGACAATAACGGACAAAGTCAGGCTATCGGTCAATGGCGTGTAGTTCGGTCGGCGAGCGGAGTGCTTGACTGGATTGTCAAAACTGAGTTTCTCCGAGGATTCTACTGCGCCCTACAATAGCAATCCAACCACGGGTCGCCAGCTTGGCTGGTTCTCTCGTGGGATCGAATCGAACAAGTTTGAAGAAAATTGGAATACAGTGTCCAGATTTGTAGCGTTCGCGCGTTATGGGGTGTTGGCCAACGACGATGGCTAGAACAAGCACCCTTACGAAAGGAAAAGACCATGCCGAAGAAGAAGTACCTGTGCATTCAACGAAGTCAGGCTGGCTGCGACAGCGAACAACCGTCGCCATCGCAGATGGAGGAAATGTTTGCCAAGTTCAACACTTGGAAAGATAAGTTTGCGACGAATATCGTCGATATGGGTGGAAAACTCGCCGGCGGGAAGGTCGTCCGCTCCGAAGGGGCAACCGACGGGCCATTTGTCGAAGCAAAGGAAATCGTTGGTGGTTTCATGATTGTCGAGGCCGAAAGCATCGACGAGGCTGTCCAGGTTGCTCAGGAAAGTCCTGGCACGGCGATGCCGGGGTCCACCGTAGAAGTGCGGGAGATTTTGTCGCCTTGACTCCCCCGGCACTTGTTGAGGACTACTTTCGCCACGAATACGGCAGGCTTGTTGCGATGCTGTCGTGTCGCGTGGGTATGAGGTACGTCGAAGATGTCGAGGATGCCGTCCAGTCAGCATTGATGTCTGCGATGGAGAGCTGGACCATCGACGGCGTCCCGGAAAACGCGACAGCTTGGCTGTATCGGGCCGCACGCAATCATTTGATGGGAGAGTTGCGGACGCAGAGTCGCCGGCAGCGAATCCTTCAGCAGAATGCGAGTGACTTCGGGAGCGATCGTGTTCCCGAGGTCATTCAGCCCGACGATGTGCAGGATGACCTGCTCCGGATGCTGTTTGTGTGCTGCGACGAGTCGATACCCTTGGAATCGCAACTTGTTTTTGCGCTGAAGACTTTGTGTGGGTTTGACGTTCGTGAAATCGCGATCCGTTTGTTTACTACCGAGCCAAATGTGTACAAGCGTCTCGGGCGTGCACGCAGTCGCTTGCAGGAACTTCCGCGACATCCCCGCGATCTGAAGCAGCACGAATATCGATCCCGGCTGCCCGCGGTGCATAAGGTCCTGTACCTTCTTTTTACCGAAGGCTATCTTTCATCCGACGTAAAGGTGGTATTGCGACGTGATCTCTGCGACGAGGCGATTCGTCTGGCAGGCCTCTTGGCGGGGCATCCGATGGGCCAGTCGCCGGAAACATATGCACTCTTGGCGATGATGCATTTGCATTTGGCTAGGCTGGACGCGCGCCAGGACAATGCTGGAGGTCTTTTGCTGCTTGAGGAGCAGGACCGTTGTCAGTGGAACCGCGACGAAATCCGGCAGGGAATGAGCTGGCTTGCGAAGTCCGCTGAAGGAGAGTCGTTCTCGCGGTACCACGCGGAAGCGGGAATTGCCGCAGAGCATTGCTTTGCTCCTTCGTTCCGTGAGACTCGTTGGGACAAGATCGCAGAATGCTATTCACTGCTTGAACAATTTACTGATTCTCCGATTCACAAGCTGAACCGCGCGGTTGCTGTCGCCGAGTGGAAGGGACCAGCGGCGGGATTGGTTGTACTTGAAGGTTTCGCGCCGCCAACGTGGCTGTCCGGTTCCTTCCAGTGGGCTGCTGTCATGGCCGACCTGCACCGTCGAAGCGGGAACCTAGAAGCCGCACAAAGCTACGGAGCAGTCGCACTCAGTTTGGCTCCTAATCTACAAGTGAAGGAGCTCTTGACGCGTCGACTTTGTTTCGACTGAACATTGCTCGGTTTCACGAGCACGGTCAACCCGATTCCCGCGCCGTGCTTTCGCGTTGCCCACCATCTAGTAACGCCTCTTCCAATCGATGCTTGAGCATTCGATTCTCATCTCGGAGATTCTTGAGCATCGTGCCTACATGAAAGAAACACATTGGTAGGAAGCAGATGAAAGCTGTCAGGCCAACATCGGCGTTTCCGGTCATGAACCGCCCAACGACATTTGCGACAAGGGTGATCAGAGATAAGGATGCACAGAATATGACGGGCAGCCAAGGCGAAAGTCTTTCTCGCATTCCAGTTTCTCCCTCTGCAATTTGACTCAGGCGTCGTGTGGAACGAAGCCCGAAGCGCAAGCATGAACAAGTTGCGTCGCCACGCGCCGTGTTGGTATTGGTTTGCAGTCAGCTAAGTCCGCAGCTGTTCAATCAGCTCGGTGAGTCTCGCAGCAGTGTGGCGCTGTTCACTATGACAAAGACTTCACCGACATTCTGCACAATGGCTCCAACAATTGGAGAGATGATACCTGCGGAGGCAAACGCCAGCATCAGGATGGTCAGCCCCACACCCACGATGACATTTCGATGAATAGTGGTCCGAGTGCGTCGAGTCAATTTGAAGGCGTATGCCAGGCGATCCAGCCGTTCGGTCATTAAGACGACGTCCGCGCTGTGCAAAGCAATTTCTGCACCTGAGGCTCCCATGGCAACGCCGATGTTGCTTTCGGCTAGCGCGGGAGCATCATTGACACCATCGCCGACCACCATCACGTAGTAGCCTGCATCTCGCTCGGCGCGAACGACGTCGCGCTTATGGCCAGGGAGGACCTCGGCGACGACATGGTCCAGCCCGACTTCATCGGCGATCTTTCCCGCTACTGCTTGTCGATCTCCGGTCAAAAGCGTGGTGCGAAGGACGCCCATCTTCCGCAAGTCTTGAACCAGATACTGTGCATCGTCGCGGGCTTGATCGGCAAGCAGAATGCAACCTAGACAACGATTCGCCCCATCGTGGCGAACAGCAACCCAGACAATCGGCCCCGTGTGGTCGGATTCTTCCGGTAGGTCAAATCCCGATTCACTAAGCCAAGCTCGACGTCCCAAGAGGCATTGGCCGTGTTGAGTCTCAACGATGATCCCGCGGCCTGGAAACTCTTGCGCTGCGTCGGTTTCATACTTGGTGGTCGTTGGTTGTTCCTGAGCAAAGTTTGCGATGGCTCGAGATACTGGGTGCTGCGATGTACCCGCGCAAGTGGCAGCCGCATCGAGCAATTCGGATTCGCTCGCGTTGTGTGGAGCCAACGAGACCACTTGCAGCTTGCCAAGCGTGACTGTGCCTGTTTTGTCGAAGACTACGGAATCTACTTCCGAAAGCGACTCAAGGAACTTCGCGTTCTTAATCAGGATTCCTTTACGCGTTGCTGCGGCCAACGCTGCCACCATGGCCGCCGGACCGGCCAAGATAAACGGGCCGGGGCAGCCGACAACCAAGACTGCGATCGCGCGGGATATATCTCGGCTAAGAAATAGGGTAATGCCTGCGATGAGCAACACACCAAGCACGAAATACTTGGCGTAGCCCTCAATCAAACGGAGAACCTCCGTCTTGGACTGTTCCGCGTCTTGAAGTAACTCCAGGATCTTACCGAGTGTAGAAGTGTTGCCGGAGCTTGTTACTTGAACGCGAAGCAACCCGTTGTGATTGATCGTCCCACCAAATAACTTGGTTCCCGGGCCGACGTCCTGAGGAGTCGACTCGCCCGTAATCGTGGATTGGTCTACGGCAGAATGCCCCTCCGTAACCATGCCGTCTGCTGGAATCGTCTCGCCAGGACGAATCATGACAAGATCGCCGGGAGACAGTTCTCCTGCGTCAACTTCGATCTCGTTGCCCCGCTCATCAATGCGACAGGCCCTTTTCGCTTGCAGCGATTTCAGGCCTTCGATAGCGGCCTGGGCGCCAAGCACGCTGCGTTCCTCGAGAAAAAATGCAACGCTGAGGATGATCGGAATGATCGCGGCGGTCACGAAGTCACCGACCGCGAAAGCGGCGAGTGACGCGATGGCAACTAGCTGGGCACTGTAGGCATCCGTCGAACCAGTCATTAGTCCCTGGACGGCTTCCCGCATAATCGGCAGCAATACCAGTATTGCGGCGACTGCTTTTAAGCTTTCCGAAACCGGCTGTTGTTCAATTGGGAAGAGGGCATCGACGGCGGTCGCCGAGGCGAGAAGAACCGCAGCAG
>JANQQA010000207.1 GCA_028285205.1 Bythopirellula sp. | reverse complement strand
CTACGTGAACGAAGCCTGTACTCCAGCCTGCCTATGCGAACGAACGTATCACTGGACCGTCAGTCGCAGGCTACGCCAAAAGTAGAAATACGCGAGTTCATCTCAGGTGACATCATCGCGAGATCCCTGGATAGACCTTGATCCCTGGTGGCTCGTCGCAGCACATGCGGCGACATTCACCTTGATCACCGCCCTGCTGCACGCATAGATCGACGCAAGCCTGACAGTCGGTGTACAAGACACCATTAACGTGGATCCCGGGCGGTTCATCACAGCACATGCGACGGCAGTCACCTTGCTCTCCGCCTTGCTGAACACACAGATCAACGCAAGCTTGGCAGTCGTTGAAGTGGATGACCGAGCGGGCGCCAGGTGGCTCGTCGCAGCACACTCGCCGGCAATCGCCTTGGTCTCCGCCTTGCTGGACACACAGGTCAACGCAGGCCTGGCAGTCAAAGCTCTTTAGATGCCCCGGGACATCCGGAACTTCATCGCAGCACATGCGACGACATTCACCTTGGTCGCCGCCCTGTTGCACACAAAGATCGACGCAAGCTTGGCAAGAACTGGGTACACAGTTACCGCCGGTGACGATGATGGAACCCGAGCAACAAGGTGGTGCGCTGATGACCGTTGGCGACGTCGTGGAGCATCCGTTGAATGTCGAAATCGTCGAAGGTGGGCAAGTCAAGATAGCAGGACACGGCGCCGAGACGCGGTAGCTACAGACGGGCCGCGGCTGGCAAACAGAGCGGCAACGCCGGAGACGGCATTGTGCCTGAAGCAAATCGGCCGAGGCGCTGGTTAGCAAACACAGGACCGCTAGAGGCAGCCAGCGTCGAGTTGAGATGCACGAAATGAACATGTGGAGAAGCTCCTGATGAAGAAAAAAGGACAAATTGCGTCACGCAAATGCGCTGGCGACACGTGGCCAGCGAGGGGGCGTATACGTTGTGAATCCAGCTGATGTTCCGGTCGACCACAGCGAACGCTGGTTCGCTTGGGCAAACTACGGTCAGGTGTTGCACCAAGGAGCGGTGCTACCCATGGACCTGCGTTGCACTATCAGGCCGGGCAGTGCGCGAACGGCGGCGGACCCTCTCGGGCAGATTGCAGTCGGAGTCGGATTCGAAATATGGCCAGCTTTCGCTCGGTGTTCTTGAACTCGGGGTCGCTAGTGAAGTAGCACATACTCCCGTTCATGCGGTACACATGATGGGACGTGTTGTAGATGTGCCGCTGGCCAGACATGCTGAAGCGGTTGTACCAGTCGGCGGCCGGAACCGCATGGTCGCAGACGGACGGATCGATAACGTAGAAGCCCTCGGTGGTGGCGACCATGGGCGCCGTGTGCCACGCCCACTTGGCTACACAGTCGGGATGATTGGGGGTTTCGAGCTCCAGCGAGCTCGAGAACACCCACAACTTATGTGGATAGGCGCCTTCGCCAATAATGTGGCGCGCCATCTCGTGGCTGCGGTATTCGCAGCCGCCGTCGACATACAAAAAGGGGATACCCACGAGCGCACCCGACGATGGGTGCGTCGACATGCTATGCATCAGGGTAAACAGCTTCTCAGCTTTCTTAACCTTGATGGGCTTGTGGTGTTTTTTGTCAAAGGTCTCCGCGGGACGATTACCCAAAGTGCAGGGAATCGTGGGGAGCTTGCCAAGAACGTTGATGATTTTCCGCACCGTTTGGCCATTGTTGTTCTCGATGGTTGGACTCAAGATGAACCAATAGTCGGTGCCGTTATCTCGCGAATCGACGAGGCGTTCCCAAATGCTCTGAATCTCTGGGTTGTCGAGCAGGACGTACAACAGAAAACCTTCGGGGCCCGTACGGACCCACACGCGATCTTCGGCCTGTTCCAGGTGGGTTACGCGCAGCGGGATGCCGCTGTCAAAGAGATACTGCTTCTCCCCTGCTTTTTGTTCCCGGTCGCCATAGGCGATCAGCGGCATATTGAGTTCGCGCATACTTTCGAATACACGAAACAAGTCGGCTTTGACATCGAAGGGGAAATCTCGCGTCGATTGTTTGTCCACCGCGCTACGAATCGTGACCTTGGGTTCCCGCTCGTCGATTCCAACGGACTCTACGGATCCATAGAACGGGCGTTGTTTCGTCTTGGCCATGATGCTCGTCTAGGTGGTTGTCGTGGTGTGGATCGGGCGAGTGGAATAGTTGTTGTCGACTTTGTTTGGTAGCCGAAACGGTTGAGTCGATCGAAAACGTTGATCATCGCTTCCGCTCTTAGCGGCCGGTCAACCTGTTGCCGCCCTTGCCGAAAAGATCTTTGAGTGGCTTGTTGACGCGAGAGTCTCCGAGGATTGAATCGCATTTCTGGGGATTTGGCCGCCACCAAATCGAGAGCCAGCTCATCCAAAGCCAGCCTATCTGGCTTACGATTCGCATGCGTCAACGCCAACATTTTAGTTGCCGTCGCCACGATGAGCACTGGTTTCTGAGCGATTGCGTTTCTATCATGCAGACACTGCGGGGGAGCGACGGCTTCCACGAAACTGGCGTTTGGGGGATACCCCAAAATGAGCCCTCAAAGTTTCAATCCATGAACTGCTTTCGAGAGCGTCTTCACTTTGGTGGTGCCTGCTTTTGCCCAATTGAGCAACCACTCCATTGATGATGCAGGCCACGTGTGCGTGCGAACCGTAATCGTTTTGACTAGCCAGGATGATTCAAGTTGTGACCGGCCGCCGAAACGATCGATCCGCACTCACGCTGGTGGAGCTGCTCGTCGTGTTAGCCATCGTGGGGTTGCTGGCTGCGATCTTGTTGCCCGCCGTGCAGGCGGCGCGCGAGGCGGCGCGGCGGATGTCGTGTCAGAAAAAACTTCGCCAACTGGTACTTGCCGGGCACAATCATCACGCGACTTACGGTAGTTTTCCTCCAGGACGTGGAACTCCGTTTCCGTACGTGTTTTCGTCGCACGTGTTTCTATTGCCCCATTGTGAGGGCACGGTCTACCAACAAATCGAACTGGGGGCCGCGCCGATTACGTTCACGCTGTCCAGCGGCCGTGTCGTGGACGGGTCGGCCAACCTACCGGCTGCCACGCAAGTACAAGCCCTGTTTCTGTGCCCCAGCGATGGTGGCGGACCACAGGTGCCCGGATCCGAATATGCTGCCACCAACTATGCAGCATGCGCGGGCAGTGGCCGCAACGACTTCGGATCGCTAAGAGACGCGGACGGGGTCTTCTATTCCGGCTCGGAAACCGAGTTCCGAGATATCCTCGACGGCAGTTCGCATACGGTCGCGTTCTCGGAGCGGCTGTTGGGACGTGGCCAGAAT
>JANQQA010000199.1 GCA_028285205.1 Bythopirellula sp. | reverse complement strand
GGCGTTAGATCCAGCGGCTTATCGCCGAGGGTCGCTCGATGCCGGCGCCGGTCGATCATAATGCCCTGGCTGACAATCAGATCGCGATCGCTCTTGGTTTGATCGCGGCGTCGGAGCAGCGCGTTGATTCGTTGCAGCAATACCTTCACGCTAAACGGCTTGGTCACGTAGTCATCGGCACCAACCGAGAATCCGACCAGCTGATCGCTCTCCTCGGAGCGCGCGGTGAGCATCAGCACGAGAATGTTCTGCGTGGCGGGGTCTTTGCGCAACTGACGGCAAACCTCCAACCCGTCGACCATCGGCAGCATCAGATCGAGCACCACTAGGTCAGGCAGCCGCAAGCGAATCTCTCGCAGTCCCTGCTGTCCGTCACGAGAAACCTGCGTCTCGTAGCCTTCCTGGCTGAGGTTGTAATCTAGAACCTCTGCCAGTGAACTATCATCTTCGACGATTTGAATTCTACACTTGGACATTGCTATCAAGGTACTAAGGCCTTTCCTCGAAACTCGGCAAGTGGAAGTAGGATGGTGGTTTCAATTGGTTTTGTTGCTACTGCGATTGAACTCTCATTCAACTCACAGAGAGGTCCGCATGTTGGTGACGGGCAATTTCACCCTCGATCAAGTAAATTACATCTTCGGCAATGTTAGTGGCGTGATCGGCGATGCGTTCCAGGTGGCGGGAAGCCGAGAAGAAGTGCAAAGCCGGTTCGATCACCGCCTCGCCGGTCGAAACCAGTGTGTGCAATTCCAGGATCAATTCCTTGTTCAATAGGTCGACGATGTCGTCGCGTCGGCAGACTTCGCGAGCCAGGGAAATATCCAGGCGAACGAAAGAATCGAGCGCTTCCTGGACCATGGAACTCGCTGCCTCGGACATGTCGTCGATCATATCAGGCAACAGCAAGCTGCCGTAGGTAATCAAGTTCTGCGACCGCTCACCGATGTCGACGGCCAGGTCGGCAATCCGCTCCAAATCGCCATTGACCTTCATCACGGTCGTCACGCGTCGCAGGTCGACGGCAACGGGCTGATGCAAGGCAAGAATCTTCAGACAATCCTCTTCGATGGCAACCTCGCGCGCGTCGACCTCGTTTTCGTTCAGCATCAGCTGCTCGATCAGGTCGGAGCGCAGCTCTTTCAACGCCTGACTGGCCAAGTGAATCATTCGCTCTACCTGGGAGCCTTGAGCCAGCAGTTCTTGCTCGAGCGCTTCTAAATCGCGATTGAGGTGACGGGACATTCTTGCTCATACTCAGCCGAATCGGCCGGTGATGTAGTCTTCGGTTTGTTTTACTTTTGGATTGGTGAACAGTTCTTTGGTCGAGCCGACTTCGATCAATTTTCCTTCGTAGAAGAAGGCTGTTTGGTCGGAGACTCGGGCTGCCTGCTGCATGTTGTGCGTGACGATGACGATCGTGTAGGAATCTTTGAGCTCAAAGATCAAGTCCTCGATCGCGGCCGTCGACTTGGGATCGAGCG
The DNA here is from genome assembly GCA_028285205.1 of Bythopirellula sp. Lineage (GTDB taxonomy): Bacteria > Planctomycetota > Planctomycetia > Pirellulales > Lacipirellulaceae > Bythopirellula. The sequence goes on along the minus strand of JANQQA010000199.1, from coordinate 1,125 downwards.
CCGATGCTGGTTCGTCCATCAGCAGGACGTCTGGATCGGTGGCCAAGGCCCGAGCAATGCAGAGCCGCTGCTGTTGGCCGCCAGAGAGCTGCAGGGCGGAATCGTGCAAGCGACTTTTCACTTCGTCCCACAGCGCGGATTGAATCAGGCAGCGTTCGACGATTTCGTCGAGCACGAGGCGCTTGCGCACGCCGGCCACGCGAGGCCCGTAAGCCACGTTTTCGTAAATTGACTTCGGGAACGGATTCGACTTCTGAAAGACCATCCCCACGCGCTTGCGGAGTTCCACGACGTCGGTGCCTCGGTCGTAGATGTTCTTGCCGTCCAGGAGGATTGTTCCCCGCACTACCGTTTCTTCAATCATGTCGTTCATGCGATTGAGACAACGGAGGAACGTGCTCTTGCCGCACCCCGAGGGGCCAATGAGAGCGGAGACACAGTTTTCCGGGATGTCTAAGGAGATACCGTGCAACGCGTGGTGCGCACCGTAAAAGAAGTCCACAGCCTTGGCTTGCACCTTGAGTGCTTTGTCACCCAGATCGGTGGCCGAGCGCAACGCGACCGCCTGTTGGACACCGCCGGCGGACAGGCCGGTTGCATCATCGGCTGTGTTCTCCGCCGTCATTGCGTGGGTCCCAACTTTCTTGGTTTCTAGGTCAGATTGCATGTTCTCTGAAGATCGATACACCACGATTGCAGTTTGCCGGCTAGTCTACCGCGGCTCTATTCAACACATCCTTGTTGTGGCTTAGAGACAGCGTCATCGACCCTCCAGGTTAGTCGCGGTTGATGAAGTTTATGTTAAGAAATATGGAAGACGTCTGCCTCATACTTTGGAGGTATAGGTCTCAAAATCAGACCTTCACGCGGGCCAGGGGCAATCGCACTTGGAAGATGCTGCCCTGCTGGGGCTCACTCTCGACCGCCACGCTGCCGCCCATTGCCTGGCAAAGGTGCTTGACGATCGACAATCCCAACCCAGTCCCCCCCAACTCCCGCGAGCGAGCTTTGTCGACGCGATAGAACCGCTCAAAGAGCCGCTCCAAGTGCTTTTGGGCGATGCCGACGCCAGTGTCGACGACTTCGATGACCGCTTCTTCGTCGTGTTCGCTGCAGCGAATGGTG
>JANQQA010000186.1 GCA_028285205.1 Bythopirellula sp. | reverse complement strand
GAGATGGACGAAGGCGCCATCATTGCCTGGCCCGAACGATTCAATCACGACGAGCTGTCCGCCATCCAGCATGCGATGAATCTCAAGCTGCAGGATGAGGCTGCGTTCTTTGCGGAGTACCAGAACGAGCCCTTGCCGATCGAGGAAACCGACGAGAACGAACTGACGGCGGATCAGATCGCAGAGAAAGTGAATCGTAGGCCACGGACAGAGGTGCCGCTGGGCTGCAACCACGTGACCATGTTCGTGGACGTACAACAGAACCTGCTGTTCTATGTGACGTGTGCTTGGGAGGATGAGTTCACGGGCTATGTGATCGACTACGGCACATATCCCGATCAGCAGCGGCAATACTTCACACTTCGGGATGCTCGGCGGGCTTTGGCGACCGCGTTTCCAGGTGCGGGGCTTGAAGGCTCGATTTATTCGGCGCTGGAAGCATTGTGCAACGCCCAACTGGCCCGTCGCTTTCATCGCGAGGACGGCGCTGATGTTCAGATCGAACGTTGCCTGATCGACGCGAACTGGGGCAACTCGACCGACGTGGTTTATCAGTTCTGCCGCCAGAGCGCACACGCGGCGGTCCTGATGCCGTCACACGGCCGCTACGTTGGTGCGTCGAGCCTGCCGTTCTCAGAGCACAAACGGAAGGTGGGCGAACGTGTGGGCCACAACTGGCGCGTGCCCAACGTGCAAGGCAAGCGGGCCGTTCGGCATGTGCTATTTGATACGAACTACTGGAAGTCGTTCGTGTATGCCCGGTTCGCAGTGGCAATGGGCGATCGAGGGTGCTTATCGCTGTTTGGGGACAACGCCGCGCAGCATCGATTGTTTGCAGAGCACCTGACGGCTGAGTTCAGGGTAAGAACGGAAGGCCGTGGGCGAACAGTCGACGAATGGAAACTGAGGCCGGAACGCAGTGACAATCACTGGTTGGACTGTCTGGTAGGATGTGCCGTGGGCGCAAGTATGCAAGGGGTGTCGCTGATGGGGGAAGGGGCGAAGAGGGAGGCTAGGAGGCCCAGGATTAAGTTGTCGGAGATGCGGCGGAGTCGAGAGAACTGAGGTCACGGAATCGAGCATTTAGGAAGCGCCGCTTGAAGCCTCTGTTTGCCTTCTTGAGTCATTTCTGAGCTGTGCACTTCCAGATAATCTAGTGTGCGGTATCGGACAAGTATTGAGATCGAGTCGTCCGTTATCTCAGTGCCGCGGAGCCGAAGCGACTTCAGTTTTGGCAGCAATGGCAAGAATGCCAAGGCACTGTCGTCGAGCTGCGCCAAAGACAAGGAAAGCTCTTCAAGCTCATTGAGCCCACTCAAATACCGAAGCCCTGGCCCTCGGATCTTCGTGCTGAAGAGCCAAAGATCCTTGAGGTGCGGCATCCGACCTACATGGCGAAGCGAATCATCACTGACGAAAGTGCCACAAAGCCGCAATTGCTCAAGGTTGTGTAGATGTTCAAGTCCGTCGCCGCGGTATTTAACGTCTTGAACTACCAGAGCTCGCAACCTTGGTAAGTCCGGAATCTGAAGCCATGTCTTCTCTGGAATGCCGCTTTCAGAAACAATCTCAAATTCCACGAGACACAGAGCTTCAAGGTTTGCGAACTCCTTTAGGTTATTGAGTTGACGAACAGTGGCTTGCCCGGGGTCAACATGAAGGGCACGCAATTCGCGGAACTCGCTAGCCAACTCCAGCGTCTCGGCCTCATACGTCTCGAATCCGACTACGCGGTCGAAGCCATCCAGTAGACTGTCTCCTACGATGGAACGCAGCCAGCTTGGTCCCGCACGAGACCACGTCACTCGTTTTTCGATGGGATCGGCGTAGGTCGCCCGGCGCTCTTGAATCTCAGCAATCTGTGGGAGCAGGCTTTTCTCGTACTCCGCGCGTGCTCTGACCCGGTTTAGGTTGACAAGCAATGCACCAAGGACCGCGCAAACCACGAATAGCTCGCGAATACTGAATTGATACCAATGATTGCGGCTGCGCCTCCATCGCTC
>JANQQA010000175.1 GCA_028285205.1 Bythopirellula sp. | reverse complement strand
CTCGCCTGGGTCGTGCTTTTTCTCTAAGACGGTCACACGCAAGCCAGCTCGAGCGAGCGTCGTCGCGCAGGCCAATCCGGCGAAGCTCGCTCCAACGATCACGCAGTCGTGTTCCGCGCGTGACGAACTCTCAGTCATCGGCATCCCTACTCCAGACGAGCATCGAGCCAGTTGGCGTAATCGAGTTCGTCACCTCGATCGGCGAAATCGGCGAGGAGCGCAAGCTGAGTGGCGTCCTTCAGTTCCACTTCGATGGGTAGAGGCGCGTCACCGCCGCGCACGATCGTGCTGGCGAACGCCTGGTGCCATTGATCGCCGTGTTTAAGATAGACTTTGAAGATCACGCTGCCTCCCTGGCCAGCCGCGTCATCAACCGCGACGGAGGCAACGAAGCGGCGAAACCTTCGCGGCGCCGAGTTAGGCGGCAGGCCGTACGCAAGCCGCGACGCGGTGTGAACTCCCAGCCCCTTCGCATACGCTCGTCTCCCCACCTGAAGTGGTCCGCCGAGCACATTGCGATCGCGCTGATACTGCCAAGGTATTTCGAGGTAAGGTATGTGGCGGAAATCGACCGAATCGCGATCGGAGAGGTAATCGATCCTGTCGTTTTTCGACCGCAGATAGTTCACGTCGCGACGGTCCGTTCCGGACAGTACTAGATCACATTCCAACTGCAGCTTCAGCTGATTCTCATCGGCATGCAGCGAGATGACGTTGAGCAGACTGCCATCGCGCGTTCCCACCACGAGTTGCGACTTATCGGCGAGTGATGTTTCAGTTGTCTTCATGACGATCGCAGCGATCTGTTTCATGGGCAGCTCCAGCGGTTTCTCACTTTCCGTCAATGACAATTGAACTATCTGCGTGCTCTGGCCACTCTCGATCATTGTGACGTGTTCGCCCTGCCAGAGGTCGCCGTTGATCAATCGCACGGTGTCGCGTGTCTCGGATGAAGTGAGCAGTTGGTCAAGGAACTTCGTACGCGCGAGCAAGCCTTGCGGGGCCTGAGCGAGGATCGCGCGAACTTCGCTCCGAGGGAAAACGACCGTCCCAAACAACTGCGTCGACGCAGTCACCTCGGTTTTCGTCAGTTGCCAACCCGGCTCTCCGCTCCACGCATCGGCAAGAACTATTCGACTTCCGTCGCGCAACACAAGTTCGCCTTTCCTGGTATTCGCCTGGAAACTCGACCAGCGAACCAGCTGTTCGTGCGCAACGCGCTGATCTTGGTCTCCAATTTGAAATTTCAGCGTGCCAGTCTCTCCAGTGCCGACGAAGCTCGCTTCATCCTGGGATTTACCCACGAGCAGGAGAGGCTCAGCACAGGCAATGGATGCGCAGCAGCTGGCGATTGCGAAGGCGACTACTAGCGTCTGTTGGGCAGGCACGGCTTCACTCACCGCTGAAGGATGGGGAGATAATTGTTCGGCACTTGCAAAACGATGCAAGCCATTGCTGTGCCGTACTCCGAACAGATCGCATCGACCCACGAGCCGTCCGCCCGTTGTCGGGCAATTAGTTCGTCGCGGATCGCGGGATACCACGATCGCCAACGCTCGCCCCCAGCATGCCACATCGCCTGTACCGCGTAGTAATGCGCGTAGAAGTAGAAGCCCTCGCGTCCGGGCTTGTCGCCACCGGCGCGGAAGGGCTCGAGGTAATCTAAACCACGCTCAATTTCGTCGCCCTCGTAGATTCCGGCATTGTACAAGGCGACGACGCCAGCGGCGGACCGGGCGAACTGGCTCGACTGTTCACCACCGGAGAGCATATAACGAAATCCGCCATCGGTGTTCTGACACGATTTGACATAGGTGATCGCGCGGTCGATCGTTTCACGCGGCACCGCAATCCCCGCGTTACGGGCAGCGCGTAAGGCCATCACTTGGCAGACCGTCACCGAGACGTCCGCGTCGTTGGGCTGCGGTTGGTAGCGCCAGCCACCCTCGTCGTTCTGCGATCCAACAATGACCTCGACCGCTTGACCCAATCGGTCGCGCAGATCTGCTTGCTCCGACATGCCATAGACTTCGCTCAGGAACAATGTCGCAAACCCATGTCCATACATCGGCCCACGACTGGTCGCATCGGGCGCGGCGATGAACCCTGTCTCACTCGTCTGTGACAGCAAATACTCAATGCAGCGATCAATCGGCTCGGCGTACGGCCCGCGCGTCGGCGTGCTCCCGCTGGCCAGAAAAGCCATGCCACTCAGTCCACACACCGCAACGTTGCGGGGATAACCTCTCGTGCCGAACGACCCGTCCTCAAGCTGTCGTTCGGCGAGATACTTCAGGCCCGAATCAACCGCCTGAGTTGCCTCAGGCGTCATCATCTTGCCCAACACGCCACCATCCTCAGCATGTACGTGTGCGAGGAACATGCATGCACCAGCGATAGCGGCGAGGCAACTGAGTCTCATTGAGATTCCGCTGACGATGCGGTGGGCTGTGCTAAGGCACGGAAGTAGGCTTCGATCTCGCTGGCGTACTTCGGCAAGAACTCCTCGCTCAGCGGTTGCAGGATCTGCTGCCGCTGCCGCTCAGGTAGTTTGCCCCATAGATCTTTCACGAGTTCGCCGGCCGCGGCCAAATCTGTCGAAAGATCGGCATCTGAGTTGGTCGAACTCGGGGCCGTCTGTGCCGGATTCTGGCCCGTTTTCCCGTTGGGCTTTGGTTTCTGTCCCGGTTTCGGCTCGCCCGGTTTGTTGCAATTGCCGCCTTGGCACTGGCTTTTGCGCTGGGTCAGTTCAGCAATCATCGCATCCAGCCCAGTCAGTGCCTCCGCCTGCGCGGCACTGGCGGGAGTCCTCTCCGCAGATACTGCTAAACGTTTCTCAGCAGTCTTCATGTGATCGATTACGCGAGTAAGCCAGTCGTCCTTGACGTTCTGCTGCTCGCCTAGGTCTTCTCCCAGTTGGTCGAGCAGCGACTGGTCCAACGCCGTCGATCTCTCATCGGGCAAAGCGTCGTCGGACGGCTTGAGAAGATCGGCTCCGAGGTCTTCCAGCAGGGCTTGGTCGGTCGAGTTTTCCTCGATGGCGAACGCCGGAGCTACCGTCACGAGACCGAGGGCCATCACCAGCGAGCGGAACAGTATCAGGTTTCGACCCTGGTCACTCTTGCGGAAATGATTCATCGAATGCCTCACCAAATGATTTTTCCAATTCGTCTTCCAAGCTGGGAAACGTTTCTTCCGCGGGTGGGTCGGGCGGTTCTGGCACCAGCTGTTCGGCGAGCTGAGTCAGTTCCTGCTGCTGACGCGCGAGTTCGGACGCTGACTCCGCCGGTTGTTCTCCTCTGGCCAGTGCTGCCTCCATGGCGACGGTCTGCTGTTGGAGCGCAGTCTGCAGAGTCTTCAGCAACTTCAACTGCCCTACCGCCAATTGTAGCGTCTGGGCCTGCGGTGTGTCTGCAGGCTGCTGCCCGCCACTTCCCTCACCTTCCTGTTTGCTGTCGTCAAGATCCTGCTGTTCTTGCTTGAGCGACTCTAGAATCTGTTTGAGCTGCACGACCACTTGTGCTGCGTCAGATTGTGTGCGGGGACCCAGATCCGAGCGCTGAAGTCGATCACCGACTTGCTGCATCGTCCTACCTGCTTGTTGCAGCAAATACGCAAAGACGGGTAACGATTCGAGTCTTTCCGCCTGCGCGACGATCTCGTCCCGCAGGTCGATTTGTCGGTCCGCGACTAGGGTCACACTTTGCTGCTGCGGAGCGGTCAGTTGCCCGGCTCGCTCGCGGAGACCATCGAGGCGTCGAATTTCTTGGACGATCGACTCTTGAAACCCTACCAGTGCCTTCAATTTGGCCTCTAGCTGCGCCATCTGCAATCGCGCCAATGCGACCTGCTGGCGACGACGCTCAGCGGTCAGCGTTCGTTGCGCTTCGTCGAGTTTCTTGCGGGCTTGGTCGATCGTTTCACGATCAAGCTGCGCACGGCGTAACTGTTCACTGGCTTCCCGCGCAGGCTTTGCCGCTTTGGGGATGCGCAGCCGTTCCAGTTGCCGAGTGACATCCTCAGCTTCTTGCGCAAGTTGCTCGCGTTGTCGGCGCAAGCGTTCGAGCTCACGCCGCCGTTCGTCCGCCGTCAGTTTTTGGAGTTGGTTTTCCAGAGCGGATGTCTCCCGGCGCAGCCGTCGCAACTGTCGCTCGGTCGCTTGCAGCTGCTGCAATCGCTGCGCTGCCCTATCTTCATCGTGCCCGACTAGCCGAGCACGCAGCTGAGCCAAGTGCTCGAGCGTGGTTCGCTGCGCCATCGTCGAATTTCCCAATCGACGGCGCATCAGGTGATCGGCGGCCGACTGGATCGTTGACTGGAGTTCGAGCTCACGTGCGAGTTCGACCGTTGCCGTCAAACGCGCGGCTGCCGAAGGCTCATTGTCAGCCAATCGTTCGGAAGCCTGGGACATATTGAGCAGCAACTCGGCCAGCCGCCCAGCCAGGCCACGTTGGCGTCGCAGTACATTTCTCAGATCCTCTTCGAGTTGCTTGGGCTCGTCTGTCTGAGTTAGCTGAGGGGCGATCTCCGACTGACAAAGCTCCATCACGCCTTTCTGATCGCGCTGTAGCTCGTCGAGTTCTCGCTCCAATCGCCCCAACACGTTACCCGGCGTCAATAGTTCGATGGCGCGCCGCAACTCCAGCACTGCGAGTCGCTGATGCTCGCTGACTTCGCCGATCAGCGTCGCGAGTTTCTCGCGACGAATCGAGCGACGCGTTTGGCGCGTGAATTCCGAGAGAGCAGCTTCCACTTCGGTCAACGGACCGGCCACCAGTTCGTCGATCAGTCCAGCTACGGCTTGCAGGCGATCTGTCGCTTCGGGGCGCAACAGGCGATTGCGCTGGATCGACGACAACAACTCCTCGAGCTGACTTGCAACGGAGTATTGCCCTGTTCCCAACGTGGTGGCAACTTGTCGCTGCCGAAACAGCGCCGAATTGCTTGAACTGGTCCAACGCGACCGTGACCAACTGGGAAACTCTGACCATTCCCCCGTGATAGAGAGTAGCTCGCGCTGCTCACTCAACAGCTGTGCAATCGATTCAGCGAGGCGTGACTGCTGCTCCAGCAGCTGAGCCCAGAGTTGAGCTTCCGAAACGACATTCAACCTCACGGCCCGTACTGACTGCCCCGTCATCGGTTGGGCGTCTTTCGCCTGCGCGTGAAGCTCGATCAACGTCCCAGGGGTGACCGACCATGGTTCAAGATCAAGTTGATGCTCAATGCGTTTCGTTCGCAAACTCTGAGGATTTTCTGACTGATCACTCGCCCGCCAAAGCGATAGTCGCCGCTCGCCGGTTTCCGACTGGTCGGAACGACGCGAGACGAGGTCAATCTCGCTGAGGGCAAGTTTGTCCTGCGCTTCGATGACCAGGGGAACACTAGCCGTCGGTAGCACGGTAAGTTCATCCTGCGGTTCCGAGAAACGCACGGTCGGCGGCTGATCGGTCACCACTTGCATCACAATCTCTCGCTTGGCGCGCGTCGTGAGGCCACGAGTCGTGTTAAATTGCAAACGATACGTGTCGCTGCGCTGCACCTGCCAACTCGATCTGTCAATGCGGAAGTCGCGCCCGTCCGCACTGACTTGAGCCACAATCTCCTTGCTTTCTTCAGCACGCAACTCTGCCCGTTCTATTTTCAGATCGGTACGACCTGATAACTCCAATGCACTACCTGCGATGACGGTCGAATTGGGTCGCCACTCCCGGGCTGGCAAGTTGGTGTACTCAGGAGGATGCACTGTGATCTGTAGCTTGTCGATACGCGGCGGCGATACGACTTCTAGCGAATGCCACGGCATGGTTTTGTGATCGCCTCCAACCGCGCGAAACTGAACCGATTGGCGGACGTTTGGCCATCGAATTTCCTGAGGATTCTCCGAGGTCGTCACCGGTCGCGTTTCTTTCTGCCACCTACCTTGGCGTCGCGTGCGGTAATGCATCACTACATCCTCAGGTAACTTGCCGGTGGTATCGGTCAGCTGTAGGAGCAGATCATCGCCCGCGGCAATCAACTCGGGAGGATCAATGAACTGAAGATTGTGATTACGGGGCCACTCGGCCCGGCTCAACGGATTGATCAGACGAGTCCAACCCGTCGCCATCGCGTGTGGCAGGCACCAACCGATCGCAATGGTTGCAACGACGACGCAGGCGAAGGCCGTCGCGCCACGTTTTAGTGGTCGACGAGGGACCAGCGCGTCCCAATCAACCTGTTCGGCGGAACTCGTCGCACGCAGCACGACGGCACGGCGCAACGACTCAGAACCCGCCGTGGGGTCGTCATCCGCCTGGGCCGCGAATTCCCAAGCGCTAGCAAGTTCCCCACGCAAAGATGGATAACGCTGCTCCACTTCTTGAGCGATTTGCAGCGGCGTTGCGGAAATCGCCGCGACCTCACGGTTCCAATTCCGGAATATGCCGGCACCGGCGGCAGCCAGCGTCAAGGTCAACACTACGCGTCCAGCGAGATCAGCAATCCCCAACACGCGATCGAGCCCAACTAGCACGAACCCAACGACCAACAGCGCCGTCAGCGCCCAACACGAAGCGGCGAGCCATCGACGACGTTTCCGTCGTCGACAGACTTGCTCAAGCTGGGTGAGTAACTGTTGCGACATTGAAAGTTCGTGAACTAGTTTGAGGCCACGTATCTAGAGCATTCCATATCGGCGCCGCAGCAGCCATTCGCTGCTCAACAGCACCACAAGAAGTGCCACGACGAAGTGGCTATTCCACAGCTTCTGAGGCGGACGCTCCTGGATCGTCTGCTCGCGTGGCGGAGGAAGCTGCTCACTAAGCTGAGCGGCGTCATCAATTGTATAGAACTTGCCCCCAGTCAGCTCGGCGACTTCGCGCAATTCTGTCCGATTGACGACGACTCGAGCCAACTCTCGCGGTGGCTGACGCACAGCGAAGCGCGCCACGTCCCCAGCTCCTGCACGATCGGGGCGGACAATTTGTGCTTCGTACTCGCCAGCAGGCAATTGCTCGACACTGGTCGTAAACATCCCGCGATGTCCTAAACGTCGCTGCAAGGCAACTTGTTTCGGCGGGCCTGCCCTGCCCTGCAACTGCACGATCACGCCATCCGCCGCTGTGGGCGCGCTCGATGGATTTCGAAAGCGGGCTTGTAGTTGGATTGGCTCGCCTGGCTTGTAGATAGCCCGATCCGCAGTCAGCTGCACACCTTGTCTCCCGGCCGCAAGCCGCCCGCGCCCCAGGCGTCGCACTACTTGGCCCCAATAGCGCGCGAAGTACCGATCGTCCGTCCGCCATCGCCACCGCCATGTTTCGTCCGTGGCGTGAAACAGCACTTCGCCGGCTCCGACATAGTGTCGCAGAATCACAGGTAAACGCTGTCCCTGCCGATTGGTTAGTTCCGCGCACTCGGCCAGGACTTGTGCCCCGGGCTTGATTTGATCGATCCGCAACAGCCAGTTGACCTTTGGCAAGCCAGCCCATATCTGCTGCGACTGCTCGCGCGTGTCGCCCAACTGCAAGCTCGGCGTTCGCCAGCCAAGTGCCGTTGGATAGATGGCAAACGACTGGGCCCCACCGAGCTGCGATCGCAATGGATTCAGCAATTCCAAGTCGATCGGCAACAAGGCCAGCAGCGAGCGATTTCCGCGGAATGCCAATGGCATAAATCTTGGCCCGGCGATTCCGACAAACCCACCGCCGTTCTGCGAAACAAATCGTTCCGCCAATGGCCAAACGGATCGGGGCAGCAGACTCGCATCGACATCGCCGACCATCAGCACGTCGAACTGAAAGAGCTCGTCCTCGCGTGACGGAAACGCGCGCAGCGCCACGTCGTCCACGGCCGCGTACTCGGCGTCAGCTTCTTGCAACAGGACCTTCAGCTCGACGGCAGGGTCGCGTTCGAGCAAACTCTTGAGCGCGCGATACTCGTAGCTCGGCTGATTCTGTACCAATAGCACTCGAATCTTCTCGTCGCGGACTTCGATTACCTGACGTACCTGGTTGTTTCTCGAATCATTCTCATCGGCTAGAGGCTGGATGCCAAGCTCCAGCGGCATTCGCCCCGGCGCACTGGGACGGATCGCCAAAGAAACCGTTTCGGTCACATCATCGGCTGGAAGGTCAATCGTCGTGCTCGCCAGCACGGTAGATTCGGCATCACGCAGTAGCACGTCAACGGTCTCGCCCTCGTACCCGGTGGCGCGGATCGTCGCCTCCACCTGCAGACGGTCCCCTGGGAAGACGACCTCTTCGACGACTAAGTTCTCCACCGCCACGTCGGGCCGGCGCCGCTCGCTGCCAATGGCAACTGTGTGCAGTGGAATTCGCATTCGTCGCGCTTGCTGAGCCGCTTGCTGCAAGGGCTGCCCCATCGTACCGATCCCGTCGGTCAACACAACTACAGCAACGGGCGGTGATCCCGGTAGTTCACGAAGAGCAAAATCGATCGCATCGCCTAGTCTCGTGCCGACAGCTTCTTGCTCATCGACTTTGATCTCCTTCAGGCGATCGATCAGTGTGGACTCGTTTTCGTCGAGGTGGATTACCTGGTCGTCAAATGCGACCACGTCCAAATCATACGTCGACTGCCACTCGGCAAGTAACGGTTGCTCACCGCCGACCAGCAACGTCTGCCATGCCTCAACACGAGAACGCTCGCTATCTGCACCAGGGTAAAGGTCGAACGTCGCCATACTCGCAGACTTATCTGCGACCACGACTAGTCTCGGCCTCCCCAAACTGAACCACTCCAGCCTCGGTTGCACGAGCATCAACGCCGCCAGCGCAATGGTCGATAGCCGCAGCATCGCCAGCACGGACCGCATGCCACGCCCTGCACTGGAAGACTCACGAAGATAGATGGCGATCACCCATGCCACGGCCGCCGCGATCATCAACATCGTGGCCCACAGCGGCCAATCCCAATCCCATCGCAATCGCCAGTTTTCTTGGCCTCCAGCCTCGACCTGCGCCATCAGCATCGTATCCAGGCTCATCCCCACGCCCTCCCCAGAACGTAGGCCAAACCGATCTCGATAAGCAGCAGGACAAGCGCGCCGGCAAGCAACGATCGAGCGAAAAGAAACTCGCCAACGGTGGGAGAAAATGTTGAGGTAGATGGGGCCTGCTGATTCGCCATCATCGATGGCAACTGCGTCGCATCACGCGGACGAAGATCCGCCTCGCGCGGATCAAGATTGACCGCCAGCCGAGCGAGCTCCTGCCCGTCCGCTTCGAATTGGTAGATTCCTTGCTGATACGTCTCTCCGAAGACAATCTGCTCGTTATCTTCGGCAGCAGGCGATGAGATGTCATGGCGCTGGCCATCCGGGAGAGTCACCAGCGCCGATTGCACATTGTCAGGCCAAGGAATCGTCGCTGTTTCTCCAACCAAGAGATTGCGCTGTTGCACTTGGCTTTCGACCAAGTACGCAACCAACTCTCTGATGATCGGCAAAAAACTTGGACTGACCGGGAAACTCGACCAGGGTGACCCCGAAGAAGTGCGTGCCCCCAGCGAACCCGGAAGCGCGAACACGGCAACCCGTCCCAGGCCGAACCGATCCACCACCAGCGCCGGATCGCCAGAGTCGAACTGTAAGGGAATCTCCGCTGACGATCGGTCGGGCAGCAATGCCAAGCGGTGATATTGCGAAATCGCCACTCCCAGCAAACCCGCTTGCGTCTGCCCACGAAACGGCGCAACGATCGAATGACGATATTCCCGCGGATCGAAACGAAAATCGCCCATCGGATGAATGCCACCCAGATGCACTGGCAGTATCGACTGCAGCTGCTGCTGAGTTCTCGCCTCCATCTCGGAACCGAGAAAAACTGCTAAGCCGCCGCCTTGCCGCAGGTAATCCTGTAACGTTCTCACTTCGCGCTGGGAAAGATCGGTGACGCTACCCAACAAGATCGCGGCATAGTGGGACAGTTCAAGATCACTCAAGCGGCTCACAGAATAACTCTCGGGAGCGATCGAACCGGTGGCTGGCGTGCCGGCAGGATCAGGGGACAACGCCCGCACCAAGTCGTCCGCTGCCCCCACTTCGCCCGCGAAGCACGCGACGCGCAATCGTGGCTTGACGTCGACGACCAACCAGCGTTGGTCATCGACACTTAGACAGTCTTCATGGTCTCGCAAACTAACCTTCAAGGTCTTGGCGTCTTGATCGATGAACTGATGCTTGAATCGCACAATCGACTTGCCATCGCGGGCCAATTGCACCGCTTGTTGGTCGACAATTTGCCCATCAATCTGGAGTTCGACAGAACATTCACTGGCAGACGGATCACCGAAACTGGCCACCGTCGCAACGATGCTCGTGTCACGCTGACGGAGCGTGACCGGTGGATCGACTAGCAATTCGGTAATCGCGATATTGCCAGTTTGATCCTCACTAACATTGACGAACGTCACATTGGCTTGCTTCGATAAACCTTCCAGCAGTTCTTGCTCGCTCTCTCCAACGTCCCAAGTCGGAGCGCACAGGTCTGTGCAAAAAACAACCTGATGACTTCCGACTTGCGGCATCTCCGCTTCTGCCCGCTCTATCGCAGCGGTAATGGAGCGAACCACAGCCTGCAGTTCAACGGTGGTGTGCGAAACAGCCAATTCTTCGAGTGCGGCGAGTGCCATCTGGTTATCGTATGTAGGACGTCCCAATACGCTCTCGGTGCGATCGCCCCAGGTGACCAGTGTGATTGGATTGCCAGTGTTCGTCTCGATCCATTGCTGCGCCGCAGTTTTCGCTCGCTCCCAGCGTGAATTTGCGCCTCGTGCGCAACCCATCGAGTACGACTGATCGAGCACCATGATTTGATGCGTGCTTGCCTCGCCGCCGGCCCCGCTGGCCCACTGTCGCAGCGCGGGCTCAGCGACGGCAAGTGCAACCAGCACTAGTATCCCCGTCCGTACTGCGAGCAGGAGCCACTGCTGCATTTGCACGCGACGCGCCCGCTGTTGCATCGCGCTGAGCAAGAGTTCCACCGCGGCCCAGGAAGTCGTGCGATGCTGTCGACGGTGCCAGCGATGGATGAGCCATGGCAGCGCTGCAGCCGCGAGCCAGCCCAGCATGGGTAGGCTGGAGAACTCGAATACTGCAAGTACGCTGACAACATTCATCGCACGGTCCTTTGCGTCAGCACGCGGCGCAGTGCCTCGTCAAAGGGTCGATCAGTAGCAAGCAGTTCGTAGTCCACTCGTAACGAACGACAACCTGCTTCGATCCGATCCAGAAACGATTGCAACTCGTCGAGATAGGCCTGACGGACTCCACGTGGCTCTGCCAACACCTCGGGCAATGCTTCTAGACCTTGAAACAGCGTAGTGCTCTCAAACGGAAAATCAAGTTCCGAACGGTCCATGGTCTGCAGGACAATCACTTCGTGACGCTGGTAACGCAAGTGATTCAGACCAGCGAGTATCGCGTCGACATTCCCCAGCAGATCACTGAGCAAGACGACGATGCCTCGGCGTTTGACTCGCTGCGACAACTCATGGAGAACCGTCCCCAGCGCCGATCCATGACTGGCATCGGCCTGCTCCATGACTTGGACGAGCTGACGTGCATGAGAGGGATTGCTACTCTCGCGAATAAGCTCACGAATCTGCTCATCGCCAGTAGCAAGACTAACGCTATCGCGCTGCCGCAGCACGATTGTCGCGAGCGCCGCCGCCAAACACTGCGCGTACTCCAGCTTCGACATGGCACTCTTGTCACCTCGATAGCGCATGCTCTCGCTGACATCGAGCAGCAAGTAGCACACCAGATTCGTTTCCGCTTCGAACTGCTTCAAATAGACCTTGTCGCTTTTGCCAAACACCTTCCAATCGACGTAACGCAGATCGTCGCCGGGAACGTACTCTCGATGCTCAGTAAACTCCACTGACTGGCCGCGAAAAGCACTGCGATGCATTCCCGACAGATAACCGTCCACGATTCGGCGCGAACGTAATTCGAGCCCTTCCAGCTTGGCTAGTGTGTTGGGATCGAGTGTTGTTGAGGTCGTTTGCATACTTGGGGCCGCATGTGAGAGAGTCGCTACGCTGCGGAGCCTTCAACTCGTGTTTCCTCCAGCAAATGTTGAACAATCGTATCGGCCGAGACGCCGTCGGCTTCGGCGTTGAAGTTGGCAATGATGCGATGGCGCAGCACGGGCGCTGCAACGGCGCGTATGTCGTCACTGCCGACGCAGAATCGCCCATGCAACGCGGCCCGTGCTTTCGCCGCGAGCACTAGGTACTGACTCGCACGCGGTCCGGCTCCCCAACTGACGTACTTCTCCACCAGTTCAGGTACTTTCATCTTGCCCACACGCGTCTGGCGGGCGAGCTGCAGTGCGTACCGCGCTAGGTGGTCGGCAATCGGAATCCGACGAATCAGCTTGGCGTAGTTCTGAATCTCGTCAGCGCCCAAGGTGGCGGTGACGCTGGGCGAGTAGTCGGACGTCGTTTGCTTGATAATCAGCAGTTCCTCATCTTCTTCGGGGTAGTCCACCAACACCTCAAACATAAACCGATCGAGCTGCGCTTCGGGTAGCGGATAAGTCCCTTCCTGTTCAATCGGGTTCTGCGTTGCCAGCACGAAGAAGGGTTGTGGCAAGCCATGGCGTTCCCCGCCGATGGTGACCTGCTGTTCTTGCATCGCTTCCAGCAAAGCCGCTTGCGTTTTCGGGGGCGTGCGATTGATCTCGTCGGCCAACACGATGTTGGCAAACACCGGTCCAGGCAAGAACCGGAAGCGTCGTTCACCCGACGCCCGATCCTCTTGAATCACCTCCGTGCCTGTGATATCCGCAGGCATCAAATCGGGCGTGAACTGCACGCGACTAAAATCAAGCGACAGCGCTTCGGCCAACGTCCGCACGAGCAACGTCTTCGCTAAACCGGGCACCCCGACCAACAGACAGTGCCCACCGGCAAACAAGGCGATGAGTAGTTGCTCAATCACCTCGTGTTGTCCAACTACCACCTTGGACAACTCCCGTTGCAAGTTCCCGTAAACTTCGTGCAGTCGCTCGACTGCCTGGACATCGTGTTCGTCAGACATGGGCTATTCTTTCGGTTGATTACGGTCACTGCTGGTTGTTTCAGACGCCGCACGCTTCAATTTAAAAACGGAGAGTTTCTTTCTCTCTGCCGCGATGGCATAGGAACCAGCGAAAGCAAAGTTAGCCTCGTCGATACTTGGCAACGGCTCCCCAATCGTTGCCGATGCCCCAATCGCGGCAGGGCTTTGTTCACTCTCGTCGGCGACCCCACTGGACAGATCCAACGCACGAGGAACTGCGTCGTATACGACTAGGTGATCGTTCTGCACTCCCATAAGCCGAGCCATCGGATCTGAGACCGGGCTCTTCCAGAGAACTCGTCCCGTCGATGCGTCCAGCGCAGCGACTGCAATGCTGTCGGTCGGTAGCACATAGACAAACCCGCGATGATAAATGCAAGGTTGCGGTCCACGATAGTAAGCGTCCGCGTCTTTAGCTTTGCTCCACGAAGTGCCGTAACGCTGATAAGTACGTAACCACAAGACCTGACCATCCTCCGCGCGCACTGCGGCGACTGCGCCGAGATTGGTATTCGCGTAAAGCACACCCGCATTGTAGGTCAGCAGCTGGCAGGCGTGATCGCTCGTCCACCCAGTAGCAGGCGTGTTCGCTTGCACTAGCCAGCGCCGCCAGCGAAGCTGGCCAGTGCTGTGATCGTAGCAAGCAATCCCAGCACGCGCCGTTTGTTCATTTGATCGAATCGGCACATACACTCTGCTGTCCTCGACAATCGGTGCGCCGGCGAAGGCGACCTTTGGATCATCAGTCGTCTGTTCCCAGGAAATCGCGCCTTCACGCTCCAAATCGAGACTCCACAGCACTGCCGAAATGTCACCGCCTTCCGACGCGCGGCGCGGACCTAAGGAAACCGATGTGACTCCAAACAGCTGTCGATCGTTCGCCGTCAGTGTATGTCGTGCGTGCCCCAAGCTGCCTGACTCGGGCTTCGTCGAACGGAACATACTTCCGCGCGCGACGAACGCCTCCTGCCCGTCCGTCAAACTTAACGCGTGTACCGCTGCGTCGTCCTGATAGAAGACACGATTGCCAGCCACAACCGGGTAGACCTTGAGATGTTCATTATCGATTTCCCGGGACCAGAGCAGTTCGTAGGGCCTGACGGCTCCCGTCACGTGTGTTGCGTTGGTGCGCTGGTAGTTTGCCGCAAAAGTTATCCACTCCGGCCTAGTCTCTCGATGCGGTCGCAGACGGGACTGTTGAAGCAGGATTGCCAGGTAATCGGCGAGTATCACCTCTCGCCCACCCATGCGACCGCGCGCCGTCGGGTGATCCTCCTGGAATCTACGTAACTTCGACTCCGCACCGTGCAAATCTCCCTCGCGAATGGATAGAAGCACCAACCGCGCCTCAACTTCCGCTAGCGGTAGATCTGTGCCTGGATAAATCAATCGCTCATCCAGCGAGCTCCCCTGCCCTGCGATCGTCATCCACGCGTTCCGCGCCGCCTGGTAGTCGCCTCGTTCGAGCGCTATCTCACCGAGCGCCAACAGCGCATCGTCGCCCCAACTACTACAGAAGAAACGATCTACAACTTCCTGCAATCGCACAGTGCTGCGCTGCTCAACGCCCTGACGGTAGATTGATTCAGCGGGTGCGTCCACGAGCGCTCGATAACGCGCTAGCGCTTCGGCGGGCAAGCCAGCCAGCAGGCGATTGCAATACTCAGCAAGGCTAACGAACCGCCGCTCCTCAACCGCAATGACATTTTGGTTGTCCGACTTAAGTAATCGCATCAGCGCGCTTGCGGCATCGTCCCACTGCTGGTCTGTCAGGAAGCGCTCCGCGCGATCGAGCAGACGGCGTTCTGCCCCGCGTAGAGTATAAGGTTTGGCTGGAAGCGGCCGCCAAGGACGAGGCCGTTCGATGGCCTCAGTAGCGCCAGTCAGCGCGGCAAGACAGAATACCAACGCCACCCAATGCCGAACGATACATGCCCTGGACGATGATTCTGGCAGCATGAGGTGACAGGCAGGGGTCAACTGGGCAGGCAGTAGAAGGTCATTCCATTATATGCCCCTGCCGCACAACCAGAAAGCGACGTTTGTCGTCGTCGCCAATGGTCGAATCACACGTCCAGTCGCCGGTTACTCACCACCACAGACGAAACGCTGCAGCAAATATCCAAGCAAAAACAGGCCAACCGCCATAAGCAGAAACTTCAGCATCTCGCCTGTGCCGAATTCTTCCGGTTTAGCTAACTGCGAAAGAATCGCGAGTGGCGGAATCACGAGTCCAGCCGTCTGCAAAAAGCGCGCGAGTGTGTACATGCAAAGCAACCTACTCGCTGGCTGCCTGCATGGCAAGTCTCACGGGCTATCGCTTGGTCGCCGTCGCGTCTAACATGCACGTAGCCATTCGATGCCGCTCCTCTTATAAGAGCCCGCATGACCACCACAGACGACCGGCCACCACTCGCCACGCTCATCCGACGTGGTTTGCGGCTGCGCTGCCCGGCTTGTGGTGAAGGCAAAGTCTTTCGCAACTGGTTCTCGATGAACGATCCGTGCTTGGAATGCGGTCGGAGATTCGATCGTGAACCCGGCTACTTGCTCGGTTCGATCTACTTCAACTACGGTGTGACGGCGCTGCTGGTCGTCGTGATCTATTTCGCGCTTTACTTCTCAGGTACGCTGACCAACAACCAACGACTGGTCGCGCTGGGCATCTTTAGTTTGATGTTTCCGTTGTGGTTCTTCCGTTACGCTCGCGCGCTGTGGATTGCGTTTGACGAACAGTTCGACCCTTGGCCGAACGAGAAAGAACGTCGAAACATGAGCGACTAGCTCACACGACGTGGCGATTTACGCGCCCGTCGCACCTTGCGGCAGCGCGGCCGACTCGGCAGCTTGCTGGGTTCGTGCACGACGGATCGACAGGTAGGCAGCACTGCCAAAAGTCCCAAGGATCAAGAAGGGCATCGCCATCATGAACAGGATACTGTAGAAGTAGCCTTTCGCCATGGCGGCGGAGGCGGGATCGTTTTCCGCGATGCCGTCCTTGCACGTCGGGCACGCCAATACCTCGGTCGCGGAAAACGAAATCGCGACCAACACCAGCAGCGTGAGCGCAATCCGTAAGACGGCGATCAACCTGTTTCGATTATTGCGAAGCATGACGGTTTCCTCACACTCTAAATTCTAAGTCACGCAGCCACTGGCGGCCAGAGGTGATACAGCATCACATAAACAACCACGCCGGTGATCGAAACGTACATCCAAATCGGAAAGGTCCACCGCGCCAGTTTCCGATGCCGCAGTAGAAATCGAGTGCGGGTTTCCTCCGGCAAGTCAGCCGCGCCCCGGACGCCCGTGCCCATCAAGCCGAACAAGATCGTCGCGACCGCCAGGAAAGGCACCGCCGCCGCCAACACCACATGCGTCAGCAGAATCGACAGATACACGTAGCGCACGACGCCCGGGTGCGTGAACTTCACACTGCCGGCCATCCAGTGATACGTCAAATAGCTAATCAAAAACAGGCACGAGACGCCAAACGCCGCCATCATCGTGCGCGCGTGTGCCTGTTGTCGTCCACGCTTGATCATCACGTAGCCGACCACTAGCAGTACGGTCGCCAAGAGATTGAGCGCTGCGTTCAAATGAACCAGCGGATGTGCCACCAGTGCGAGCATCATGTCGTCGTAGGGTCGGTCGCCGACTTGGGTTCCAGGTTCTGCTCCTCGGCATCCATCTCTTCCGCCTTCTCAACTGCGGGCGAACCGACGTCCGCCAGGCACTGTTTCAACAACGCTTCCAACTTCACTGATTGACTGCGGCTGGTGACATCATACATGCCACGCACTTGGCCCTGCTGATCGATCACGACCGCCACTTCGTTATGACCCTTGTACGTGACCGGCAGCTTCATGATGTCGCGGCCGACGCGTTTGATGTATTTCATATCGCCACGGCAAAACAGCCACCGCTTGGGATCGGCATTCATTTTGGTCGCGTACTCTTGCAACACTTCCAAGGTATCGACCGTTGGGTCGACGGTGATGCTAACCCAGGTCACGCCCTGCAGCTCCGGAAGATTGTGCATGTACTTGATGCGCTCGTTCATCCGTGAACAGGGACCAGGGCAGGTGCTAAAGAAAAACGTCGTGACCCAGACTTTCCCGTCCATGTCCGCAGAACGAAATGTCTTTCCGCTGCTGGCCGGCAGTTCGAATTCTTCCAGCGGTGGTGCAATTCCGACCGCTTCGATGCCGCCAATGCTGCGACTCTCTTGGAACTGCTTCACCTGATACCACTTCCAGCCACCATAGCTGGCGGCCAGCAATACCATCAGGGCAAGCCAGTAGGGAACGGTGGATTGTTTCATAGCAAATCTCCCGTCGTACGCGTATCGGCAATCCGCCAGGCGAGTACGAACATGATCACGGCGAAGGCAACGGTCACCATCCAACAAACCGCCAAACTGGGCAACGCGTCAACGGACAACCCCGAGTCGGAAAATCGCAGGTAATGACGCAATCCGGCAACCCCATATGTCAGCGGATTGAATCTCGACAACAGCGTCAGCCAACTGCCCGGTTCGTCGGGAAACAACGAACCCGACAGCAACCACATCGGAAACAAGAACACGCTCATAATTGCATGAAAACCCTGCGTCGATTCCATTCGCCAGGCAATAAAGAAACCCAAAGACGTCAGCGCGACGGAAATGACCGCCATCAACATTACTGCCATGAGCACTTCAGTCACCGAACTCTTCAGTTCCAACGTCAACCAGCCCAGCACGAGAAAAAGCAATGCCTGCAACATCGCAATGGTTGCACCACCCAAGATTTTTCCGAACACCATTGCCCAGCGTGGTGCCGGCGCGACAAGCACCGATTGCAAGAATCCCTCGCGTCGATCTTCGATAATTGAGATCGTGGCGAAGATCGCGGTGAACAGCAGAATCATCGCGATCGTGCCAGGAAAGAAAAACGCCGGACCAAGGCCGTTGCTGCGGAGCCCGAGACTGAACAATACCCAAAACATGAGCGGTTGCACCAACGCGCCCACGACACGATTGCGCTGGCGGAAGAAGCGCACCAACTCGCGCTCGGCGAGTGTCAGTACGACAGGAATTGGAGAAACGTTGGTTTGTAAGCCTGTTGGCATCAATTGTTTGTCCGGCGATGCAGTGCAGTGCGGGTCTCTTCACTCATCCAACTTCACTCTTCACCATTCCAATATCGGTGACCAGTCCGAGCAATAAACACATCTTCCAGCGTGGGCCTGCCCAGCGTGATCGCTTGGATCTCCTCAGGAAACGCTTCCACGAGGCGGCTGATCCATTGGTGACCATCAGGTTGTTCCAACCGGACGGTGCCGTCAAGCAACGTTGGCTCGCATTGGAAGCGATCACGAATCCCCTGCGACAGTATGTCGGGGCGGTCAGTCTGGATAGTGATCGAGTCGCCACCGACCGATGCCTGCAGCGCCGCAGGAGTATCCAGCGCCGCCAGTTTTCCCTGATCCATGATGGCGATGCGATCTGCTTTCTCGGCTTCCTCCAGCATGTGTGTCGTCAACACGATGGTCACACCTTGGCTCTTGAGTGTCTGCAGATAATCCCACAGATCAAAGCGTGCACCAGGATCGAGTCCCGTGCTGGGTTCGTCGAGCAGCAGCAGGTCGGGCTCGTGGAGCATGCCTTTGGCGAGTTCCACGCGGCGGCGCATGCCGCCCGACAGCGTCTCGACCAGTTCATTCCTCCGATCAGTCAGTCCCAAAGTGGCGAGCAGCGCCTCGCTGCGCTCGCCAAGGGCCGGTGGTCGCAGTCCGTACAGACGACCTTGGTGGGCTAGGTTCTCCGCGACAGTGAGTTTCTTGTCCAAGCTGGCGGCCTGAAACACCACACCAATACGCGAGCGGACGACGCTGGTCTCACCGTGCAGCTTGTGGCCAAGCACTGTGACCTCACCGGCTTGCATGGGGATTAATGTGGAGAGCAATCGAAACAACGTTGTTTTTCCGCTGCCGTTGGGTCCCAGAAAAACGAAGATCTCGCCCTCGTTAATCGTGAGCGACAGCTGATCGACCGCCACCCGCTCACCGTAGCGATGCGTCACGTCGGAAACCACAATCGCAGGTTCGGCAGGCATGAATCCAGGGGGGCAAGAATTCTACAATCAATTGTGGTCAGTCAGACCAACTACAAACGAACCACGCGAGAGTAAATGCCCCACTCGCGGGGAAGTCGATCTGTGTGAGCACGAATACCAGGAGTTCTGGTCTCAAAGCAAGTCGACCGCATCGGGCCTGTTTCTCGTCGGCTCCCGGCCAAAGCTTAGGCGGCCGGTCGCGCTGCTTCGGCTTCTTCCTCGTGCCCGGCTTCATCATGCCCGTCTGCATGGGCCTCCTCGGCAGGCCTTTCAGCCGCGTAGATCATGCGGTCATGGGAGGCATGGCTCATCCGGTAGAAGACGTCCGGCACCAATGCGAAAACCAAGAGTGCTGACATGAAAATCACGGGGGCAGTCAGCACCCACTTCCAATTGGCTTCCCACTTCAAATGCATGAAAAACATGATCACCAACATTGCTTTGGTGCACGAGACCGCCATCATCACCAGCCAGCTAACTTTCTGCGGTACCGATTCACGCCACCAATCGAAGTACGTCAAAAATGATACGGTCGTCAGGGCGCACAGAGCCAAGAAAACCATAAGGAACAGCTGGGTATGGCTGTGTTCTTCATGGTGGTCGTGGGAATTGTCAGTTGCGCTCATGTCACTCTCCGGCGAGTCGTTCACTCGTGGTTAGGTTTTCGCAAAGGTTGGGAGCCGCAGTGCATCGGCTAGAACAGATACAACAGTGGAAACAGGAAGATCCACACCAGGTCTACAAAGTGCCAATACAGGCCGACATTCTCAATCACGCCAGCACTGGCACGATCGAGCGTCATCAACAACAAGAACACAAACGCAATCAGCCCGACAATGACGTGAATCGCGTGGAAGCCGGTCACCAAGAAGTAAGTGCTGGCCCACATGTTCCCACCCGGAATCATGATCGGTAGCTTTAGCCAGGGGTGTTCATCGTTCAGCCCAACGGGCATTCCACCGTGACCGCCACCATCGGCTCCCGCTTCCGCGGCGACGAGGCGAAACGGACTCGGATTCTCTGCAGTAGCATGTGATGCTCCGCCGTGATGCTCATGCACGCTTGCGCGCGGGTAAATCACATCAGCGAGTTCAAATATCTTCACTCGCCCTTCGACAGAATCGGGATTGTCGCGGATTAAGCGTTCCGCTGGGTCGAGATATTTCTGTGCGATGTCATCAAGCACCCCGAGCTGCGCATCTTGCTCCGGCGTCCGCTCGGTGTTGTCCGTTAGTTCTTTCTTGAGTGCATTGACTCTCATTCGCACTGCCTGGGCGTAATAGACGTCAGGCTTTTCGTAGATGTCGCTGTGAGGGTGCTGTGGATAAATGCCGTGGGAAAACTTCGCGTTGTACTCGTACATCTTGATGCCCAGGAAGACCACGCCCAGCATGAAGGTCACCAGCATCCACCCCTTGGCTTCGGAACTCTTGTTTTTCTTGGCGGCTTCCAGTGCCAGCACGATCGAAACGCTAGAGCAAATCAACACGAACGTGTTGGTCGCACCCCAGATTTCTGCCAAGTGCACGTCGTGGGTGCTAGGCCACGCGATGGCCCCAAAGCGGAGCACGATGTAGGTGCCGATCAGGGCGGCAAAAAACATGATTTCCGTCGATAGGAACAGCCACATGAACGTCTTGCCGTTGGAGATCGGCAACGCGGGCTGATAATCGAAGTTCGGGCCGTGATGGTCACTCATGATTTGATCTTATTCAAATGGTTGGAGTTTCGCGATTTGTCTCGTCAAAGAGTCACGATGAGCAGCATCGCCATCCAAGCAGGCAAGTAGATTAACGTAGATCTCAGCAAGTGACGAGCGGTTTGCTCGTCGCGATAGATGGCAAATCGGATCGCAAGCGCCAGTTGCACACCGCCCAATCCGACAGCCCACGCAAGATAAATGGAGGGACTGCCGCCGGTTGGCATGATGGCGGGAATAAGGCTGACTGGAATCAACAGCGTGGCAGCCGAGACGGCCTGGGCACCGGCTCGCAGTCCTGAAGGATCGACCGTCGGTAACATCCGATGACCCGCTTGAGCGTAGTCGTGACGGTAGAGCCAGGCGATTGCCATGAAGTGCGGAAACTGCCACAGAAACAGCACACCCGCCAAAGCGAAAGCCGTCAACGTGAGTGGCGCGCCCGTGGCGGTCCAACCCATCAAGATCGGAATTGCGCCGGCGACGGCTCCGACGACCGTGTTCAGCGAGGTTCGTGTTTTTAGCGGCGTGTAAATCAGCACATACACAACCCAACTCGCTAGTCCAAGCAGGGCGGTTAGTTGGTTGACGCGCGTAACGAGCCATAACAGCCCGATGGCTAAGGTCAGGCCAGCCAGCGTGAGTGCTTCCCAACTAGCCACCCGACCAGCAGGCAAGGGTCGGCCGGCAGTTCGCGGCATGAGTGTGTCGTTCTTCCGTTCCCACCATTGATTGGTGATGCTTGCGCTCGCAGCCACCAGGGCTGTGCCAAACAATGCGTGCATGACGACCATCGAGTCCAGCCCACGTGGCATTGCCAGACAAGCTGCAGCGCCCGCAACGATCAGTTCCAGCACGATAATGCGCGGCTTGGTCAGTTCCAGATAGTCTGCAGCGCGTGACAGAATCGCACTGCCTGGCCTTTGTCTGGTTACGACAGACGTGCTCATTGGGCAGCCTCCGCGATCCGAGTCTCGCTCGCTGTCACGCGTGGCAGGAGCACCCGCAGCTGACGGCCAAGTCGCAATGCGATCATCAGTGAAATGACCAGAATCAATGAACCACCGACCATGTGGCCGGTGATAATCGCCGACGATATGACGTCCGCCTTGCGATTCACAAGGGTCCATTCGCCAACGAATCGAGTCGCCCACATCGGCATGCCGTACTTAACCACCCAAGTGCTCATGCCAAGGGCAAGTTGCACTAGAACGAGGCCCAGCAGGCCTACTCCTCCCCAACGCTGAAGCCCAGTCCTGAGGCAACGCATTCCCAGGAGCAGCACATGTCCCAGAAGCACGAAAGCCAGCAACACATGAAAGTAGACCGCGACTCGAAAAACGGTCGCTGCCAATTGGCTCGTCAGATCTGGGCTGTGCCGAACAATCGCGCCGACAACCAGCTGAGCGTAGGTGAGGCCGGTGCAAATCAACGCCAGCTGGAAAGTTCGCCTGGGCATGGCGTCGTCAGCAGCCAGACTCGCCGGCTTATTTTGTCGCCACCAAGTCGAGGTCACCACGACCATCGCCGCGGTGAGAGCAAAAAACAAAGGTCCCGTGCAGCCGTGAATCAGAGCGAGCAGACGCTCATCGAACACGACCCGCGCGCCGCCAAGGATGCCTTGCAAGATCACACCCGCCAGGATGACGAGACTGAACTTCGTCACCCACGGTCGGTCCTCGGTCAGGTAGCAAACCACAAACAGGCCGATCGCCAGGAAACCGGCCAGTGCGCCGAGTAATCGATGTCCGTGCTCGATGAACTTATCACCTTCGGACGACAACCAGTCGTAAGTCAGAAAAAAAGTGCCGTCCGACGTCATCCAGTCGCGGAAAGCCATCCCTGAGTCAGTCGTCGTGACGATGCCGCCCACCACGAGCAACGTGAGCGTCGCGCAGAACAAGAGCCATGCCCACACGTGGGCGTGGTTCTTCGACACTCGGTGATTCGGGGCGGGATTGTTTGACATCGACTTACGGCGACAGTTGTCGGAATTGGCGAATGACTCAGCGCCCAATGACTAAACAGACTCGTACCGTCATTGGCTTTTTTGCGGTTTCGTCGTCACTCGTCCTTGGATGTTTCGTCGTCTGCCTCCGGGGGCGGCTGCGTTTGTGGATAGTAGTCCTCATCAACCTCGGGCGATCCGTACTCGTAAGGTCCACGGTAGATGATCGGTTGGAAGTCGAAGTTGCCGTGTCCGGGTGGGCTCGGGGCTTGCCACTCCAGACCGTTCGATTTCCATGGGTTCCGACCGGCTCGTGGACCGAAGAACATGCTGCCAAAGAAGTTCAACGCGAAGATAATCTGCACGCCAACAAGTGCAAACGCACAGTAGCTCATGAACTGGTTGAGTGGGATCAGATTGCGAAACGTTTCGTAGTGATACGGGTCAGCCAACCGACGTGGGAAGCCGGTCATGCCCAAGATGTGCATGGGAAAGAACACGCAATTGAGCAGCACAAACGTCAATGTGAAGTGAACTTTACCCCAGGTTTCGTTCATCATGCGACCGAACATTTTGGGGAACCAATAGTAGATTCCGCCAAACACGGCCATCGCGGTTCCCGAGAACAGCACGTAATGGAAGTGAGCAACGATGTAGTACGTGTCGTGGATGAAGATGTCGATCGGCGTGGCGGCCATAAAGATACCGCTGAGCCCGCCGATGATGAACATCGACACGAATGAAATCGCAAACAACATAGGCGTGGTGTATTGGATCTTGCCACCCCACATCGTGCCGAGCCAGTTGAACGTCTTGATCGCACTCGGCAGGGCAATCATCATCGTTGAAACCATGAACGTCATGCCCAGCATCGGATTCATCCCCGATACGAACATATGGTGACCCCAGACGATAAAGCCCAGGCCGGCGATCCCCGAAATCGAGTACACCATCGGCTTGTAGCCGAATAACGGCTTACGACTGAACGTGCTGAGGATGTCGGAGACCATGCCCATCGCCGGCAGGATCATGATGTAAACCGCCGGGTGGCTGTAGAACCAGAACAGGTGCTGCCACAACAACGGCTGCCCGCCGCCCGATGCCATCGGGTTGTTGTTGGTGGTCCAACCTTCAGGGATGAAGAAACCGGTGCCCATCTTGAGGTCCATCAACTGCATGAAACCAGCAGCCGTCAGCACAGGAAGTGCGAACGCCTGCAGGATGGCTGTGATGAACATGCCCCAAATCGTCATCGGCAGGCGGAACATCGTCATGCCGGGTGCGCGCATCTGGATGATGGTCGTCATGTAGTTGACCGAGCCCATCATCGATGAGATCCCGACCAGCGTCAGTCCGATCAGCCAAAGGAATTGACCGTCTCCCTGGGTGAGTGCAAACGGCGGGTACGCCGTCCAGCCCCCTTGCGAGGCTCCTCCTTCCACGAAGAAACTCGTGCCCATCGCAATAAACGCGGGCCACATGACCCAGTAGCTCGCCATGTTGAGAATCGGCACGGCCATGTCGTCGGCACCGATCATCAGCGGAATCAGGAAGTTACCGAACGCACCGGCGAGAATCGGAATGATCACGAAGAAGATCATCACCGTCGCGTGCATGGTAACCAGCATCGTATAGGTTTCTGGCGGAATCTGACCACCTTCGGCTGTCGCGAGCAGATTGCCCAGAATCGGCATCGGACGCCACGGAAACGCTAGCTGCCAGCGAATACCCAAAGCGAGCATGCCGCCGACGAAGAACCAAATCAACGTGCTGAACAGGAACTGCAGACCGATGATCTTATGGTCGAGCGAGAAGACGTAGTTCTTCAAGAAGCTACTTGTATGCGCATGCTCGCCATGAGCGGCGGAATGGGTGTCGGTGGATACGGTACTCATGGAAACAACAGGGGTTAGGGGTCAGGGGCGAAGGTCAGGGATCGGCTCATGTCTCTGATCACCGACCGGCTTCCGCTCCGTAGCTATTCGTCTTCTTCCTCTGGTAGTTCGGCTCGCATCGTGTTCTGTTCGAGGCGCATCTCTTCGAGTTTCAGTTCGTACTGGTCACGCGGCAAGAAATACACACGACCCTTCATCTTGTAGTGGCCCCAGCCGCAAAGCTCGGCACACACGATGTCGTATCCGCCAGTCTCCTTGGCTTTGAACCACATGCTCTGTTCCATCCCAGGCACGACGTCCTGCTTCATGCGTAGGTTCGGCAGAAAGAAGCTGTGCAACACATCGAGGCTGGTGATGCGTAGCATGACGTCTTCGTTCACGGGCAGGTACAGTTTGCCATCGGTGCGGACGATGTCGTCCTCGGTGTACAGTTCCTGGTCAGGGCCCGGGTAGCGGAAATCCCAGTTGAACTGTCGGCCTGTCACCTCGACGATCGGCTTCAAGTCGGGCGGCAACATCTTCGCCGATGCCCAGGCTTCCATCTGGTAGATCGCGATGAACAGCAGCGTCGCCGCCGGCAGAATCGTCCAGACGATCTCTAACGCATGACTACCGTGCGAGAACTTCACCGGTCGCTTGGTCGAGCGCTCGTCGTATTTCCACATGAACCAAAACAAGGTCAGTTCCGTGACGACAAACACGATGCCAGTCAGCCAGAGAATGAACATGAACAGATTGTCAATCGTACGCCCGTGCTCAGAAACATCCTTGGGGAACCAGATGTTGTAGTACGGCGCGGCGACGAACGTAGCCACACCGAGAATCGGGACCAGCAGGAACAATATACTCCAAAAACGTCTCACGGTCGTTTCTCCGTAGGGCCCACGATGCAGACCACGATTTGCTGTTGATCCGCACAGCGGACCCTACTTGATTCTAAATTTGGCGATGGGGTTTCTAGTTCGTGATCGATTGGGTGTACTTAGGCGTCACCACTTGGGGCTGGCTGGCGGGTTCGTACGGCAAGGAATAGACATAGTCCACGATGTTCCACATCTCTTCTTCCGTGAGCGCCCCTGCTTTCGCTCCGGGAGCGGACGGCCCGCCGCCAGGCATTGGGGTTCCGGCAATACCAGCGTAGATCCGCCGGAAGATATCAAGCTTCCGTCGGCCGCCGCGATACACGCCCTGACGCAGATTACGTGGTATCGCGTTGCGTAGCGGATAGAGCGATTCGGCAACTTCCTCACGATCGTCCAGCAACGACGCTTCCAGATCGTCGAGTTCGTCTTTCTCGGCTAGCTTGGCAGTCTCGTCGAGGAACTTCTTATGAGCCTTCTGCCAGTTGTTGTAATCATCCTGCTGCCCGTCACCGAGCCCGGTCGGACCATGGCAGGAGTAGCAATTCCCTTTGTCTTTGTCAAAAAACAAACTGCGGCCCTTCTCGATCGAAGCCAACAGTTCCTCAGGAGAACGCTTTTCGGCGGGAATCGAATCTTCCGTCGGCGCGATGATCATCTCATTTGCACCGTCCCACGCATCGACCACTTCAGCCAATAGGTCCATGACTGCTTCGCGTTGGTCGGGATCGTTCGTCGGATCAAACGGAATTCGTTCCATCACGGGATCGCCGTTGGCATCGATAATCTCGTTACCTTCGTCGTCCAGTTTCTCCATTACGCCTAGCTCATCGAAGACATACTGAATGAGCTTAGTCTCCATCTCGCCGCGATAGCTGAGATACTTCACGTACTCGACCAGCGATTCAACTTCCGAACCTGGCAGCAGCGAGAATGAGGGCATCGCGGTGCCGGGAACCCCGTTGATCAACACGCGATGCAAATCGTCATCGGTCGGCTTGGCGGGGTTGTAAGTCGATTTGAATTTGTAGACGCCCGGGCGGTAATCACGCGGATACGGGTTCAGGAACATCGCGGTAGGGCCGCGGCCATCACCAGTGATCCCATGGCAGTGGACGCAGTGTTTTCGATAGAGTCCGTAGTTGTATCCTGCTTCGTCGCTCCACGCCGGTCCGGCGGACCGGTTTAGCATAACTTGATCGAGCCCAGTAGCAGGCAAGGCGAAGGGCTCATCGGGCGTGCCGAACAACGCGGCCAAGACGTCGGCGATTTCCTGCTGGTATTCGGGAGCTGTTTCATAAGAAACGGCTTCCACCATATTCATGCGAAACGCGGGCGGGTCGACGGAATCGCAGCCCGGCAGCATCGTGACCACCGCCAAAACTCCAAGCCAAGGGATCCGACCAAAACTATTGTTCATCATTACGCTCCAGCGGTGCACGACACCGCGGCTATCAGATTTCTCACACATCTTTGGAGACCGGGCCGTCAGTTCGCTCAACCGCCCAAGGCGGCCGCAGGAACCGAAATCTCCAGCACTTTCTCTTCGTCCTCAGCCAGATTTACTTTGAACCGGCCTTTGCCCGACCATTTCAACTCCTTGGCAGTCGGTGTATCCAACACCAGTGCCCGCCCGGGTCCTGTGGCGCTCTCGTGCCAGACCTGAAATTCCAGGTTCTCGCCAGCCGGCAAATTTGAAATCTCGAAGCTGCCGTCTGGCTCAGTCACCGCCACGTAGCCGTTCTCGCGAGGCAAGAAGTAGCACTTCATCCACGGGTGGATACTGCAGGTCACATCCACGGGCACCGCTTCTTCTTTCTGTGGCAAATGCTCCGTTTCTCCGTTCGCTCCGACCGTTTGGTTGAAGCCATTTTTGCCGGAAATATTCGTATTGTGACCGACCGGATCGCTGTTCTTGATGATCATGGGGCCACCGAGAACAAAAGGGTAGACGTGCGACAAAAAGACGCACTCCTTCTGATCGAACGGCTGGTTGGAATCTGTGGACTCGGCCGATTCGTGGACGCGAGAAACTTTGCGTACGTAGATCGCCACATTCGCCAGCCCTTTGCTGGCATCGTCGACCAGGATGTTCTCCTGCAGCGGTGCCTGCCCGCCTGGGGCGCAGGTAGCCATGTCCTTGTTGACGTTGTAGGGCTGCATCTGGGGCGGAGTACCGTCAAACACGAACCGCCCTTTGAGCGTCGCCCAACCTGTACCCGTGGCAGCCACCGCGCCGCCACTCGACGAACTATCGCCACCGGCGGTGAGTGCTTCGCGGATCGTGTTGGACGCACTGGCCGACGCGATCGGTCCCAGCTCGTCTGCTCGCTGACAACCGGTAACACCTACCGCCAGCAAGGCCAGCAGCAGCGCTGCGCGCGATGGTTTGTACAACATGGAACTCCACGACATGGTTACATACCTAACTGCTTGCCTGTCACTTTCACCTCGCCCAGATCGAGCGTCTCTCCTGACTCGATCTCTAGCTTAGCGCGGCCCTTGCGGCTCGTCTTGGTCTTGCCAACTTTCAGGCTCTTGATCACACCATTCGGACCGTGCCAGAACACAAATTCGTGCTTCCCGGCGGGCAGATTCTTAATCTCGAAGTTTCCGTCCTTGTCGGTCACGGCCATGTAAGGATTGTCACGAATCAACAAGTAGGCCTTCATCCAAGGGTGGATGTTACACACCACCTCGGAAGGAAACGACTCGCGACTCTCGAAGCTCTTCACTAGCGGAGCATTCTTGGGAATCGTCTCATTGAAACCGGCGTTAGCAATCAAGGCACCCGTGTTTGTATTGTGCGCGATCTCGTCGGAATTGCTGACCTCCAGCGTCTGACCGGTACGCAGCAGCACCGCATGCGGCTCGAACCGACAGCCTTTGTTGTCGAGCACGACGGGTTCATCGCCGACTTTCTCCATGTCGGGGTGCACTTCGACGCTCTTACCGCGCTTGACGTACAAATAGACGAAGGCATTGGCCAGCCCGCCACCGTCGCCGACGGTGAGACTTTCATCGACAGGTTTGTGCTGGCTGCAATACTCCGTGTCTTTGTTGACGTTCAACTCTTTCGGAGAACCGGCATCGCCATCGAACACTAGGCGTCCCTTCAGCGACCCCCATTCCGCGAGTGCCGACGACGTGATTACTAGTCCGAGAGCTATCGTGAGAATACTTCTGATCATCATTGATTAACCTCCAATTGACTTACCTGCGAGGTAATTTCTCTGGTTGTGCGTCCGATGTCTTGGTTTCTTCCGTCGCGGCTTTCGCTTTTGCTGCCGCCGCATCGACCATCGGAGTGACATCCGTCTGACTCTTTGCGTAACGGTCGAAGTTCATCAGCAAATCGACCAAACCGTCGACTTGCGCAATGCTTGTGCCGGCAAACAGCGTTTGCGCGACTCCTCCCAAATGCTCGGCATCGGGCTTGTAGGGAATATTGACCGGCATGCCCGTGTACGGCAGGATCCGCTTGGGATTAGCGACCCAATCGCGCAAGTACTCGGGACGCAGCCGTCGATGCACGTCAGCCAGATTTGGACCGAAGGTGGTCTCGTCGCCTTGCGGATAGAAATCGCTGACACCGTGGCATTTCACACAGTAGTTGCCATCGACCACAATGTTCATGGCATCCGCCATGTGCCCAGCATGGTTTGCCTCTTGCTGAGCCAAGTAGCTGGTGCTTTGCCGATCTTTGTACTCGTAGGGGAACTCGGCCCCCGAGGCCGCCGCGAAGTAATCCACCAGCTTCGCCGCTTCGTCAGACGACATGTGGAAGTTCGGCATCCGCATCACGACTGCCGGACGAATCGTAAACGGATCCATCAGGAACCCATGCAGCCAATCGGTCTGCACTTTGTCGCCCTCAGCCATCAGTGGTGGCGGCAGCCAGCCCCAGGCTTCCGAACCTTTCACCTGCGGGTTCTTTTCTTTCGCCTTCGCAATGACCTTCGGGAACAGATAACGACTCAGATCGCCACCCCAGGCGGGATAGGCCGTACCGGCTGCGGGGCCGTAGCCATCGCGTTTGGCGGGCACCATCAGGTCCTGTAATCCCATCAGCCAGGGATATCCTTCCAGCAGTGTGTCGTCCCACAGCTTGAAGAGATAGTACGGGTCGGACTCGAAATCATCCTCTTCCAACGGCAGGCCGTCTTCATCAACACGATCAGGTTGTCCGGTTTCTTGATTGAAGACCGGATGACCAAGCAACGTCGCGTGATACAAGCCGCGACTGTCCTTTGCCAACGACTCGGCGATTTCGCTGTCCGAGAAGTGTTTCGTCAGGAACGGAAAGTCGGCCAATTCGCTCTGCGAGCCGAAGGTGTCCTCTTTGAACGCAAGCTTCCACTCTTCCATCCGCAGGGTGTGACATCCGGCACAATTGAAGCGTTCCAACACGCGATGGCCGTCGACAATTGCTTTTTGGCGCTCGTCGGGTTGATAGACGTACTTCTCGGCCGGCGCTTCGTTCACGAGCCCCAGCACGAACGTGATAACTGCTTCACGCTGTTCTTTGTCGAACGGGAACTTCGGCATCCGCAGACGCTCGTTGAAGCCTTTGTTCCGCGTGGTCTTGTAGTCGTAACTGCGTGGCATCCGCAGCTTCTGCCAAATGAACCCATCGCGTGCATGCGAGTTAAGCGCCTGGACGTAGTAGCTCGTATCCGAATCGAACTCTGCTGGATCGAGATGCCCGTGACCACCGTGTGCATCGTCTTCTCCGTGGGCAGCACCACCGCCTCCACCTGCGGAAGCCATCTCGCCATGATAACCGTGCGCGTCGTGCTTGGGGTTACCATGCCCTTCGAGGAACTTGTAAATGTTCTCGAAGGCAAGTTTCGAAGTGTCTTTGCGTCCCCACTCGGCGAGCGCGGCACCAATCGGCTTGGCGTCTTCGTACCCAGGGATGTCGTGGCAGCCAAAGCAACCGTACTTGCTGATCGTTCGGCGGGCAACGTATTTGGTCAGTTGGTCCTTACGTGTGCGCTCGTTGAATACCGCCTTCACCAGCAGCTTTTCGTCGGACTTCAGCTTGGGCTCGAGATGATCGGGGATGCCGTTCTGAATGAACTCCTTAGCGCGTGCCGTGGGAATCGCATCGCTGGCGAGCCACTCGACCGCCAGGTCGGCCAGCGATTGCACGTCCTCGGCCGACCACTGTCCGCTAGGAACATCGCCCGGTGTCCAATCGGTCTTTGTGCTGAGCAGGAACTCTCTGATATCCGCGGCAGGGTCGGTCACCTGACCGGTCGGCTTGCCGTCGTCGCCCTTTACCGCGATCGGATCGAGATACAACTCGGGCATCTTCGTGCGGACGTGATAGCGGTGCGGCTGCTTGATCCAGGAGTAGAGCCACTTCTGACCCTTTTCGGACTGGAATTTCGCACTCATCCGCGACAGATCAGGACCTTGATTGGCCGTAATGCCAGGGAATTTTTCGTGCGAGTGACAAGCCAGACAGCCACGGGATTCGAACTGCCAGGCACCGCGTTCGGCGGATGGGTTCTCGGTGACTTCAGCGGGCGTCTCGAGGTAGTCGAACTCGGCACTGTTCTCGAGCAAGAACTCTGTTAGCGCTCGGATCTCAATCGGCTCGAACCGCTCTGATTCCGCGAGTTGATCGGCATCTTCTGGGTTTTGCAAGTGTTCATGCAAACCGAAGAACTGTGGCATCTTCGTCGTCGGGCGGAAATTCGCCGGCTCTTCGATCCAACTGTAGAGCCAATTGGCCTCGACTTTCGAATCGAGGAAGCGGAGGCTCGGTCCCACCTTGCGATACGATCCAGGGGCCTCGACGTCTTTGAGGCCTTCGGACAGCTTGTGCGTCGCGGCGCTAAGTCTCGACTCGGCTTCCGGATCAGACGCGGCAGCAAGGTCCTGCTTGATCTCGGCGAACAATCGATCGCGCGATTGTTTATCGTCAGGTGCCTGGACTAGGCGCTCAGCCAACTTGCGCTGCTCATCAGACAACCCGTCTCGTCCTGTCTGTTGTCGTTGCTCGTTATCCAGCGCATCGAGATTGAGAATTTGCTGGGCAACCTCGGCGTAGTTTGGCTCCAGCCGGACATCGGGGCCGACGCGCGCGATCGGTCCGTTGTAGCCGTTCATTTCATGACAGCCGAAGCAACCGTACTCTTCCACCAATGTCCAGCCTTCGACCAGCTTCGGTGCCGGCGGCTCGGGGAATCGCTCACTCGGCTCCAAGCCGCCTTTTTCGTGATGACACTTCAGACAGTTGCTTTCCGCAAACCGCTGAGGCTTCATCGGATAAATCCAGTGGTGGTTGTCGAACCAGCCGTACTCACTGAGCCAGCGATTCTTCTGCTCGGCGTTGTCCGGCGTGTGCGACGTCCACGGGAATGCGGTGCCGCTGCCCTGGCCGTCGTGGCAAATCGTGCAGCCGAAGTCCTTCTCGGGGTGCGGACTCGAGTCGGTCAAGTACAAGTCCAACCGCGGGTGCGTCGTGAATGGATGATCCAAGCCACGAAGGATGGTTAGCGAGACAGGATACTCCTCACCCCACTCCACGCGTTCAGTGATCAGCAATTTGGTCACGGATGCGACGTCGTAGATCGGTTCATCGCCGATCAACTTGATGACGTCTCCCGACTCGAGACCGGCCTTCGCGGCCAGGCTTTCCGGCGCTACGTATTTGACCGTCACGTCGGCGTAGTTGATGACGCCCTCATCAGCCAATTTCAAACCGTAAATCTCTCGCAAGCCCTCGCCTTCTTCCGGATCGTCATCAGGCGTTGCCAGTGTGATCACCTTCGTCCGCTGCTCGTCAGTGAGCGTTGGATAAGCCGGCTCGGTAGCGGTGCCAGCCGCGGTTTGCGAAATCGACTGATGGCAGGTCTTGCACCGGTCGAATCGCGCGGGATTGGAAAAGTTGTAGTTGATTGTCAGATCTGGCAGCCAAATCTGATCGATGCGTACGTTGCCGTCATAGAGCGCGTTGAGTACTGGCCAACGCGTTACCCATTCAAAAAAGTTGGAAGTATTCTTGTAGACCTGATCGTCGAGGCGTGCCAACTCGGTGGTCAGCGCCGATTTTTCCTTGTCGAGTTCCGCCCGCTGCCCATCGACAGCCGCATAGACCGCCTGCAAGCTCATGCGGTGATTCTTAGCGGCGGCAATTTCCTCGGTGAGCTCAGCGATCTTGGCGGAGAAGCCATCGACCTTCTCTTGCACGACTTCCTTGTCTGACTCGGAAGCTCCCCCTCCGATCATCAGGCCCAGTTCGCTGACGGTCGCGGTTCTGTCGGCGGCGACGAACTTTCGAGTGCCGACCAACACCTTTTCACGCTGCTTGGCCTTGGCGATGTAACGCGACATGACATCCAAGACCGACTGTCGCGCTTTGATGGCGTTGTTGGCGGCTGCCTCCAACATACTGGAGTTGTCTTCTCCCTCGGCGGCGCTCTCAACGTCTGCCATTGCCTGCAGCGCGAGATCAAAATCATTGCGGGTGTTCGCGAGATCGGAAAACGGCAGATCGATGGAATCTGCCTTATCCTCTGGTGCGAGACGTCTTGCTTCGCTGGTGACCAACTCTTTGAATTGCTCGATCAGCTCATCGTCGATCGCCTCGGTCTGCGCTTCGCGCATCTCGGCATCGTAGGCGCGCATCCTGTCGCCGAATTGATCAGCTAGTGAATCTCGGCGAGCCTGAATCATCCAGGCTTCTTTTTTCCGATTGTCCAGCTGCCAATCTTTCCACTCGCGATTGTGGTCCTTCGCCATCAACCAAAGCGTCGCGATCAACATCACCACCGACGATGCGCCGAAGACGATGTGCAGCTTCTTTTGGTCACGCCAAGTTTGTTCCGTAGCGGGCATGTGAGTTTCTAGTCGGTTAGGCGCTAGGCGTTAGTTCAACGAGCAGCAAACCTGCACCCAAACCATTGCCTAGCAGCTAGCGCTCTGCGCCTAAAATCTAAAAGTTGAAGAAATACTCGGGGATTGCAATCAAATACTTCAGGTCAAATATCCAACGCAACAGCATCTTAATGGGCAGCGAACCCATGAAGAGCAGCAGGTTGGCCATCACCATGAAGCGAATGAAACCCATCCGTTCATAAAACTTGCGAAACACGGTCAACGCCATAATTGGCGGCAACGCGATGAAGTAACCTAACACCAACAGCGTTCCTGGTAGCTCGCGGCCAAACAGTAGCGAGAAGAACTGCAGGAACGGATCAACTATTCTTCCCAGCCACGGCACGATCACCCAGTTGGACGGATCTAACGATGGCGAAATATCCGCTAGCGCTAGCGTACCCGGTAACGAACGTCCGAGCATCTTCTCCCAGAAAAATTCCGAGAGATTTACGTTGTTGAGCGCTTCAACCTTGTGGGCATCCCAATGTTCATACGGCCCAAAGAAGTTCCAGTTGGGACCACGGAGCAACGTACCCAAAACAATGAGGGTGACCCACATCTCCAGAAAACCGAACTGAAACACGATGTAACTGAACTGGCGTTCCTTAATCGTGTAGTAGCCGTTGCCAGCTTTGTTGAAATCGATGTACGGAACTGCCATCAAACCGGCGACGATCAAACTCGGCAGCACGACGCCTGCCATCCACGGATCGTAGTAGACCAACATCTCCTGCAGTCCGAGGAAGTACCACGGCGCCTTGGACGGGTTGGGGGTTTTCACGCTACTGGCGGCTTCTTCCAGCGGGGCTGGGAGCGCGATCGCCCAAAAGATCAAGAACGCCGTCAGGGCGATCATGCAGATCAATTCGGTATACACGAGGTCGGGCCAGACGAGCACTTTTTCGTCGTTGACCTTCTCCATAGGCGGCTCGCCGTTTTCCTTGCGGCGGTCATTGATCACTGCTTGATACGTCCCCAACCAGGTGAAGAACGCAAGCAGAAATACCAACATCACAATCGGCACGTTATCGGGCTTCGCGACGATCTCAAAGAAGTCGCTGTCGGTCATCGACAGGCCCAAGAAGAGCCACATCAGGTTCCAGATTATCCACGCCACCGCTGGCTTGACGAAGAATCCGCGAAACACGTAGACAACCACCAGCCCGACGGTGGTGATGACGCTGTACCAAATCGGGTCCGTGTACGTGTTGATTGCCTCACGCCAGCTTTCGGGTAGTTCGAGGAGTTGTGCGCCTCCTGACTTCCCACCGATTCCGGCCAAGATTGTAAATAGCAGCGCAAAAACCAGCCAACCAATCACGTTGGTAATCGGCAGACTCTTGCCGGTAAGGGGAATCGGCAACCGAAACCATGTCTTGGTTTGGTCGGAGCGCCAAAGATACAAAGCCGCCAGGCCGTTCATGAGCGCGAGCGCAATGTAATACGGGCCCAAGAAGCGGGACACCATATCGAAGAATTGAGCGTCTGTCAGTCCGTGAGTCATGATTGAGAGGGGGCAGGGATCAGGGGCCAGGGGCTAGAGATTTGAGGTACGGGAATTTTCCAACCTCTCACCTCTTACCACTCACACCTACATCGGTCCGCTAATGCCGCCGTCCTTTCTGACCCGCCAAAAGTGAATGGCCAACAAGAGTGCCACGCCCAGCGGGATCGCGATACAGTGCAAAATGTAAAACCGATTAAGCGTCTCTTCACCCACCTCGCGCGCACCTAGCAGCGCAAAGCGGGCGTCAGACGCGTTGGTGATCATGTCCACACCGCCGAGGGTCAACAACTGCTGCCCTGGACCTTCGTGCCCCAAGATGGGTGTCGCACGGGCCATGTTCGAGCCCACCGTAATCGCCCACACTGCCAACTGATCCCATGGCAGCAGGTAACCGGTGAACGACAACAGCAACGTCAGCAGCAGGAGAAAGACGCCAACCACCCAGTTGAACTCACGTGGCGGCTTGTAACTCCCGGTCAGGAACACCCGGTACATGTGCAGCCACACGGTAATCACCATCGCATGGGCACCCCAGCGATGGATTTCGCGCAGGATCCCTAGGGAATGCACGTCACGGAGCATCTGAATGTCGGTGTACGCCCACTCCACCGTGGGGCGGTAATAAAACATCAGCAACACGCCGGTGACAGTTTCCACCAGAAACAGGAAGAACGTCACCCCACCCATACACCACGTGTAGGAGAGTGCGATGCCCTGCTTCTTGATCGATACGGGATGCAAATGCAAAAAGAAGTTGGTCAGCATCACGACGATGCGGTTGCGTCGATCGACGGGCATCGGATGCCTGAAGACACTCTTCCAGATTTGCGATTCGCGTATGATTTCGCCAAGGTCGGCCATGACAGGTGAACTTTG
The DNA here is from genome assembly GCA_028285205.1 of Bythopirellula sp. Taxonomy (GTDB): domain Bacteria; phylum Planctomycetota; class Planctomycetia; order Pirellulales; family Lacipirellulaceae; genus Bythopirellula. The sequence goes on along the minus strand of JANQQA010000175.1, from coordinate 5,846 downwards.
CTATTGCTGATCTACTTAGATTAAAGTGATGAACTATTAACGGTTATCGATATACAGGAATGTGTGGTCACCAATGAAGCCCATCGACACGTAAGTTAGACCGCGACAACTGATAGTTTTAACTTACGAGATATCTTGCGTCCTGAGGTGCTTCGCAAATTGTCATTCCCGCGACCGGGAGCCCTACACGGAGACGTAGCAGGCAGGGTCTTCCCACTGGCCCATCTCTTCTTGGAATGTGCGGCTTTTGTCGATTTCGATTTGGCCATCGTCGGCAATGCGAATAGCACAGCGTTCCAACGGTCTTGGCGCCGGTCCCTCGAAATTAATGCCGTCCTTGTAAAAACCGCTACCGTGACACGGACATTTGTATTTTTGCTCCGCCTCCAACCAACTCGGTGTGCATCCGAGGTGCGTGCACACCGACTTGAGGGCGTAAATCTGTTGTTGCCCGTTGTACTCCGCGTTGGCGACCCACACGCCGTACTGGGCTTTGAATTTCGTCTGCACCTGGCCAGCTGGATAGGCATCCGGAAAGCCAACCTTGAACTTGCTCGGCGGCTCGCGACGGACGTTGGGGAACAAGAACTTCAGAGAAGCCAAACTCCACAAGGCGGTGACGGCGCCTAGCCCGGCGAATCCAACCCACAGAAAGTCGCGCACACCCTCATCAACCTCGTCCTTCTTGCCCTTGGCTTTTGCCGGGGCAGCCGGTTTGGCGTAAGCCGGCTTCGCGGGCATCGGCGGCACGACGATGGGGGCTTTTGCTTTGCCCTTCGGATCGTCCTTCGCCTTGGCTGCGGCCTCCGACTTGCTCATCGGGCCGGGTTTGTTTCCCTTGCGTGCAGCTGCCAAAATGCTTGCTGTATCTCGCGGCTCTGCTGGCCCTTTCTTCGCGGCCGCCGGCTTCTTCGCAGCGGGCTTGGCTGCCGCAGCGGGCTTTGCCTTCGGGGCGGGCTTGGGGGCTGCGGGTTTCGCGCCGCCTCCTTTTTCGGCACGTGCCATCGCCATCATTTCGGCAACACTAGGACGGCCTCCCGAAGCACCTGTGGCCGGCTTCGGCTTGGTGGCTGGCTCGGCAGCTTCCGTTTCGGGGGCAGCGGCCTCGGGTGCGGCTTCCGCTTCGACGGGCGCGGCCTCAGCGGGCGGCTCAGCTTCGCCAGAACTGCCTCCATCCGCTTTCCTGGCTGCTGCCAGGATTTCGGCGACGGACATCTTCTTGTTTTCAGCCATAACATCCCTACCGTCACGGTAAACGGCCGCCTCTGACTTGATCTCGACCTCCACGCAAGCATCCAAACCCGCGCGGCAGAAGGTCCGCAGTCGTGCCCTAAATCTACGACTTTGAGAGGTCAGACCACAAGGCCCAAACCCCACGAGAACAGCACCTTACAACACAAGCCATAAGGTCGGGGCGGAGATTGTGACTTTTTTCACAATCTAATCCTACCGGTATAAAGCCTCAACCCGGAAAGGTCAACCGCCTTTCGCGAAGAACGGGCTGTTCGTCCGCGCGTTCAGCGGCGAAAAGTTGTGCGGGCGGGCGCAACCGCGGTGACTATCTAATCGACGTCGCGCCTCCTAAAATCAGCATATTGTTGATTCGATGCAAGCCGAACCTGCGCTTGCGGCAATTGCGCACTCGCGCTGCGGGAGAACCAGGGATGAAAGTGTTGGTGGTGGGCGGCGGTGGTCGCGAACACGCGTTGGCGTGGAAAATCGGGCAGAGCAATCGTGTCGAGCGGGTGTTCGTCGCCCCTGGCAACGCTGGGACCGCGACCGATGAGGACGCACCACTGGAGAATGTCGAGATTGCCGACTCAGACATCCCCGCCCAAATCGAGTTCGCCAAGCAGAACAACATCGACTTGGCAGTCATCGGCCCAGAAGTGCCGCTCGCCGCCGGGGTCGTAGATGCGCTGACCGAGGCAGGTGTCCGCGCATTTGGCCCCGCTCAACAGGCGGCCGAACTGGAAGCCAGCAAGGTGTTCTGCAAGAACCTGCTCCGCCACGCCGACGTGGCCCAGGCAGAGTTTCGCACATTCGCTGACGCGGAGAGCGCGCTGTCGCACTTGAACGCCCGCGAGGATGCACCTGCTGTGGTCAAAGCGGATGGCCTGGCCGCAGGCAAAGGGGTGATAGTCTGCGACAATCGCGCCGAGGCGATCGACGCGGTCAAGCGGATCGCGGGCGATGGCGCTGGCGGGCAGGAGGGTGAGTTCGGCGCGGCCGGTCGGCAGCTGATCATTGAAGAACGACTCGTCGGCCAAGAAGCGAGCGTCTTGGCGATCACCGACGGGCAAACCATCCTCACCATGCCTGCGGCGCAAGATCACAAGCCGGCCCACGATGGCGATCGCGGCCCCAACACCGGCGGCATGGGGGCGTACAGCCCAACGCCACTCGTGACCGACGAGTTGATGAGCCATGTCGAAGAGAAGATTCTGGTACCAACCGTTCATCAAATGAAACGCTCGCGCCGTCCGTTTCGCGGGGTGCTGTACGCGGGGCTGATGATCACCAAGCACGGCATCAAAGTGCTGGAGTACAACGTGCGCTTCGGTGACCCCGAGTGCCAGCCACTGATGATGCGTTTGCAAAGTGATCTGGTCGACGTGCTGGGAGCGACCGTCGATGGCCGGCTCGACGAAGTGAAACCGATGCAGTGGGATCCGCGCCTGTCGGTGTGCGTGGTGATGGCCAGCGAGGGCTATCCAGCCGCCTACGAAAAAGGCCACCCCATCCGCGGACTCGACGCGGCGGCGCAGCTGCCTGACGTGAAAGTCTTTCACGCGGGCACGAAGCTGTCCGATGGCCAGACCGTCACCAGTGGCGGCCGCGTGCTGGGAGTTACGGCATTGGGCGACACGGTTTCGCAGGCCAAACTGCAAGCGTACACGGCCGTAAAATGCATCCGCTGGGACGGAGCGTGGTGCCGTAAAGACATATCTGACAAGGCCTTAGGTTGATTCGCTAGATCACAGCAACGTTAGCGATCGCACTGTCGGCAACTTGGCGGCGTACTTATAATGGTATGATTGGATAGCAACTAATCAAAGTCAGTTCTGCTTAGATAGTGAACGTCATCGGCATCAAAAAATCGACGCGTGCAATTCTCGTGGCCCTCGCCACGTTTGGGTTGCTCATGCCGACCACGGCTTTGCCGTGCTGCGGTTGCTGCTCGATGGACGCAGTGGAAGCCGATCTGGCCACGTCCGCCGACACCCGGTCATGCTGTGCGTCGAAGCCGTGTTGCAGCGCTGAGACGACCGGCAGTTGCCCAGCCGAGCAAGCAAGCGGTGACCGGTGCTGCACGGCCGGCACTAAAGACTGCAACAAGCCTGTGTGCGGCTGTAGTGTGCTGCCTATCAGCGCCGTCGCGCTTGCACTTCGCGAAAACTCAACACAAAACCAATCTCACGAGCATCTTGCTCTCGCGACACCGTGCTTGGCTGCGGCGATCGCCTCTCCCTTCGATGATTACTCCACCGATCGTGTGTCGACGCCGCCGCTTGGCGGCACCCTGAGAACGCACGCGCGGCTGTGCGTGTGGCTGAACTAACGAACGCGTCTGACGCTTTCGTTTGATTTGATTCAGCTTCAATTCTCAAACGCGAGGCAACGGCCTCGCAGGTGTTCTGCATTATGTCTCTGTTAGGAAAGATAGCTGCCGTGCTACTTCTCGTGGCAGCTTCGGTTTACGGTTATCAGAATCTGTCGGCTAGCCAGGCGGAAACGGTATCTTGTTGTTGCGGACCAGCATGCACTTGTGAGTCGTGCGACTGCAACGATAAGGATTGCGGCGAATGCGATTGCGAAGAGTGCGATTGCGCTACTTGCGAATGCGACGGCAGTAATTGCCCGGTCGACGACGCATAACGCGATCGCCGAATTACGATGAGTCCTGACACCCCTCGGCAGTTCTTGCTGCCGAGGGTTTTTTCGTGCGACGCCACCCCTGCGACGCGTCGGCCAGCTGTGCCATAATGCAGAAATGAATCGTATCCGCTTCATTCTCGCCAGCCTGTGGCAGTATCGCCGGGTCCATTTGGCGGTCGCCGCAGGCGTAGCTGTAGCTACAGCGGTGATCACCGGCGCGCTGCTGGTCGGCGATTCCGTGCGGGGAAGCCTCCGCGATCTCGTGCTGGAACGATTAGGTGGGATCAATCAGTTACTCATCGCCGAGCAACCGTTTCGCCAACAGCTCGCGAACGAGCTAGGTGCCGACGAAACAGGCCCGCTGTTGATGATTCCTGGATCGCTGGCTAGCTCTGCCAATGGCGAGTCACGCAATGCGACGCAGCTCTCCATCATTGGACACACAGACGATTTCTGGCGATTCGACCGCAACCTCTCCCCTGCCCCGCTCAAAAGGAATCAAGCTGCGCTGTCGCGTTCGGTAGCTGCGGAATTACAAGTTCAGGTCGGCGACGACGTGCTGCTCCGCACGCCGACGTTGGACAGCATGCCCGCCGACAGTGTGCTCGGAGAGAAGTCAGACACGGTCGCTTCGCGACGACTGGAAGTGGCGACCATCCTGCCCGACGAGGGCCTGGCCCGCTTCAGTATTCGCCCCAGCCAACAACCGCCACGCAAAGTGTTTGTGCCGCTGGCAACACTGCAAAACTTGCTCGACCTGCCGGACCAGGCGAACGCCGTCGCATTGAACGAGACGAAAATCGCGCTAGTGCCGAAGTTGGAGGACTTCGGCGTTAGCGTTTCAACCGAAAACACCGGCACTTCACGCGCTACTGCGTACCTACGCCTGACGGCCGAGCGGTTGGTACTTCCGTCCGCGCTGGGCGAGGCCTTCGCCGCCACGTTTTCCGACGTGGAAGCTCAACCGGCGATTACCTACCTCGCCAACACGATCAAGCTTGGCGAGCGGCAAATTCCTTACTCGACGGTCACTGGCATCGACTCGCTCGCTGGGATTGGCCCCCTGTTGGATGAGGGCAACAAACCTATCTTGGTAGCCGATGACGAGATCGTCCTGAACGACTGGGCGGCTGATGACCTGGGAGCCAAGATCGGCGACACGCTGACGCTCACCTACTACGAGCCCGAAACCACGCACGGCCAGCTGCGCGAAGCCGAGCCGGTGACCCTCAAGCTCCGCGCGATCGTCCCACTGCACGATGCGGAGGGAAACAATACCACGGCCAATGATCCCAAGCTCACGCCCGATCTACCCGGCGTAACTGATCAACGCTCGATTTCCGACTGGGATTTGCCGTTCGAGTTGGTCGAGGAAATCCGCCGCGTCGACGAGGACTATTGGGACGACTACGCGACGACGCCCAAGGCCTTCGTGTCGTACCAGCTCGCCAAGCAGTTGTGGTCGTCGCGTTGGGGGACTGACAGTCTGCTGCGTGTACCCGTGAGCGCCGGTCTAGCGGTTGACCAAATCACGACGCAGCTCAAACCCGACCCGGCCGAGATGGGCATGACGCTGCTGCCGATCAAGGAGCAAGGCCTCGCCGCGTCGCGCGGCACGACGGCGTTTGAAGGCCTGTTCCTCGGGTTCAGCTTCTTTCTGATGGCCTCAGCGGTCATGCTGATCGCGCTGCTGTTCCGGCTGGGCGTGGAGAGTCGGGCCAGCGAACTGGGTGTGCTCGCCACCAGCGGATGGAATGCCGCGCTGCTGCGACGCACTTGGCTGAGCGAGGCGATCGTTGTCGCGTTAGTGGGGGCGATCGTCGGTGTGGTCGCCGGCATCGGGTATGCACGGCTGATGATTCACGGCCTTTCGACCTGGTGGGTCGCGGCCACCGTCACGCCGTTTCTGTCGCTGCATGTCGTTCCGACCAGTCTCGCGTTGGGCTTTGGCATCGGCATCGTGGTCG